>JBBQYL010000047.1:0-28230 GCA_038208735.1 Burkholderiales bacterium
GCCAGTGCGAGACCGTCTGAACGGACACACCAAGCGCCTTTGCGATCGCTGTTGAAGTATCGCCTCGATGGGCCATCAACGCGATCCGCGCTCGCATCACTTGGCGCTGTTCCGCGGTTCCTCGGCGGGTCAACAGCTCAACCGACTTGCGCTCTTCACGCGATAGCTTGATCGTCTGCGCTTGGCGTCCACGGCTCATGTCTGAAGTTTATCGTCACTCCCATCTAAATGAAAGCCACTTCAGGGATGTTGTACTAGCCTGCTCCATACCGGTCGGTCGCGACTGGCAGCTCATGGCCGACAAGGGCCTCTCGGCTGCAAAGCCTTGTACCAGGCGAATGGCAGAAGGTATCGACGAGAATCAGTGGTAGTCCTGCTCGAGCTGATGGCGAATGGCACCGATGCGGACGACCTCGCCGCGGACTTCAAACGCGGCAACGAGTCCGGCGCTTCCGAAGGGGATGATGAGTTCGCGCTGCTTGTCGTTGACCGCGCGAGCGGCCTTGCGGCAGGAGTACGGCGAGAATTCCAGCAGTCGAAGTGCGCGGTCAACCGCGTCTCTGAGGCGCCGCACCACGTCGAGGTCAGGTGTCGCGCTGGCGAATTCACGTTCGATGGTGACATCCTCGATCCGCAGCAAGTCGTCCGTGGCCTCCTCGGCGAGGACAACGCGGTAGACGGTCACCGCCCCGCGCTCGGCTTGCTTTCCGCCAGTCGCTGACGCGCCGCCTCGAGCCGGACATCCATCTGCCGCAGCGCTTCCTGCGGAGAGATCCCGCTGCCTTCACGCTCAGATCGCTCGACGGCGTCTCGGGCGCGTGCGAGGAAGGCGTCCTGAGTCCGCCGCCAGGCCACGCCGTCGCGAACGCATGCGGCGACGAAATCGGAGAGGGATTCGCCTTCGTCGAGGACCGCCTCGGCATCGCTTCTCAACGCGGGCTCGACACGCACGGCCGGCAGGGTGGCGGTTTTCATGCCCACAATGTAGTGCAAATGTGATGCAACTCCAAACATCCAGAGGCATTCCGCCCCGCGGCGGGCGACAGCATTGGTTTTGTCCCAACCGCCAAGCCGTTGCCAGCGAGCGGTGGCTGCGTCCCGTCGGGGCTGGCATTGAGGAGCGCAGCGAAGTCGAGCCGCAGGCGAGACCGCCCCGAAGCCAGCCCCGGCGGGACGCAGCCGCCGACCGCCAGCGCGGTCTTCGCAGGCTACGAATTCATGGTCCGCGGCTCGAAAGACGCCGCTCACCGGCGACAGCTGCCTTAAATCTCCCCGCCTGCAAGCTTCACGAACGGCCCGAAGCACTGCTTCCCGTCCTCGGCCGTGCACACGATGAAGCGGTCCTGCGCCGGGTTCATCATCACGTAGCGCGTGGTGGTCTTGCCGGGCTTGGTGATCTGGCCCCAGCAGTCCTTCCTGCCGTTGTCCTTGACCAGCGTGTCCACCCACTTGTAGTAGCCCTTGGCGCTGGGCTGGTCGGACATCGTGAAGCGCGACTGCGCCACCTCGTCGGCGCTGGTGATCAGCGTGCGGCCGTTGCGGTCGACGCGGTAGATCTCGGCGCAGTCGTCGTCGCGGCGGGTGATCTGCCAGGCGCCCAGGAACGGGTGGTCGGCACGCATCGGCCTGGACGGCGCCTCGTCGGGCGGCGTGGCCGGCGCGGCGATAGCGGCCATCGAGGCCAGGGCCAGGGCCAGGGCCAGCAGCAGCGGAGTCTTCATGCGAATGCCTTCGGTCGGGCGGAAACGCCTCGAGTCGATTCTGCCGGAATGCCCGGAGACGCGCCGTACGTGGTTGAAACACCGATGTGGAAGAATCGGCCAAGATTTCGACACGCCGGCGCCCGCCGGTCGAGCCTTCCGATGAAACGTCTTTCGCCGCTGGTCCTGCTTGCCTTCGCCGCCTCGTCGTGGGCCCAGCCGGCAGCGCCCGCGGCCTCGGGTGCCGAGTGGGGCACGCCGGTGGGCGGCGCGCCCGCCGCCGTGGCGCCCGCCGCGCCCGCGGCCAGTGCCGCCACCACGATCACGCTGCCCCGGCCGGCGCCCAGCGCGTTCGCCGCGGCGCGCGCCAGCACGCAGGCCACGGGCAACTACTTCCACGACTTCGCCGAGCTGATCGTGCGCGTGCGCAGCGTCAAGTGGATCGAGGAGATCTGCGACGAGGCCTTTCCCGCCACCTCGGAAGCCAACCGCCACGCCTACGACATCTGGCTGGTCGACCACGGCGCGTTCGTCGACGAGATCGAGGGCCAGTTCCTGGTCATCGACAAGTACTGGGGCGAGGCGTCCGAACAGGCGCGGAAGGAGGGGCTCACCGTGGAACAGCTCAAGGCGAAGGTCGATTCCAACCGTCCCGGCCTGCGCCAGGAATTCCACGGGCGCGGCACGCGGTCGTTCCAGGCCCGCTGCGAGGCGTATCCCGAGATCCTGCTGTCGCCGCAGCTCGACCTGGAAAAGTCGCAGGCCGACCTGGTGCGATCGGTGCGCCTTGGGCCGGGCGCGCAATGAGCGGCCGGGCACGCGCCGCGGGCGCCCTCGTTCTCGCGCTGGCAGGCCTGGTCGGCTGCAGCAAGCCGCCGGGCCACGCTGGCCACCAAGCGGCACGTGGAAATGGAGGTGGCGGCCGGTGCCATCGCGTCCCTCTTCAACGCCACCCAGGCCGCCTGCGACGCCGACACGGAGAGCCAGTGCGTGGTGCTGCAGTCGGGACTGTCCAACGGCCAGCACAACACCGGCGCCAACCTCGTGCTGCGCGCGGCGCCGGCGGGCATCGCGCGCGTGATGGCGACGCTGCGCGTCAACGGCGGACTCGTCTCCGAGTCGGCCGAGTCGCAGGACCTGGCCGCGCCCATCGTCGACACCGAGCGCCAGCTGGCGATGGCGCGCGAGTACCGCGACTCGTTGCTGGCGCTGCGCGCCAAGGGCAGCACCGACATCAAGACGATGATGAGCGTGAACGAGGAACTGGCGAAGGTGCAGTCGACGCTGGAGTCGGCCACGGGCGAACGGGCTCACTTGCAACAGCGCATCGCCACCGAGACGCTGACGGTGTCCATCGCCGCCACCGGCGACAGCGAGCGCGAGGCGTTGGCGCCGATGGGCCGCTCGTTGCGCCGCTTCGGCGCCGACGTGGGCCAGGCGGCGGCCTCGGCGATCACGTTCGTGGCCTATGCCATTCCGTGGGCGCTGGTGTTGCTCCCCTTGGCATGGCTTGCGCGCCGACTATGGCGGCGGCGATCCAGGTAGGTCGTTCGCCGGCGTGGATCCTGCGACTTCGCGCAGGATGACCGGCTTACGGTACGTCCTTCACCCCTCCGCCCTGCGCGCGGCCTGCGCGCCGCGCGCGGCCTGCCCTCAGCGCGCGGCTTGCGCCCGCGCCTGGGCCAGCCCGTCGCCCACCGCGCGGCCTCGCCCTGTGGATCGTCCGGCTGGCAGCCTCTGTGGTGAGTGCGCTATGCCGCCACGATGGCGTAGGCGTCGCGCTGCGCCTGCAGCCATTGCGCCATCTCGGCGGCGTCGCCCAGGTCGTTCGGATGGAAGCCACGCCGCAGGTAGCGCAGCAGCGGAAAGAAGCTGGCGGCCCACACGCCGCGCGGCCCGAACAGGTAGCGCGCCGCCTGCCACCAGGTGCGCGGCTGCCACCACTTGCCGGCGCGCCACAGGTTGATGAAGGTCTGCAGGCTCGACTCGACGAAGAACTGCACCGCGATGTAGACGAACCACAGCCGGCGCCGGCGCTCGCTGCCGCCCATCGCGCGGTACAGGTCGAACGCCACCGTCTTGTGCTCGCTTTCCTCGACCGCGTGCCAACGCCACAGCAGCGCGAGCTCGAGCGTGGCGCCGTCCAGCCACTCGGGATGCGTGAGCAGGCCGGTGGCCATCACCGCCGTGAAGTGCTCGTAGGCCGCCGTCACCGCCACGTGGTTGACGGGGTGCATGTTCTCGCCGTTCTTGATGCGCCACGCGGCCCAGCCCTGCCAGTGGTTCTTCAGTCCCTGGCGCTCGAGTTCGGCGTTGAATTGCCCGTGCAGGAAGCGGTGCGTGGCCTCCTGGCCCACGAAGCCGCGGATCTCGTCCGCCCAGGCGGCCTGCTGCTCGGGCGACAGCATCGTCACGCCCTTCTTCACCGCGTCGATGAAGAACTGCTCGCCGACGGGAAAGCTCATCGACAGCGCGTTCATGTAGTGCGTGCGGAAGGCCTCGCCGCCGTTCCAGAGCTTGGGAAAGCCCTGGGACAGGTCCACGCGCAGGCGCCTGATGGGCAGGCGGCGCGGGACATCGGCGGCGGCGGTGGCTGTGGTGAGTTCTGCGGGAGCGTTCATCTTGTCTTCGTCGTGGTCGGTCTCTGCCCCGAGCGTATGTCGTCCGGACGTGGGGGTCTACCCGCTTTTGCCCGCCCGGCAACGGTTGACCGGGTTTCCTCAGGTCTCACCGTTGAGTTCGAGGTCAGCTTGAGGGGCTACAACCGCGTTGTCGGTACACACAACCATCGGAGCTCCCATGAAATTCACCCCCCGCCTCATCGCCGCGCTGGTCGCCGCGCCCCTGATCCTGGCCGCCACGGGCTGCGTCGTCGCCCCGGCGCCCCCGCCGCCGGCACCGCCGCCGCACCATCCGGCCTACCTCCACGCGCTCACCGACCTGCGCGACGCGCGCTGGAACCTGGAACACCGCGCGGGCGACGCCGCCGTCAGCACCCAGGAAGACGTGGCCATCGTCGAGACCGACCGCGCCATCAACGACGCGAAGATCGCCGCCGCCGAGGACGGCAAGAACCTGGGCAACCACCCACAGGAAGACGCCCGCATCGACCGGCCCGGCCGCCTGCACCGCGCCGCCGAGCTGCTGCGCAAGGCGCGCCAGGACGTGGCCCAGGGCGAGGCCAACCCGCAGACCGTGGACCTGCGCAATCGCGTGATCGGTCACATCGATGCCGCGATCCAGGCGACCGATCGCGCCATCCGCGACGTCGAACAGGGCCGCTAAGTGGGGGGGTGTCATCCTGCGACTTCGCGCAGGATGACGGACAGGGCGCGGGGTGCGGCCCGCGGCATGATGCGGGCATGTTCAGCGAACTCGAGATCACCGGCCGCACGCGCACGCACGTCGTCCAGCACGACACGCCGCGCTTCGCCGCCCACCCCGACGTCGCGGCCGCGTTCCTGCGCCTGCGCGCCGCGGCTGCGCGCGACGGCATCGAGCTGCGTCCCTACCGCTCGTTCCGCGGCTTCGCGGCCCAATCGCGCATCTGGGAGATGAAGTTCAGCGGCCGCGCGCCGCTGTACGACATCGACGGCCACGTGCGCGACCGCACCGGCTGGAGCGAGGACGACGTCATCGCCCACATCCTCGACTGGTCGGCCCTGCCCGGCGCCAGCCGCCACCAGTGGGGCACCGAGATCGACGTGGTCGACGGCGCCGTGATGCCGCCCGGCGACAAGCCGCGCCTGCTGCCCGACGAGGTGGCCGAGGGCGGCCTGTTCGCGCCGCTGCACCGCTGGCTGGACGAGCACATCCACGCGCACGGCTTCTTCCGCCCGTACGCGCGCTACCAGGGCGGCATGTTGCCCGAACCCTGGCACCTGAGCTATGCGCCCTTGTCGATGCACGCGATCGACGACCTGCCCCTGGACGTGCTGCACCGGACCATAGCGGCCACCGTCCTTCCAGGCAAGGCGCGCATCCTGGCGCTGCTGCCGCAGATCCTGGAACGCCACGTGCGCAACATCGTCCCGCCGCCACCCGAATGCCATCGGTGACGGCGCCCCGCAACACCGGTCACGCGGACATCGCCCTGCCCGGCGATAATTGACCGATGCTGCCCACCCCGACCCGCGTTCGCTTCACCAAGATGCAAGGCGCCGGCAACGACTTCGTCGTGCTCGACGCCACGCGCGAGCCGCTGGCCCTGGGGGCCGAAGAAATGCGCCGCCTGGGCGACCGCCGCTTCGGCGTGGGCGCCGACCAGATCCTGGTCGTCGAGCGCCCCACCGCGCCGGGCATGGACTTCAGCTACCGCATCTTCAACAACACCGGCGACGAGGTGGAGCAATGCGGCAACGGCGCGCGCTGCTTCGCCCGCTACGTGCGCGATCGCGGCATGATCACGCGCGACACCATCCGCGTGCAGACGATGAACACCGACCTCGAGCTGATCATCCAGCCCGACGGCCGCGTGCGCGTCGACATGAACTCGCCGCGCTTCGAGCATGCCGACCTGCCGTTCGACGCCGGCAGCCTCGCGCCCACCCGCGTGGGCGACTTCGAGACCTGGCCGCTGCTGCCGGCCTCGGGCGACGATCGCGGCGTCGACGTGGCCGTGCTGTCGATGGGCAACCCGCATGCGGTCACCCGCGTCGACGACGTCGAGCGCTACCCCGTCGCCCAGGTGGGCCCGCGGGTGGAGCTGCACCCCGGCTTCGCGCGCCGCGTCAACGCCGGCTTCATGGAGGTGGTGTCGCGCACGCATGTCCGCCTGCGCGTGCACGAGCGCGACGCGGGCGAGACCCTCGCGTGCGGCACCGGCGCCTGCGCGGCCGTCGTGGCCGGCATCCGCCTGGGCTGGCTCGATGCCAGGGTCGACGTCGACATGCATGGCGGCAAGCTCACCGTCGAATGGGCCGGCGGCCCCGACGACAGCGTGTTCCTCACCGGCCCGGCCACCACCGTATTCGAAGGAGAGATTGAACTGTGAACAACACGAGCGGTACCGAGGGCATCACCGAGGACGACATCGCGGGCTACCTCGCCAACACGCCGGGCTTCTTCGAGCGCCACGCCGAGCTCCTCGCCAGCGTGCAGCTGTCCAGCCCCCACGGCTCGCGCGCGGTGTCGCTGCAGGAACGCCAGATGGAGATGCTGCGCGAGCGCATCAAGAACCTGGAGCGCAAGATCATGGAGATGATCCGCTACGGCCAGGACAACATGGCCATCTCGGATCGCCTGCACCGCTGGACGCGCGCGGTCATGCAGACGCACGAGCCCGATCGCCTGTCGCCGGTGCTGGTGCACGAGCTGCAGCACCAGTTCATGATTCCCCAGGCCGCCGTGCGCGTGTGGGGCGTGGCGCCCGAGCTGGCGCACCTGCCCTGCGCCGCCGAGGTGAGCGACGACGTGAAGATCTTCGCCACCAGCCTGGTGGCCCCGTACTGCGGCGCCAACTCGGGCTTCGAGGCGGCGGGCTGGTTCGACAATCCCGACTCGGTGATGTCGCTGGCGCTGATCCCGCTGCGCCAGGATCGCCAGCACACGGCGTTCGGCATGCTGGCGCTCGGCTCGCCCGATCCCACGCGCTACACCGCCGACATGGGCATCGAGTTCCTGGCGCAGGTCGGCGACATCGCCGGCGCCGCGCTCACGCGCCTGCTGGTGCAACAGCAATAAGGACGCCGCTGCGATGACCGAGCCGGCCATCGAGCGCTACCTCGAGCACCTGCGCGTGGAGCGTCGCGTGTCGGCGCACACGCTCACCGCCTATGGCGACGCGCTGGCGCGGCTGGTGAAGCTCGCCGACGAGGCGCAGCGGCCGCTGGCCTCGCTGCAAAGCGCGCACATCCAGCGCTTCGCCGCGCAGCTGCACGGCGCCGGCCTGGGCGCGCGTTCCATCGCACTCACGCTGTCGGGCTGGCGCGGCTTCTACCGCTGGTGGAGCCTGCAGTCCGACGCCACGAGCCTGGCCCACAACCCGGTCGACGGCATCCGGGCTCCCCGCGCGGCGCGGCCGCTGCCCAAGGCGCTGGCCGTCGACGAGGCCGTGGCGCTGGCGATGGGTGAGACGCCCGCCGGCGGCGACGCGGACGACACGCCCGAGGCCCAGGCCCTCGCCGCGCGCGACCACGCCATCGCCGAGCTGTTGTACGGCTGCGGGCTGCGCCTGGGCGAGCTGCTGGGTCTCGACCTGGGGCCCGGTGCGGAGTCGGGCGGCTGGATCGACATCGACGACGCCACCGCGCACGTGTTCGGCAAGGGCTCCAAGCGGCGCAGCGTGCCCGTGGGCGGCCCCGCGCTGGAGGCGTTGAACACGTGGCTGCTGCATCGCCCGACGCTGGTGGCCGGGCTCGACGGCGGCGCGCTGTTCGTCAGCCGCCTCGGCAACCGGCTGTCGCCCAACCAGCTGCGCTCGCGCCTGAAGGCCCAGGGCGACCGCGCCGGCGTGGCCACGCCCGTGCATCCGCACATGCTGCGCCACAGCTACGCGTCGCACCTGCTGCAGTCCAGCGGCGACCTGCGCGGCGTGCAGGAGCTGCTGGGCCACGCCAGCATCGCCACCACGCAGGTGTACACGCGGCTCGACTTCCAGCACCTGGCCAAGGTGTACGACGCGGCGCACCCGCGCGCCAAGCGCAAGTGACACGCCTTCGGCGTGTCATCCTGCGCGCAGTCGCAGGATCCCGCGACACGCTACCCCGGTCATCCTGCGCGCAGTCGCAGGATGACGGTCTTGCTCGCCGTTGGAGCAAAATGCCCCATCCCATCCACCCGCCCTGGAGCCACGATGCGTCACTTCACCAAGAGCCTGGCCACCCTCGCGCTGCTGGCCTGCGCCGCGCCGCTCGCGTGCCTGGCCGAAAGTTCGGTCACCTCGGTGGCGTCCGACAGCCTGTCGCGCTCGTCGGGCAGCATCTCCGACTCCATCACCGGCTCCAGCCACTCCAGCTCGCCCGACAACAAGCAGGCCCAGGGTGACTACAAGGTCATCGACACGGCCGCCGTGGACGGCAAGCCGGACATGGTCGAACTGCACCTGCAGGCCGTGGCCGCCAACGCCGCCGTCGGCGAGATGTACCTGCGCCTGCCGCGCGCCGCGGCCGACCAGGGCCACGTGGCCAAGGACGCCATCGTCACCGCCCTGCAGCGTCCGTACGGCATCGAGTTCGCGGCCAACCAGCCGCGCGCCGCGTTCTTCCTGGCGCTCGCCGACGACGTCGCCCGCGACATGAAGATGGCGCCCGTGACGCTTTGACCCGCGGCCTGCCGGCGCTGGCCCTCGCCGCGCTGCTGCTGCTGCCCGCGGCGGCACGGGCGATCTCGTTCGAGGTGTGCGACCGCCCCAAGGAGCCCGCCGCCGACCAGCGCGACGTGATGCTGCGCTTCGGCGCCCTGGTGCGCGGCGAACTCGCCGCCTCCGGCCAGGACGTGGTGCTGGTGGCGCGCTCCGGGCTCGACCTGCATCGTCTCGACGTGCGCTACTCGCACGAGGCCGTCGCGCTGAAGGACAACGACGGCAAGCCGTGGTCGGTGCGCGAGCTGTACTACTCCTGCGAGGATCACCGTCCGCGCGTGTTCGACGAGGGCCTCACCGGCTTCCTGCTCGGCACCGACGACCCCGACAACGGCTACGTCTCGCTTGTCTTCCTGCCGCCCGACCACGCCGGGACGTTGCGCGCCACCGCCGTCGACAAGCAGCACGCGCTGGGCGTGCTGGGCACGAGCTACAGCGCCAACGCCTACCCGTTCAGCACCCTCCGCCAGAACTGCAACCAGTGGGTGATGGAGCTGCTCGCGGACGCGTGGGGCGCGCCTGACGCGTCCCCGGACACGGATGCGGACGCGCGCGCGAAGGCCCAGGCCTGGATGCGCGCGCAAGGCTACCTGCCCACCGTGTTCACCGTGAGCGCGCATCCCATGACGTGGCTGCCCGACCTCGTGCCCTGGCTCGCCAACGACGACCACCCGCCCGAGGAGGTGGCCCACGACCGCTACAACGTGAGCATGCCGGCGTCGATCGAGACCTTCGTGCAGGCCCGGGTGCCCGGCTCCACGCGCGCGGAGCTGTGCCACGCGGGCCGGCACGTGGTGGTGCATCGGGGGTGGGAAGACATCGCCGAGGGCTGCGTGGCGGGGCCCGGCGATCAAGTGCTCGAACTGACGGCCGATTGACCGCTGGCGCCTTGAACGACGACGTCACGATGCCGGAGGTGTCTGGCATCTCCTGCGTACCCGCAGGCAATGCCTGACACCGAGCCCCGGAGCAGCTCGCGTTCGGGGTCAGGCATTGCCGCCGGGTACGGCGGTGATGCCAGACCCCTCGATCGCGCGGAGCGCCGACAGCACGTCGTAGCACGCGCCCATGTCGTGATAGTCCACCTTGCCGGCCGGGCTCTTCTCGTCGGTGACCTTGGCGTTGTCGGCGGCGAGGATGCGGTACCAGGCACCGTATCGGTGGTCCACGAAGTGGGCCCAGGCGTAGTTCCAGATCCTGTCGTACCAGGCCCAGTACGGCGCCACCTCGTCGGGCGCTGCGCCGGATTCCTGCAGCGCGGTGGCCAGCCACCCGGCGGCGCCGAAGCTTTCGGCCTGCACCCAGTGGTACTTGTCGCCGTCGTGGAGCGTGCCGTCGGGCGCGAAGCCGTAGACCAGGCCGCCATGCGTGTCGTCCCAGCCGAAGCGCATGGCGGCGTCGAAGAACGCCTTCGCGCGCGCGAGACGCGCTGGCACGGGCGCCAGGCCCGCTTCGGCACACAGGCGGTCCAATTGCAGCAGCAGCTTCGTCCATTCGGTCTGGTGGCCCGTCTGGAAGCCCCAGGGGCGGAAGATGTTGGTGCGGTCGCCGCGGTTGTAGTCGGGGTCGATGGACCAGTCCTCGCCGAAGTGCTCCCACACCAGCGTGGCGCAGGCCGGATCGACGTCGGGCAGGCGGGCCGACTTCGCGCCGAGCCGCGCGGTGACCGCCTCCGACAGCGCGATCGCGCGATCGAGGTACTTGCGATCCCTGGTGGCGCGCCACGCCGCCTGCATCGCCTCGCAGGCGTGCATGTTGGCGTTCTGGCCGCGGTACGGGCCCACCACCCAGTCGGCGCTGGCCTCGTCGGCGTAGAGCGAGTGCTCGGGCTGCCAGAACCGCTGCTCCATCAACTGCCAGCAGCGCTCGAGGCCTTCGGCGGCGTCGGCCTGGCCGGCCATCAACGCGTGCGCATGGGCCAGCAGCACGAAGGCCAGGCCGTAGCACTGCTGGCTGGGCTCGGTGACGGTGGCGCGGCCGTCGTGCCAATCGAGCACCCACGCGAAGCCGCCCTGCGGCCGCGCGTGCACGTCGTCGACGAACGCCAGCGCGTGGCGGGCGATGCCGCCCCACTCGGCGTTGCCGAAATGACGCGCGCCCATCGCGTGCGTGAATACGTAGCGGGTGCTGCTGACGAGGTGGCGCGTGCGGGCGTCGTACACGCTGCCGTCGTCCTTGAGGAACTGGAACAGCCCGCCCGTGGGATCGACGCAGCGGCCCTCGTAGAACGCCATCGTGTCGGCGATGTGGGCGCGCAGGAACGCAGGGGAACGGAAGTCGGGGATCGGGGTGGCGGCAAGCATGGCGGGATCATAGAGCCCGGCGACGGGGCCAGACCCCGAACGGGGCCTGGCCCCTTCTCGTGACCCGGTCACGGCAGAGCTGTGACGGAATGCCGCGTGAACTGCGCCTCAATTTCAGGTCGTCAATGCGCACCAGGAGCCCGCCCGGCCGTTAACCTGTCGAGCATGGGCATCGCACAGGCCGGCATCGCATTTCGCATCTCCGAATCCGTTCCGGATCTGGAGGCGTTCATGACCTCCGTTTTCGCCGAGCCGGCGACGGAGATTCCCCTGCCCGTGTCCGTCCGGTTCGACATCCGCAACCACTCCGACGTGATGGTCCAGACCTTCGGCGAGGTGTGCTTCATCAGCAGCGACGACCTCGCCTGGCCACTGATCCGCGACGACGGACGCGAGGTGGCCCGCCTGCACGCCGCCCTGGGCGCACCCGAGCTGCTGATGGCCTTCTGCCACTACGACAGCGGCGGCAGCCACGGCTACGCCGTGTTCGAGAACGGCCGCCGCACCCGCACCCGCCTGCAGACCAGCGGCCTGCCCGACATGCCCGCGCTGCAGGAAAGCGGCACGCCGCTGGCCTTCGAGCAACGCTGGCTGGGCGCCCGCCACTACATGGAGGCCGACACCGCCCCGTCCGACGACGCGGAGCGCGTGTACTTCCTGGGTGACCGCGAGGTGGTGGTGCCGGCGCGCGACCTCACCGGCCGGATGCTGCACGACGGCCTCGACGCGCTGTTCGGCGTGTGCCCGTGGGAAACGCTGCTCACGCCCACCTACCGCTTCTTCCGCCTGGGCGCCGAGCGCGCGCCCGACGGCGAGCCGGCCATCTCGCGGGCGCGACCCATTGCGGCGAACAAGCGGCCTTGGTGGCAGTTCCTCTGAACCCTCAGCGCATCGGCGTCCACTTCTGCTCCGACGCGGCCGAGGCCAGCGTCGCCTCGATGAATCGCACGCCGCGCGCGCCATCTTCGATGCGCGGGTAGTCGGCCTCGTCGGCCGTGGCCGCGCGTCCCGCCGACTCGCGCAGGCGCAGGTCGTCCGCCACGCCCATGTAGAGATTGGCAAACGCCTCGATGAAGCCCTCGGGATGCCCCGGCGGCAGGCGGCACGCGCGTCGCGCGGCCTCGCTGAGGCCGGGCGAATTGCGGGTGAGGAGGCGGCGCGGGCCGTCGCCGGGCGCGTGCACCAGCGTGTTGGGTTCCTCCTGGCGCCAATCGAGCATGCCGCGCTCGCCCATCACGCGCAGGCGCAGGTCGTTCTCGTTGCCGGCGGCGATCTGCGACACCGACATCACGCCGCGCGCCCCGCCCGCGAAGCGCAGCAGCAGGCCCGCGTCGTCGTCGAGACGGCGGCCGGCGCCGAAGGAAGACAGGTCGGCGCACAGGCTCTCCACCGCCAAGCCGGTGACCGTCGAAACCAGGTTCTCGGCATGCGAGCCGATGTCGGCCATCGCGCCGGCCGGGCCGCCGCGCGCGGGATCCATGCGCCAGGTCGACTGCTTGTTGTCGGACGACTCGAGCGCCCCGGCGAGCCAGCCCTGGTGGTACTCGACCACCACCTTGCGCACCGCGCCGATGGCGCCGGCACGCACCAGCGCCCGCGCCTCGCGCACCATCGGGTAGCCGGTGTAGTTGTAGGTGACGCCGAACAGCGTGCCGCGCGCGGCCACCAGGTCGCACAGCTCGACGGCCTGCGCGGCGGTGTGCACCAGCGGCTTGTCGCAGACCACGTGGAAGCCGGCGTCGACGAAGGCGCGCGCCACGTCGTGATGCAGATGATTTGGGGTGACGATCACGACGAGGTCGACGCGCTCGCCGGCCGGACGCACGCGCTCGGCGGCGAGCAGCGCCTGCCAGGTGCCGTGGTTGCGGTCGTCGGCCAGGCCCAGGTCGCGGCCCGAGGCCAGCGACTTCTCCGGCGTGGACGACAGCGCGCCGGCCACCAGGTCGTAGCGGCCGTCCAGCGCCATCGCGTGCCGGTGCACGGCGCCGATGAAGGCGTCGCGGCCGCCGCCCACCATCGCGTAGCGCAGGCGCCGGGTCATCGCGTGCTCCCGGCCATGCCGCCCTGCCGGCTCTTGTCGAAGACCGCGTCGAACGCGCCCTTGGCCGGCTCGAAATCGAGGCGGCGGCAGAACGCGGCGCTCTCGGTGGCGCCGTGCACGCGGTCCATGCGGCTGTCCTCCCATTCGACGGACAGCGGGCCGGCGTAGCCAACGTCGTTGAGCGCCACGATGAGCGACTCGAAATCGATCATCCCGCGACCTACGCTGCGGAAGTCCCAGGTGCGGCGCGGATCGCCGAAGGACGTGTGCCCGCCGAAGGTGCCGACGCTGCCGTCGCCCTTGCCCCACCACACGTCCTTCATGTGCGCGTTGAAGATGCGCGGCCCGAAGGTGCGGATGAAACGGATGTAGTCGACGCCCTGGTAGCCCAGGTGGCTGGGGTCGAAGTTGAAGCCGAAGCGGCGGTGGCCGCCCACCGCCGCGATGGCACGCTCGCTGGTGGCGATGTCGAACGCGATCTCGGTGGGATGCACCTCGAGCGCGAAGTTCACGTCCACCTCGTCGAAGGTGTCGAGGATGGGCGTGAAACGGCGCCCGAAGTCGGCGAAGCCCGCGTCCCAGAATGCCTGGGTGGTGGGCGGAAACGCATAGAGGGCGTGCCAGATGGACGAGCCGGTGAAGCCCGTCACCGTCTTCACGCCGAAGGCCTTGGCGGCGCGCGCGGTGTCCTGCAGCTCGCGCGCGGCGCGCTGGCGAACCCCTTCGGGATCGCCGTCGCCCCACACGCGCGCCGGAAGAATGGACTCGTGGCGCGCGTCGATCAGGTCGCACACCGCCTGGCCCACCAGGTGGTTGCCGAGGGCCAGGCACTGCAGGCCGTGGTCGGCCAGCAGCGCCCGCTTGTCGCGCACGTAGGCGGGCTCGGCCAGCGCCCGCTGCACGTCGAAGTGATCGCCCCAGCAGGCCAGCTCCAGGCCGTCGTACCCCATCTTGCGGGCCAGCGGCGCCAGTTCGGCCAGGGGCAGGTCGGCCCACTGGCCGGTGAAAAGCGTGATCGGGCGTGCCATGGCAAGGCCTCCTGGGAAAGGATCAGAACGGCGAGTCGGGAAAGTAGAAGTCCGCGGCGTTCGTCTTCGTGATCAGCACCGAAGGAATGATCGTCTTGGCCGGCAGCTTCTCGCCCGTCAGGCGCGCCTCGGCGGTGAGCTTGATGGCGTCGTAGATGAACTTCGGCGAGTACGACACGTTGGCCTGGATGCGCGGGTCGGTGCCGTCCTTGAGCGTCTTGATCATGCCCTTGGCGCCGGCGCCGCCGAACACGATCTTGATGTCGGTGCGCTTGGCCTGGTCGATGGCCTTGATCACGCCCACGGCCATGTCGTCGTCGGCCGCCCACACCGCGTCGATGTGCTTGAAGCGCGTCAGGAAGTCCTGCATCGTCTTGAACGCGTCGTCGCGGTTCCAGTTGGCGTACTTGGCGTCCAGCAGGTGCAGGTCGGGGTAGCCCTTGAGCACGCTGTTGAAAGCGTCCATGCGCTCGGTGTCGAGCGTGGTGGCGATGCCGCGCATCGCCACGATGTCGCCCTTGCCGCCCAGCGCCTTGGCGATGTACTCGGCCGGCACCCTGCCGAACGCCGTGTTGTCGCCGGCCACGTAGGCGTCCTGGCCGGTCTCGTCGGTGAGGCCGCGGTCGACCACGGTCACGTACACGCCCTTGGAGTGCACCTGCTGCACCGGCTTGGTGAGCGCGGCCGACTCGTGCGGGAAGATCACCAGCGCGTTGATCTTGTTGGCCGTCACCAGGTCCTGCAGCTGGTTGGCCTGCTCGCCGGCGTCCTTCGAGGTCTTCACCGTCACCTTGAGGTCGGGATACTTCTTCTCCAGTTCCTTCTTGGCCTGGTTGGCCCACCAGACGATGCCGCCCGTGAAGCCGTGGTCGGCCGACGGGATGGCCACGCCGAGGTTCACCTTGTTCTGCGCGAACGCCGCGAAAGGCGTGGTCAGCGCGAGGCCGGCGGCGCCGAGCGCGAGGACAAGTCTGCGTTGGATCGGTTTCATGTTGTCTCCTGTCGTTGTGGATGGAACGGAAAAGGCGGCTCGATGACCGCGCTGGAAAACCTGGGGCCTACCGCCTGCGGCGCTGCATGAACGCCACGACGATGATCACGCCGCCCTGCACCGCCGCGTTCAGGTACACGCTGATGATGCTGGTGAGGTTGAGGATGTTGCTGATGACGGACAGCAGGATCGCGCCCACCACCGTGCCGACGATGCTGCCCGAGCCGCCCTTCAGCGCGGTGCCGCCCACGATCACCGACGCGATCGCCTCCAGCTCCCACAGCAGTCCCGTGGTGGGCGAGGCCGAGCCCAGGCGCGGCACGTACAGCAGCGTGGCGATGCCCACGCAGGCGCCCAGCAGGACGTAGGTGATCATCTTGGTGAAGTCGACGTCGACCGCGGCGTAGCGCGCCACCTGCTCGTTGGAGCCGACCGCCTGCACGTAGCGGCCGTAGGCCGTGCGGTTGAGGATGGCCGCGCCGATCACGGCCACCAGCAGGAACACCCAGACCGGCACGGGGATGCCCAGGAACGCCGCGTAGTACACCGGCGCGTAGGCGTCGGCCAGGTCGTTGTCGAGCGTGATGGCGCCGCCGTCCGACAGCCACGTGAGCGTCGCCCGGAAGATGCCCAGCGTGCCGAGCGTCACGATGAACGGCTCGATGCGCCCGCGCGTGATCAGCAGCCCGTGCGCCAGCCCGAACAGCGCGCCCAGCACCACCGCGAACACCGCGCCCGCGGCCACGGCCAGCGTGGGCGACACGTGGCGCGCGCCCAGCCAGTTCATCAGCAGGATGACGCCGCCGGCGATGAGCGCGGCCATCGAGCCCACCGACAGGTCGATGCCTCCGCTCACGATGACGAAGCACATGCCCACCGCGATGATGCCGATGAAGGCGGTGCGCGTGAGCACGTTCATCGCGTTGTCGATCGTGGCGAAGTCGTGGTTCAGCGCGAAGCCGGCGAGGCACAGCACGACGAGCCCCACCACGGGCCCGAGCCCGTGCAGCCGCGACCAGGCATGACGCGCGCGGGCGCCGGCGCTCGCGCCTGCGGACATTTCAGTGGATTCCGGTGGCGTGGGCAATGAGGGCCTCCTCGGTGAGTTGTTCCGCGGCCAGCGTCACCTGCTGCGTGCCGGCGCGCATCACCACGATGCGATGGCAGATGCCGATCAGCTCGATCAGCTCCGACGAGATGACGACGACGGCCTTGCCGGCACGCGCCAGCCGCTGGACCAGGAAATAGATGTCGCGCTTGGCGCCCACGTCGACGCCGCGCGTGGGCTCGTCGAGGATCACCACGCGCGGGTCGGGATGCAGCACCTTGGCCAGCGCCAGCTTCTGCTGGTTGCCGCCCGACAGCGACGACGCCGGGATGTCGAGCGCGCCGGTGCGGATGCCGAACTCGTCGATCGCCGCCTTCAGCGCCGCGCGCTCGGCCGCCGGATGCAGCCACGGCGTGGCGTAGCGCTGCAGCGCCATCAGCGTGAGGTTTTCGGCCAGGTGCAGGTGCACGTGCAGGCCCTTGCCCTTGCGGTCTTCGCTGAGGTAGGCGAGGCCCTGGCGCGCGGCCTCGCGCGGATTGCGGATGCGCAGCGGCCGGCCGTCGAGCTCCAGCGTGTCGACGCTGTGTGGACGCAGGCCCATCAGGCCCTCGAACATCTCGGTGCGGCCGGCGCCCACCAGCCCGGCGAAGCCCAGGATCTCGCCGGGGGCGACGTCGAACGACACGTCGCGCGCCCAGCCCGGCACCGTGAGGCCGCGCACGCGCAGCAGCGGCGGAACCTGCGGCTGCGGGTCCTTGGCCGGATAGAGGTCGCTCAACTCGCGGCCCACCATCAGGTTGGCCATCTGGCGGCGCGACAGCGACGCCGTCGGCTCGCGCGCCACGAAGCGGCCGTCGCGCATCACCACCACCTCGTCGGTGATGCGCTCGATCTCGTCGAGCTTGTGCGAGATGTAGACCACCGTCACGCCGTCGGCGCGCAGCTGCGCGATCAACGCGAACAGGCGCTCCGTCTCGCCGGGCGTGAGCGTGGCGGTGGGCTCGTCCATCACCAGCACGCGCGCGTCGCGCTGCAGCGCGCGGGCGATCTCCACCAGCTGCTTCTCGGCCACGATCAGGTCGCGCACGGACGTGTCGGGCGACGCGTCCAGGCCCACCATCTTCAGCACGCGCGCCGTGTCGGCGCGCATCGCGCGGTCGTCGAGCCAGCCGTAGCGCGTGATCTCGTGGCCCAGGAACACGTTCTGCGCGATGCTGAGGTCCTCGGCCAGCGCGAACTCCTGGTGGATCATCACGATGCCGCGCGACTCGGCCGCGCGCGGGCCGTCGAAGCGCACGGGCGCGCCGTCCACCGTCACCTGCCCGGCCGTCGCCGACTCGTAGCCGGACAGGATCTTCATCAGCGTGCTCTTGCCGGCGCCGTTCTCGCCCAGCAGGCCCACCACGCGGCCCGGCGCCAGGTCGAAGCTCACGCCGTGCAGCACGCGCACCGGCCCGAAGGCCTTGACCACGCCGTCGAACGACACCGATACCGACCGTGCGGACGCGCTCATGCCGCCACCACCTTGCCGCGCCCGCGCAGGATCTCCTGCAACGCCAGAACGCCCGCGCCGATGAGTCCGGCCTGGTCGCCCAGCGGCGTGTAGCCCACCTCCAGATGCCGCGTGGAGAGCGCCAGCGAGCGTTGATAGACGCACTGGCGCAGCGACGCGAGGAACAGCGGACCGATGCGGGTGAGCCCGCCGCCCACGAACACGTGCGACGGGTTGAAGAAGTTCACCACCGACGCCAGCATCTGGCCGATGGCCATGCCCGCGCCCTGCACGATGCGGTTGGCCGCGGCGTCGCCGGCGCGGCTCGCGTTGCCCACGTCCTCGGGCGTGAGCACGCCGGCAGCGGCCAGGCGCTCGGCCAGTGCCGGGCTGCGGCCGGCCTGCGCCGCCGCGGTGGCCTCGCGCGCGATGGCCGGGCCGCCCGCCATCGTCTCCACGCAGCCCACGTTGCCGCAGTGGCAGCGCGGCCCGGCGGGGTCGACGCAGATGTGGCCCACGTCGCCGGCCGAGCCGTTGGCGCCGCGGTAGACCTCGCCGTGGCACACCACGCCGCAGCCGATGCCCGTGCCCACCTTCACCACCAGGAAGTTGGCCAGCTCGCGCTTGAGGCGCCACAACTCGGCCAGCGCCATCAGGTTGACGTCGTTGTCCACCCAGACCGGGGCGTCGTATTCGGCGCGCAGGTCGTCGCGGATGGAGAAGCTGTCCCATTGCGGCATCAGCGGCGGCTCCACCAGTTGGCCGGTGGTGAAGTCGACCGGGCCGGGCACGCCCATGCCGATGGCCAGCACGTCGCGCTGCGTGAGCTTGCAGCTGTGCAGCACCTCGCGCATCAGCGCGCGGATGCGCGACAGCACGAGGCCGGGTCCCATGCGCACGTCGATGGGCTCGCCGTGGCGCGCCATCACCTGCAGGTCGAGCGACAGCACGGCCACCTCGATGCTGGTGGCGCCCAGGTCGGCGCACAGCAGCACGCCCAGGGCCGGATGCAGGCACAAGGTCTCGGCGCGGCGGCCGCCGGAGGACTCGCGTTGCCCCGAGCGGTCGAGCCAGCCCTGCTCCAGCAGCCCGGCGATCACCGCGTTGACATGCGTGCGCGAGAACGCGAGCCGCTGCGACAGCGCGTCGCGCGAGGGCCCGTGCAGCCAGAACACGCCCTCGAGCACGCTCAGCTCATTGGCGGACAGTGAAGCCCAGCGGCTCATCGTCGGTTGTCTCCGTTTTATCCATGCGACCTCTGCGGGTCGACAGCCGGAATGTAGAACCCCGACTTCGGCCTTGCAAGAGCCGACTTGAGCCTATTTCAGGCCGAACTGACTCGAAGAGCGGCTCAGGGGACAATCGGGCGATGAAGATCATCAAGCTGCGCGAAGGCAAGGAACGTTCGTTGTTGCGGAGGCACCCGTGGGTGTTCCAGGGCAGCATCGAGAAGGGCAAGGGCGACAGCGGCGAGACCGTGCGCGTGGAGAGCCACGACGGCTCGTTCCTGGCTTGGGGCGCGTACAGCCCCGAGTCGCAGATCCGCGTGCGGGCCTGGAGCTTCCAGGCCTCGGAGCGCATCGACGAGGCGTTCTTCGAGCGCCGGCTGGAGACGGCGATCGACCTGCGCGCCCGCATGGCCGTGGGCAGCGACGGCGTGCGCCTGGTGCACGGCGAGGCCGACGGCCTGCCGGGCCTGGTGGTCGACCAGTACGGCGACATCCTGTCGGTGCAGTTCCTGTCGTCCGGCGCCGAGCGCTGGAAGACGACCATCGCCGACAACCTGCTGCGCCTCACCGGCTGCACGCGCCTGTACGAGCGCAGCGACGCCAGCGTGCGCGCGCTGGAGGGCCTGCCTTCGATACGCGCCTGGATGCGCGGCGGCTCCGACAATCCCGCCGACTCCATCGTCACCATCCACGAGAACGGCTGGAAGCTGCGGGTGGACGTGGCCGACGGCCACAAGACCGGCTACTACCTCGACCAGCGCGAGAACCGCGCGCGCTTCGCGCAGCTGGTCAAGCAGTACGGCTGCAAGTCGGTGCTGAACTGCTTCAGCTACACCGGCGGATTCTCAGTGGCCGCCCTGGCCGGCGGCGCCAACCGCGTGATCAGCGTCGACTCGTCGGCCCCCGCGCTGGCGCTGGCCACCGAGCACGTGAAGCTCAACGGCTTCAACCCGAAGCACCACGAGGTGCGCGACGCCGACGTGAACGCGTTGCTGCGCGAGCTGCTGAAGACCGACGAGCGCTTCGACGCCATCGTGCTCGACCCGCCCAAGTTCGCCCCCACCGCCGCGCACGCCGACAAGGCCTCGCGCGCCTACAAGGACATCAACCGGCTGGCCCTGAAGCTGCTGAAGCCGGGCGGCCTGCTGCTCACGTTCTCGTGCTCGGGCGGCATCAGCGCCGACCTGTTCCACAAGATCGTGGCCGGCGCCGCGATGGACGCCGAGGTGGACGGCGCGTTGCTGCAGCGCCTGGAAGGCGCGCCCGATCACCCGACCACGTTGTTCTTCCCCGAAGGCGAATACCTCAAGGGGTTGGCGATCCTGAAGTCGGCGGACTGAGTCTTGTCATCCTGCGCGAAGTCGCAGGATCCACGACTGCGTACGGGGTGGATTCCGCGACTTCGCATGGAACGACGCTAACTCGACGCCGCCGACGCGGGCACCGGTGCCGCCGCCGCCTTGCGCTCGGCCACAACCGGCGCGGGCGGGCAGCCGGCCGGCAGCACCGCGTCGGCCTTGTGCGGCGTCACCAGCAGCGCGCCGCGCAACGTGCGCATCACCAGGAAGTCGCAGGTCTCCTCGAGCAGCTGCGCGCGCTCCATGCGCTCGTTGTCGCCGAAGCGGTAGCGCAGCGTGCGGAACACCAGCTTGGCGTCGGCGGGATGGCGCGACTGGCGCAGCGCCACGTCGAGCGATTCGGCCATCAGGGCGGCGGCCGTGACCTTCAGCGCGGCGCCGTCGTCGGCGCTCCACGCAACGCGCGGACTGTCCTCCACCCGCGGCGCCGAGATCACGCGCACCACCTGCTGCACGCCCTTGTCCGACGCGGCCGAGGGTCGCACGACGATGGTCTCGTCCAGCACCAGCGCGGCGGAGTCGGCCGTCATCGCGAACTCGGGCACCGCAAGCACGAAGGCCTCGTCGGCGGGCGTGTCCTTGGCGTCGCGCAGGTGCGCCACGCCGGACGACGCGGTGAGCGCCAGCGCGCGCAGCTCGAGGTCGCGCGCGTGGAAGCGCGCGAGCGCGTCGTGGTACGGCTCCACCACCTTGTCGGCGGCGAGCTGCAGCTTCGATTCCTGGCTTGAGCGCACGCCGCCGATGACGGCTGCATGGGCCGCGATGCCCGCCAGCAGGCCGATGATGCCCAGGCCGGCCATCGGGTACAGCATCGTCTGAGAGCCCAGGCCGGCGCTGTCCATGTTGACCAGTCCGTGGAACGCCACCGGGTCGTCGGGCAACGTGGCCAGGGTCCAGGCCGGCAAGGGCTCGGAATCCGCAGGCGGCACCGGCGCGGCGGCCGAGCCCACGGCGGTCGTGGTGGTGACCGTGGTGGTGGTGGTGATCACCGTGCCGGCTGGGGCCGACGCGAAGGCCGATGCGGCCCCGGCCACCGGCGTCGGCGCCGGCGCTGATGCGGGCGGAGCCTCGGGCGCCTGCGCGCTCGCGGGCAGCGCGAGCGCCAGCGACAACGCGCCCACCACGCCGGCACGCCAGGCCGAGGCCATAGCCGTAGCCGTAGCCGTAGCCATAGCCATAGCCGTAGCCGTAGCCGAGGCCGAAACCCTGCGCGGCGGCGCGCCGGCCGGAGGAGCCGCGCGGGTCGTCATTGCGCGAACGGCGCCTTCATGCGGTCCTTGGCCTGCTCGATGGCCTGGAAGTACGCGTTGGTCAGGCCCGGGAAGGCGGGCGCCTCGTCCCACTTGCCGTCGGCGCTGCGGGTGACCGTCACGTGGTCGTACCACTCGTAGGCGTCGGTCTTGAGGTTGACCATGTAGGCGAAGCCGTCGACGGTGGCCTTGGCGTCGCTGGTGGGGATGTAGGCGGCGTAGGTGCGCACGAAGCCGATCTTCGTCACGTTGACCACCACCAGGCGGTCGAAGCCCTTGGCCACCGACGAGAAGTCCTTGGTGGCCGTGTTGGGGCCCAGCTTCAGGTCGGGCAGCTTGTCGAAGTCGAGCGGCGCGTCGATGGCGACGGCGTCGATGCCCTTAGCGCGAAGCAGCTCCACGATCTCGGCCTTGAATTGCGTCATCTCGTCGACCTTCAGCGTCTTGGCGTAGCTGTTGAGCGAGGAGTTGCCGACGGTGGCCGCGGCCAGGCACAGCAGTCAGCCGGCGCCGGGCAGGTCGAGGTCGGGCGCGGCGACGCGCATCGCGACGGCCACGCGGCCCTTGCCGGCGAGCGTGTCCTTGTTCAGCGAGATGGGGTTCTGCGGCGCGGTCTGGCACGCGGCAAGAGAGACGGCCACGGCGATGCTGGCCAGCAGGTTGCGGATGTTCAAGGGGTTCCCTCCCAGGGAGTGTCGGTAAGTGGGGAGCGTCTCGCCCGCGGATTGCAGACGGTCGCGTCTTCGGTGACCGGCGAGAGAATATCAACGCGCCGCGGCCGGCGCGTCGTGGTTCACCCTGAGTCCGCTACTTGCGCGCGACGGCCAGCAGCTTCGGGATCTCGCCCTTGCACGCCGTGAGGTTGCCCGCGTATTCCTCGGGGCTGTCGAACTGGCGCTGCGCCTCCTGCAGCTGCGCCAGCTGCTGCTTGGCGTAGCGCAGCACGTCCTCGGCGTCCGCCGCCTCGGGGAACGGGTACACGAGCTGGCGGAACTGGCGCGCCATCTCGCGGTAGATGCGCACATGGGTGTACTCGTGGCGCAGCACGTGCTGGTGCGCGCAGGTGCCCGGCGGCAGGTCGCGGATCACGCGCAACATCGGGTGCACGAAGCGCAGCTCCACCCGGAGCCCGCGGCAGGTCTTCTCGGGCACCACCGAGATCGCGTTCTCCACCGTCACCAGGCCCAGCGCCGTGGCGCCCTCGCCGCCCGGCGCGCCCTGCTTCACGAGAAAGTCGGACGTCTTGTCGAACTCCTGCGGCGGGTCGTCGAACCAGTCGGCCATGAAACGGATCACCTGCGCGCACGGCGGCAGCACGGCGTCAGCGGCGTGCGCGGCGGTGCAGGCGAGGAACAGGAGGAAGGAGACGAGAAGACGCATCGGGCACGGGACGGCGGAGGCGCCTGCCCTGCCGGCATATCGGCGCCTCAGGCCCCCGGCTTGAGCGCGATGCGCGGCTCGAACTTGGCGCGCTTCACGCTGAAGAAGGTCTTCACGTTGCGCACGTTGGCGTCCTGCGTGAACAGGCGCTGCACCACCGCGCCCCAGGCGCTCATGTCGGGCACCCAGGCCACCAGCACGAAGTCCGGGCCGGGCGACACGCGGTAGCACTGCTGCACCGCCGTGTCGGCCCGCGCGCGCGCCTCGAAGGCGTCCAGCAGCTCGGCGCCCTGGCGGTCGAGCGACACCTCGGTGAGCGCGGTCAGGCCCTCGTCGAACAGGCGCGGGGCCAGCAGCGCCACCTGGCGCTCGATCACGCCGCTCTCCACCAGGCGGCGCACGCGGCGCAGCGCGGTGGCGGGCGACACGCCGGCGGCCTCGGCGAGGGCCTGGTTGGTTCGGGAAGCGTCGGTCTGGAGCAGGTCGAGCAGGCGGCGGTCGATGGCGTCGAGGACGCCGTCTTTTGACAAGAAGTGACTGTTTATTTCATCCACTTCCATATTTTGCACAGGTTCACCATGGATGTCTTTATGTGCAATATTATTTTTTTCCAATTTAGAACTTGGAAGCATCGATCCCTCGTCGCCGCCTACGATTCGCCCCATCGCACCGTTTCCAGGAGTCTTCCCATGTGTGGCATCGTCGCCGGCGTCAGCACCCGCAACATCGTTCCGATCCTCGTGGAGGGCCTGAAGCGCCTCGAGTACCGCGGCTACGACTCGTGCGGCGTGGCCGTCCACCAGCACGGCGCGCTGCGCCGCACCCGCAGCACCGCGCGCGTGGCCGAGCTGCAGGAGCAGATCGCCGCCGACGCCGTGCAGTCGGGCACCGGCATCGCCCACACGCGCTGGGCCACGCACGGCGCGCCGGCCGTCCACAACGCGCACCCGCACTTCTCGGGCCCGCTGGTTCCCGAGGCCGCCACCAGCCCGACGGATGCCGCGCGCGGCGCGCGCATCGCCCTCGTGCACAACGGCATCATCGAGAACCACGACGAGCTGCGCGCCGAGCTCAGGGCCAAGGGCTTCCATTTCGAGAGCCAGACCGACACCGAGGTCATCGCCCACCTGGTCAACCACCTGTACGACGGTGACCTGTTCGACGCGGTGCAGCGCAGCGTGGTGCGCCTGAAGGGCGCGTACGCCATCGCCGTGTTCTGCCGCGACGAGCCGCACCGCGTGGTGGGCGCACGCGCCGGCTCGCCGCTGGTGCTGGGCATCGGCACCGGCGAGAACTTCCTCGCGTCCGACGCGATGGCGCTGGCCGGCGTCACCGACCAGATCGTCTACCTGGAAGAAGGCGACGTCGTCGACGTGCAACTGGGCAAGCACTGGATCAACGGCCTGCACGCCGACGGTTCGCACAAGCCCGTGCTGCGCGAGGTGCGCACCGTGCACGCCCACACCAGCGCCGCCGAGCTGGGCCCGTACCGCCACTACATGCAGAAGGAGATCTTCGAGCAGCCGCGCGCGATCGGCGATACCCTGGACGGTATCAACGGCATCAGCCCCGAGCTGTTCGGCGACGGCGCATACACCGCGTTCAAGGATGTCGACCAGGTGCTCATCCTGGCCTGCGGCACCAGCTATTACGCCGGCAGCGTGGCCCGCTACTGGCTCGAGAGCATCGCGAAGATCCCCACCAGCATCGAGGTGGCCAGCGAATATCGATATCGCGACAGCGTGCCCAACCCGCGCACCCTGGTCGTCACCATCAGCCAGAGCGGCGAGACGGCCGACACGCTGTCAGCCCTCAAGCACGCCCGCAGCCTGGGCATGACCAAGACGCTCACCATCTGCAACGTGCAGACCAGCGCGATGGTGCGCGAGTGCCAGTTCAACTTCATCACGCGCGCCGGCGCCGAGATCGGCGTCGCCTCCACCAAGGCGTTCACGACGCAATTGGTGGGCCTGTTCACCCTCACGCTGGCGCTCGCGCAGGTGCGAGGCCACCTCGACGACGCCACCGAGGCCGCTCACCTCAAGGCCCTGCGCCACCTGCCCGCCGCCGTCCAGGCCGTGCTCGCGCTGGAGCCCCAGATCATGGCCTGGAGCGACGAGTTCGCCACCAAGGAAAACGCGCTGTTCCTGGGACGCGGGCTGCACTACCCGATCGCGCTCGAGGGGGCGTTGAAGTTGAAGGAGATCAGCTACATCCACGCGGAGGCGTATCCCGCCGGCGAGCTGAAGCACGGACCGTTGGCGCTGGTGACGTCGGCGATGCCGGTGGTGACCGTGGCGCCCAATGATGCGTTGCTGGAGAAGTTGAAAAGCAACATGCAGGAAGTGCGGGCACGTGGGGGGGAGTTGTTCGTGTTCGCGGATGCGGATTCACGCATCGAGAGCGACATCGGGCTGCACGTGATTCGCATGCCGGAGCACTACGGGGTGCTGTCGCCGATCCTGCATGTGGTGACGTTGCAGTTGCTGGCATATCACACGGCGTGTGCGCGAGGGACGGATGTGGACAAGCCGAGGAATCTGGCGAAATCGGTGACGGTGGAGTGAAACTTCGGTCAGCCGCAGGTGTTGATCGTCGAATTAAAGTCTGTCAGTGAAAAATAAAGTCTGTCAGAAGATCCACGGTGGTCGAAACGGACAGCTCTACTTTCGGCCCTGACGCCAGCATTTGTAAGCATCCCATCCCAGGCCCCCCACGTCAAAATGGTTGTCGTCTCCTTTGCCCTCGTATCTGAGGGCTAAGGCTCACACATGGTGGTAGCAGGCGGTGGAGCTTGTGGTCGAAGGCCGGCGCGGTGGTCAACGCGCAGCGTTGTCCACGGCAAGCCGGTCGGTGCGCGGAGCGCATCGTCCACCAGCTCCACAGCCTCGCAAGCGGACGGTTTGGCCCGCTGCCTGCAGCCTGTTTCAACAAACAGGGGGCGATCTGAGTGACCACATGGCACGATACGGACAAGCATTCGAAGACAGCGCTGTGGCGCGTTTGCTGCCACAGTCCAGGAGGCCAATGGTACCAAGCATGTCAGGAATTGTGCCCGGGCTGGTCGCCTCTTCGTCGAGATTCTGGTGGAGATGGGCGATGCGAGACTCTGCCTCTAGGCTCGTACGGAAGGTCCGGAAAAAAAGCTCGGAGGGTGTCGGAATCGACATTCGGGCGCGTGCGATGTATTCATGGAAATGGCGTTACGAGTCGGTCCGATCGCGCCCAAAAAGCGGCCGGCGTGGTATTCATCAAATCACGAAAATCGCCGATCATGTGTGCCTGATCATAGTACCCAGCGTCGATCGCCCGCTCTGCCCATGATCGCGATCCATGCTCCGTCATGAGAACTCGTTGAAGTCGTGAGATTCGGACGAAATGCTTCGGCGTCATTCCCAACTCGTCATTGAAGAGGCGACGAAGGCGGCGGTCCCCCACGCCGAGAGCGGCAGCGACTTTCTCAACGCTGCTTGAGGTTGCACCAAGTCGATCCATTGCCAGAGAAATCAGGGGCGGATACGAGGGCGAAGCGGAGCAGTCGAGTCGGTCTTGCAGTTCGAGATATAGAGTCGACAGCGCAGATTCCAAGCTGCAAGACGTCAAACGATCGCGCAGTCGTTCGCCAGCGGCGCCCCAAAGCGCATCGATCGCCACGATGCGATCAGCCGTCTCGTGAAGTGGAACGCCGAGAAATGAGCGAGCGTGTCCGGCACGGAGGAAAATTTGAATCATGAGCCGCGGCGTCGAAAAGGTCTTGTTTCGCGCACGCGTGAGCGGTCCGATGACGCTGACGACAGGCGTCTCGGTGCCACCCCATCGAACGAGAAGCGATGCTGCGGCACGTGGCGCGTACCTCATGTCACTGTGGTGCGCCAGCCCGGATTGCACGATGTGCACACGGTCGACGAAATGGCGCATGTCGTTGCGCACGGTGTCCGATTTATCCAATACGACCAGCGACGAGGGAGTTAGGCTGCTATCCAGAGCGGCGAGGTCACGACCTCTCAAGCTTTCGCGCTCAACTCAGGAGACACCATGATGGACAAAATGCGATTCGAAGGTCTCACCCTCACGGTCGAGAGTGTACAGAGATCCCTCGGTTTTTACAGTGACAAGCTCGGCCTGAAGGTTGAATGGGATTCGGTTCCGGCGTTCGCGATGATTCGCATTGGAACCGGCACCATCGGGCTGCTCGCCATGGCCGAAGCGCAAAAGGAAGGAGTCGAGCTTTCGTCGCCGGCGCAGAAGGCGGCGATGCACGTCGAGTTCACGACCGATGACCTCGACGGCCTCTATGAAGACCTTAAGGCTAAGGGCGTAGTGTTTCATCAGCCGCCGCACGACGAGCCTTGGGAGCGATCGATGACAGCATTCGACCCAGACGGTTATGCCGTCGAGTTCGCGCAAGGCAAGCGCGGAAAGAATCAAACGGAAAAATCCGGCGCGAACCGCGTCGGAGGCTCGGAGTAAAACGTGCCGAGATTCATGCTCTTGTTCCGCGGTGGTGCCGTAGTCAAAAGCAATTTAACGGCGGAAGATCGAAAAGCGCAGGTGCAAAAGTGGCGAACTTGGACGCTTGAGTTGCAAGCGGGCGCACATCATGTCCCTGCAGGGTTTCCCCTCGACACCACCGGCAAACTGCTTTTTGGTTCAGAACGCACCGTGAGCGACGGGCCATATGGAAGCGGGAACGACCTTGTGACCGGAAATTTCTTGCTTGAGGCCGCATCTTTGCAGGCTGCAACCGATTTGGCAAAAGGCTGTCCGATCCTCGATGTCGACGGAACGGTCGAAGTCCGGCCTGTTTTAGGTCGTCCGGCATAAGGAAATGCTGAATATGTATCCGATTCCCGAAAACGGCGCCCATAAGTCGTTAAAAAGACTGGGCGAGTAACGTCGAGGACTTAGTCAGCATTGCCTTGACGCCGCTCACTTCGTCGGCGCCGCCGTGGAACTCAGAAAGGTGGTTTGTCGTGGTCAAGCTTTTTCGGACGGTACGATAAGGGAAGTTGTGAACTTCAATGGGCGGCTGCGTGCTGCTGCTCGTAGTTGCTCGGGGATCGGTATCCCAGCGTCGAATGCAGTCTGACCGGGTTGTAGAAGCTGGTGA
>JBBQYL010000048.1:0-28179 GCA_038208735.1 Burkholderiales bacterium
TAGACCCGCTACTGCAAGGCCAATGGGCCCCAGCAGCCCGCCGACGGCGCCGAGCAGGCCGACCTCTCCGACAGCACCGGCGCCGATCAGTAATCCGAGGCCTCGAAGTCCTGCGTTCAACAGCATCAAGGATCCGCCGGCGCCCGCAAGCGCGAAGATCGATGCACCCGTCAGTGTGATAGCGCTCGTGAGCACTGGGAACTGGTGGGCAAAGCCAATCGCCGACTTCAGGAAATCCGTCAGGCCTTCGACACCCTTGATCGCCATCGGGAGAACCACGGTGCCGAGCTCTTTCAGGACATCGCGCCACTTGGCCGAAAGCTCGATTTCCTTGCCCTCCAGGGTCTGCGTCGCCGCGGTGTAGAGAGCATCGATGTCCTGGGCTGATGCGTTGGCGCTGGTCTGCAACTTCAGCGTCTCGCGCTGTTGGTAGATCCGCGCCATCAGGCTCGAACCAGTGCGGTTGCCGAGAATCATCCCCAGCTCGTTGACGATGCCGTCCTCGCTCGTGATTCCCTTTGCCGCGAACGCGGGCAGCAGTACCTGCTCGAGCAGCGCCAGCTCGCCCTTGTGTTCAAGAATGCCGCCACCGAGAAAGGCGCCCGGCAGCGCCTTCTTCAGGCGGCCCTGGTCGTTGAAAATGACCTTGTGCTTGTCGAGCAGACCGAGCCGCAGCAGTTCCTGCTGCGCGGTGATCGAGCCGCGCGACTGCACCAAGTTCTGGTAGATCGACATCGCGCCGGTGCCGTACCGGCTCCCCCCGAACTCCTGGATCAGCGGTTCGGAGCCGAGGTAAAAGGCGTCGTTGTCACGCTGCGAAAGCGCGACTCCGCCGGTCTTTAGAGCAAGCAGCAGCGCGGAGGCGTCGACGCGGTTTCGACTGCCGGAGATCACCTTCTGGACGTAGTTCGCCTGCGAGTTGAACTCTGCGTCGCTTGACAGCCCGCGCCGGAACTCGATGACCTTCATCATGTCCTGGAACTTCGCTTCCTTCGGGGCGGCGCCATCTCCGAAAACAGCCTGATTCGCAAAGCGCATCCGGGCCATGATCGGCGCGGCCATCTCCGCGTGACCGAGGTTCTTGAAGACGGCCATGGCGTCCGAGACCAGGGTCATGTTTTCGCGCGCACTGGTGCCGAAGGTCTTCATGCCGGTGGCGAACTTCACGGCGTCGGCGTTGACCTTGTCGCCGAAGCCAAGCGAGGTGAACCGCGCAACCTCGGTCTGGAACTTCTTCGCCTCCTCGATTGGCGCCTTGAAGAGTGCCAGGCCGAACGCCCCGCCGGCAGCGAGGGCCGCGCCCGCAAGCCCCATTCGCTTGAGGCTGGCTTCCGCGGCGGTGACCTCGCCGGTGAGGCCGTGCACGTGCCGGCCGATCATCGAGATGCCGGCCGATACACCGTCGATCAGCTTCAATCGGACTGCCACTGAATATGCTTCGAAGGTCATGAGACCCCTTTCAGATGCCACGGGACCGCCGCGGCGTTGTGGTCGTGGGTGCCCAGCGCGGCTACGTCGGCTGGCGCAGGAAGGCGCCCTTGGCCGCACGGTACTCGGCGTCTGCCATGCCGCGCACGTCGACACAGAGGTGGTCCGGGTTGTCAGCGAGCAGGCGCGTCCCGAGGTCGATAGTGGCGCCGGCCGGCGCGGGCGTCGCACCGTCAGAAACGAAGCGGCGCCTTGCCGCCTCGAACTCGGCGTTCGTCATGTTTCGGACGTCGGTCACATCCATTCCGACAGCAGGAGCCAGCCGAGGCCTTTGAAGTACGAGATGTACTGCTCGGGCACGTTGACGATGCCGGTGCCCGGGTTCTTGGCCTTCCAGGTGCTTCCATCGGGCAACGTGATGGCGGCGTAGGGGACAAAGTCAGCGTCAGGGCGCCAGGCGGGCATGAACCGGGTTTGCACGGTCGCACCGCCGATGGCCGGCTCGCCAATTTCACCGAGCTGGCTTGGGCCGAGGGGCCGCGTCAGCGGAGGAAACTGGTTCTCGTATGCGCCGGAAGAGGAGGACGGTACGACAGGGGCGCCTTGCGTGGTGGGGTACAGCACAGGGAGTGCCGAAGGCGGGCACATATCGCTTCGGCCTGGTGGAAAACGCACCGCGGGATCGCTGATGATGAAGCCTCGGGCAATGGCTTCTCTGACCGATCCCCATGGGACGGTGACGCGGCCGTTTGCGAAGGCCAGTGAAACGCCCCCGGGCAGATTGAGGGTGGTCATCGAAGCCGGCATGTGATGGGCTTCCATGCGAACGGTGGGCAGGGTCATGATGACCTCCTTATCGGTGGTTTGCGATCGCGATGGCGACTGCGGATGGTGTCTCGAGCCGGCCCTTGCAGCTGTCGACGTATCGGCGAGCTGCTGCGACAAGTTCCGCGGTGAGTCCCAAGACGAAAGCGGCGCGCGCTGCCTCGTGGTCGGACTGGACTGCCTGTCGAAACGCGACTTCGTCCAAGTGGTTTCCGGCTATGACTCGCACGTCTTGCCCGCGAACGATGCGGTCACGCTCGACTTCGAATTCGCGAAGCTGGATGTTTCGTGCCTCGTTCTGCCTGACGTGCGTAGCGGCCTCCCTCAAGGCGAGAAGACCGGCGCTGGTGTCTTGCCATTCGGAGGCTTGCCGCGCTTTGATCTGAAGGTGGGCGATAGCGTTAAGGCTTGCGGCGATCGCGTCCATGACGGACTGCTCGCGCTGCGCGACGTCAAGCATCAATGCCTCGTGTCGGGATTGGGGGGTATTGGTAAGGGTCATGAGCAGGGCTCAGGTTGGGGCCGTTGATGGATCCGGGCGGCGTGGCCAGCAGCGCGCGGGTATTGATGGCGGACGCGCAGGCGAACTCAGGTGAGTGCCGCGCCGCGTGTCGCATGGGTCGATTGGGTTTGGCGGAGGGCATGTCCGCCGCAGACGGGAGAAATATTTCGCAATGGCCGTGGCAAAGTCGCACTTGCACGATCTCCGTGCGCATAGGTGCATACATGGAAACGAAACAGATCATCAAAACCCTTGTTGGCAGCTTGGCCGCAACGCTGAATACCCTGGGTAAGGGATCCACGAGCCCCAACGCCGGGATCGATACGGTGAGCGGGCCGCTGGAAGCAGTTCTGACAAGACTTCTGGACGAAATCGAAGACCTGAAGAAGGAGGTTGCTGCCCTAAAGCGGTAACGCTCAACAAGTCCTTTCGTGCATGCCGGGGGTTCAAAGATCATCTCCACGGCCGCGCGCGGCAGGCTGCGGCCGGATGTCGGCCGTACTCTGTTCCCAGCGCTGGGTGTCGCCGTAGAAGTCGAGACCAACATCGCCCAGGCGGCCCTGACGGTTCTTATCGATGCCCAGGCAGACGATGTTTCGGCCCTCGGCTGCCAGCTCGCGCACTTCCCACAGGAACATGACGACGTCGGCGTCCTGCTCGATCGCGCCCGAGTCGCGGAGGTCGCTGAGCCTCGGCCGCTGACCGGGGCGCTTGTCGACGTCGCGGTTGAGTTGCGAGAGGGCGATGACCGCGATCTGCAGTTCCTTTGCGAGCGCTTTCAAGCCCCGGCTGATCTCCTCGATCTCGCTGTTCCTGTTACCGTCGCGGCGCGTGCTGGCCATGAGCTGCAAGTAGTCGATCACGAGCACCTTCAGGCCCTTGATCGACTTCGCCTTCATTCGGATCTGACGCAGCGTCAGTGCCGGCTGGTCGTCAATGTAGAACGGAAGCCGCGCCAGGTGCTGCGCCGCCTCCGCGACGCGTGACCAGTCGTCCACATTCAGGCGACCGGTGAGCAGAGCGCTGTAGCTGACGCGGCCCGCGCTCGAGATCCCGCGATCGCCGAGCTCGCCTGCCTCCATTTCCATGCCGCAGAACAGAGTCGGCAAGCTCTCGCCGGCGAGCGCCAATCCGATGCCCTGAGCGAACGAGGACTTTCCGACGGCGGGGCGCGCGGCGAGGATGTACAGGCTGCCGGGGCGAAGGCCGCCATTCAGGCGGGCATCGAGCGCCGGGAAGCCGGTCGGCCAGCCAGGCGCTACCGAGCCCTCCTCCACCGCTGTGTAGTGCTCGAGCCGCTCGACCGCGACTTCGGAGATGAGACGCGGCACCTGGCGCAGCTGGCCGCGCTCCATGCCGCCGAAAAGCGTCGTGATCTTGTCCAGCGCAGCGGACGGGTCATCCTGCTCGCGTGCGGTGGCCAGCGCTTCGTCGGCCACGGCGATCAGAGCACGCTGCACCGACAGGCGTCGCACGATCTCGGCGTACCGGCGGGCGTTCGCTGCGCTGGGCACGGCCTGCGCGAGTGCGTTGAGGTAGGCCATGCCGCCGGCGGCCTCGACGTCGCCGCGGCGCTGGATCTCGTCGGCCACGGTGACGACGTCAGCGGGCTTGCAGGCGCTGAGGAGCCGCATGATCCCGGCGAAGATGGTCCGGTGCTGCACGCTGTAGAAGTCGCCGTCGACCAGGGTGTCGCCGATGCGATCCCACGTGCGGTTGTCCTGCAGCAGCGCGCCGAGGACGCTCTGCTCGGCTTCGTCGTTCCACGGGAGTGCGAGGGCGGCGGTCATGCGGCGGCCTCGGTCTTCTCGATGACGTGGCGCATGCCCTTGTCCGTGAGCAGAAAATCTAGATCACAGCGCCAGTTGGCGTGCGCGTCGCTTCGAGCGCCCTTGCCCATGAGGAAGTCGTTTTCCCTAGCGCGGCCGAAGTAGTCGCCAAGCCAGGTCATGGCCTCGTCGGCGCTGCTTGCCCTGCGGGCCCCATCGGCCTTGACGCTGCTCAGAACCCAGCCCCAGAGCTTGCGGAGCGCGCGTTGCCGGGCGTCCGGCATCAGCTTCACTCGCGGCAAGTCAGGCAGCTTCGCGTGGTAGAGGTCGACGATGGATGAATACGGGCACGGGACGGTCGGCCTGGCCGACAACGCCGCAGGCGTAAATTCCTTTCCCTTCCCTTCCCTTCCCTTCCCCCCGAGTCGGAGAAAGTGGCGTGTGCATCGCGTCGCCGTCGCGTAGTTCACGCGTGGTTGACGCGTCGTCGTCGCGTGAGTCAGCCAAGCTCTTCCGCAACATGATCGCGCCTTCGCTCGGCTCGGGCAGCGTCGATGCCGATTCCTTGTTGTTGATGGCCTGGTGCTGGTGCCACGACGGCACAAACCCGAAGGCAGCAGCGCCAACCTGATAGCGCTCGATGAATCCGTGAGCCCAAAGCGCGTCGAGCACATCGCCGAAGTCCACGGCGTCGTGAGGCAAGACATCGAGCTTCAGCTCACGAGGGCGCCATGCAAAGCGACCCTCGCGGTCGCAAGCGGTCCAGAGCCCAGCGAACGCCAGGCGCAGTGGCAGCCCGGTTTCCTGCTCCGCGTCGAAGAGGGCTCCATGGCGAAAGAACGCGGGCTTGATCGTGCGGATTCGGGCCATCAGTGCGACCCTCTCAGCGAAGGGATCACGCGCGAGCTCAACGCGCCCGGCGTGCGGGCGTCGCATTCCATGCGCCGGCACATTTCGATGAGGTGCAGTTGCGAGGCCGGGCAGAAATCGTGCAGCGGCGCCCAGAGCTGGCTGTAGCCCGTCGACCAGACAACCGCGAAGACGCAGCAGCCCGCAACGGCACCAGAGGGGCGCCAGGGGCCGCGAATGTTCGCGATGGTGAGGAGAGTGCCCGCAGCTGGCCAGAAGCGCCGGGGCGGGCGGTTGCGGTGCTCGGACATCAGGCGGAGCGCTCCAGGGCCTTCTGCAGGCCTCGCATGAAGCCTTGCAGGCGCACGGGGTCGTCCGTGGCAAGCACCTGCTGGAGGCCATCGAGAAGGGCATCAGCGGGCGCCAGGCCGTCTCGCACGGTGGCGACCAAGCGCTGGGCGTTTTGCCCGCCGCGGATGCTGCTCATGACGATGTCGGCGAGGGCATCGGTCATTGCATGTTCCCCGTGCTCTTCATGCGCTCAATGCGACCGCGCAGCAACTGCGCCGGTTCAGCAGGCTTCGACACCTTTCGCGGCATCGCTGCGATGGCGTCATCGAGGTCTGTGCGAGCCCAGCGCACGAAACGAGGGCCCAGCGGGATGGGCGCGCACATCCAAGGCTCGCCCCGCAGCTCGTGGAACTTGGCCTCGCTCAGTCCCAGATACGCCGCTGCCTGCTCGGTCGTGAGGAGCGCGGGCGTGATGGTGGCGGACGGCTTGCGGGACACACCGGCGTGCACGGCGCCGGCCGCATGCGCGATGGGGGTTTGGCTCCCTGCCGCTCCGTCGATGGCCTTCATGCCTGGATGCTTCCGGCGCGGGCAACCCACGAACGGACGTCTGCGGCGCGCCACAGCGTACAACGCGCGTTGAACCGGATCGGTTCTGGGAAGCTGCCAGCAGCCAACCGCCGATAGATTAGATGGTGTTCTCGGAGAGTCCGGTCACGGCAGCAACCGTGGCCACTCTCAGCAGGGCATCCGGCAGCGCCGCGGCTTCCACGGGCTGTGGTCGAGGGTTTTTCGGTTGGGTTTTCATCGCGCCTCTTTTTGGTTGGACATCAACCAATGGGCGCAACGATGCCGGACTAAGTGTCCGTACGGGAGGGCACTAAATGCGCAGGAATTTGCTCAATTTCGCGCCATACATATCGGGCATCTCGTCGCAGACCTTCAGCAGGCGAGCGTGGACTCCGGCGAGCAGTTCGAACGAGCGCTTCTTCAGCTGGGCCTCGACAGGCCAAAACGGCGCGACCATCCTGCCAATGGAACGGTCGTCCACACCGAACGCAACTGCGAGTGCCGCGACACCCTCGGCGCGGGTGTTGACCGCCTTCTCCGTTAAGAGGAGATCCAGCGCGAGAGCGACCTCGAAGTTCAGCAGATTGCGCGCTTCGTCTGACATTTCTGGTGGCCGACCGCGACCGTTCGTCGGCCGCTTGAATGGTGCGAGCGCGGCCTTGACATCGGCCACCTTGCCCTCGTTGACTGCAGCATACAGACGATCTAGCACCGACTTAAGATGGTGTTCGAGCGGATCGATGCTGAACGGCATCTCCAGGCGATTCACGGCGGCCTGCGTGGCCTCCACTACCGCATTGATGTCGCCAGCTTCAGCCCGCGCCAGCACATCATCCCGCCACCGCCGAAAGTTTTTGGCGTCGTGCGCCGCCGATGCAGCGTCGAAGCGGTCCGCTTCGTCATCGTGATGGATGGTCATCGCGCCCCTTCAGGCGTCCTTGTAGGGAAGCCGCGCCAGGCTGGCAAGGGAACCAGCTTTTCGGGGATCAACCTGAGGCGCGGCGACGCAGACTTTACTTCGCCGATTGGGCATCGGCTACGACATATTCAAGGGCAGTGCGGTCGCGCTTGGTCAGGTTGCACGGCGCGCATGCTGCGACCAGGTTGCCGGATACGTCGTCGCCACCGAGCGCGCGCGGAACCATGTGCTCTACATGCCAGCGCCCGTCGAGCGTCAGCGCTGCGCGGCAGTAGTGGCAACGCCCCTCCGAGCGCGAGAACACCTCAAGCCGCCGGCGCGCAATCGGGCGCGGCCGCGCTGCGCGACCGCCAGGCAGGTCGGGCCAGAACCCGGCCTGCTCCCACTGTGCGTCGTTGGCGGCACCATCGGCGGGCAGGTCAACAAGAAGGCGCCGCGCGCCGGCCATCGCGGCGAGCTTGTCGTCCGCGATGCTGAGCACAGTGCCACGCCGTGGCTCGATGACCATGAAGCGTACCGCGTGGAGGCCGTTGGCGATTGTCGGAAGCGTGGCGAGGACGTAGACGCCCTGGCCGAAAACACCGCCGTAAATGGGGCGCTGGAGCATTCGTACGGTACTCATGACGCAGCTGCCTCGAGCCCATCGCCCTGCGCTGAAAAGACCCAGGCGCGCAGCGTCTCAAGGCGTTCGGGGGTTGTCGTCTCGAAATCGAACAGACCGACTCGTATCGCATCGGCCACTGGAAGTTCACAGAGCCGACCAGCGGCATCAGTGAAGCGCACGACGCGCTTGGGCTCCCAGCTATACCCCGTCCATCGGATCGGTGCGAGAAAGGATCGAGTCGACGTGCGGGGCTTTCCGGTATCAGCCATGGGAGCACTCCTCGCGTGCGCCGTTGAAACTCGGCGACAGCATCCACGCCTGCGCATCGCCGCGCACCGGTCCGAGCGAAGTTTGCGTGCCACAGACGAGCGCGCAACCAAGATCGGCCGTCCAGCCCAGGCGCCTGATGACGTCGCGCAGATAGGCGAGCTCGAGTGACACCCGCTCGGCGACGATCAGACCGTCGCTATCCGGATCGTCGAAGAATTCATGCTCAAAGTGACAGTGGCGATCGGCACGCAGGGCGAGCGTGGCAATCTCTTCGAATAGCGCTGACGCGCGTGTGATGTCGATCGGCGGCGATGTTGCCGGCTCGTTCGCTTCCCGCGGAATTGCGGCGTGTTGCCCTTCACGGGCAGAATTGGCAGAGCTCTTCATCTCGATCTCCTGTATCGGTTGGGGAGTCAGGGCCTGCACGGTGTGCTACCACCGCTCGGGCCCGCTTTGTCTCAGGGCCGCTGAGACGCCGGTCCAGCTATTCGGCAGGATCCTTCGCGCGGTCGATTGCCTTGGCGAGCCAGCCGACACCGAGTTGACGCAGTTTCTCCCAGCGCGCCGGCGTGAGCCGCACCGAGCCTGGCACCGTTCTCTCGTCGTCGGGCAGTGGCGGGCGGCCGATCGGGCGCGGCGGGGTCTTCTTGCTGCCATCGCTCATCGTCGGCCTCAGGCAAACATCGCGTTGATCGCGGCGGCGTTGCGCGCATCGGCGCTTGCCTTCGACAGCGCGCGGAACGTGGCACGGGCCGCGGCTTCCTCGTGCTCGGCCACCAGGGCTTGCGCTTCGATGGCACTGATCTTCGCGACGCCGTTGAAGGGAATGCTGCGATAGAGCTGCGTGCCGGCGGCGTTCGCCAGAATGTACGCGCCCGGCAGACCGTCGCCGGTCGCTGCGAGCTGGGCCTTCACGACTAGGTGCATGAAGCCCACGCGAACGGGCTGGCCTACGGTCCAAGCTTGGCGGGTAGCGGCGGTCATCTGTAGCTCCATCGGGTTGATATAGTTACTGTAATACGCAAACGCCCGATGTAAATCGTCTTTACGTAATACGGATATGGATCATCGCCAACCCCACTTCGAGGGAGTCGGTGCAGTTGATCAACCAGTCGAGGGGGACGCAGTGGCGGCTGGAGAAACGTCCACGCGCAAGCCCAGCGTCTGCGCCCGCATCGGCGGAGCCTGCCTCCGCCGTGCCCCCTAGATCAGGCGGCGCGCGCGATTTGCACGACGTTCGAGACGGGCAGCTTTGACAGGTACTCGGCCCACGCGTCGAGCAGCGCCGCGCGCTCACCCGCGAACTGTGCGCGGTTGTACGCTGCGCGGATCTTGTTGCCCTCCTGGTGCGCCAGGCACGCCTCGATGACGTCAGGGCGCGCAGCGGCCGTTTCATTGGCCCACGTCGAGAATGTCGCGCGGCAGAGCCCGTGCACGGTCGTGCGCTCGCGCATGCCCATGCGATCGAGAACGGTGAGCATCGCCATGTTGGACAGGGGCTGATTCTTGCCAGCAGCCGGCGTCGGGAACAGGAAGACGGCGTCGACCTGCGGCAGCGTCTTGACGATCTCCAGCGCGCGCGCTGAAAGGTGCACCGTGTGGATCTCGCGGCCCTTCATGCGCTCCGCAGGCACGGTCCACACGCCGGCCTCGAGGTCGAACTCCGACCAGGTCGCCTCGATGACTTCGCCGGTGCGAGCCGCGGTCAGCGCTGCCAGCTCCAGACAGCGCGCGGCGAGGCCGATCTGCTCGCGCAGCGCGATCATGAATGCCGGCGCTTCGCGGTAGGGAAGGGCGGCGAACTGGCCCCGCTTACGCGAGCCGTTGGCCTCCTGCATCTTGCGCTTGATCGCGGCCGCGGGGTTGGTGGCGCAGCGCCCATGGAACATCGCATCTTCGAAGACGGCGTCAAGGCGCTGGCGAACGCGCAGCAGTGTCTCTGGAACCTTCACGGTGCTGTCAGCGAGAGCCCGCACACCGGTGAGTGCGGCGAGCAGCGCCGGTGGGGTGATCGAGTCGATCGGCGCGTGCCACAGGGCTTCGGGCACATGGTGCTCGAGCGATGCAATCCACTGGGCGCCATGCTTCGGCGTCAGCATGGGCTCTTTGACCAGCTCGTGATAGCTGCGGGCCGCCCTGGCCAGCGTCATGCGCTCTCGCGCCGCGGTGACCTTCTTTGCCTGGTCGACTTCGCGCGCGGCCGCTCTTTCCATATCACGCTCGTCGATCGGATCTACGCCGCGCTGCAGCGCCTCACGCGCGCCGTGCGCCATTTCGCGGGCTAACTTGACGCTGGCGCCCGCCTGAGCGGCGCTGTCGCGGCGTGCAATGCCGAGACCCATCTCGCGCCGGCGGCCGCTTGTAGCGGTGTACCGGAGCACCCAGCCGGCGGACGCATCGCGTACTCGCAACAGCAAGCCGCCACCGTCGGTGTGGTCGCCCTCAGGCGCGTTCTGGATTTGCTTCGTCGACAGCTGTTGCAGCTGCGCCGTGTTGCGTGTGCGTGTCATCCCGTTCCATTCCACTGGTCTGTCCGCCAGCCAGTCCGCCACTTGTTGACGGGTGCTCGGCGGACTGTGATCCCACCTCAGTGGAACGCAATCAGTGTCGTGGCTAGGAAAACTTCAGTCAAATCAATGACTTAGGAAAACTCCGAAACACTGCGTTGCCACTTCGGTGGACTGTGTTCGGGAGTATTGATGGTGGAAGCGGTGAGATTCGAACTCACGGGCCCTTTCGGGCCGACGGTTTTCAAGACCGTTGCAATCGACCACTCTGCCACGCTTCCTTCAGTCGAGGCCGCCATTGTATCGACGGCGTCCGATCAACCCGGCTTGCGCGCCTGTTGGCACGGCACCTGGATCACCTCCCGATGCCCGCCGTCCACGCGCACGGCGGTGAGCGAGCCGCCCCACAGGCAGCCGGTGTCGGTGGACAGCAGAAGGGGGCTGTCGATGAGGCCCAGCTGCGACCAGTGGCCGAAGGCGATGGGGGTGTCGCTGGTGAGCCGGTCCGGGTGCTCGAACCAGGGCCGCATGCCGGGCGGCGCCTCGCCGGGGCCGTCCCTTTTCAGCTCCAGCTCGCCGTCGGCGCTGCACAGGCGCATGCGGGTGAGGGTATTGACGATGAAGCGCCAGCGATCCGGGCCCTGCAGCGCGGGATCCCAGCGACGCGGCTCGTTGCCGTACATCACCGGCAGGAAGGTGGCGATGTCGGAGGAGCGCAGCAGCGTCTCGATCTCTCGCGCGCACGCGAGGGCCTGCTCGGCGCTCCACTGCGGGATGACGCCGGCGTGCACCAGCAGCCAGCCGCAGGCCTGGGCGGCCATGTTGCGGTGGCGCAGCCAGTCGAGCAGGGCGTCGCGGCGCGGGTCGGCCAGGATTTCCGACAGCGTGTCGCCCTTGCCTTGCTGGCGCACGCCGTGGGCGACGGCCAGCAGGTGCAGGTCGTGGTTGCCCAGCAGGCACTGCACGGCGTCGCCCAGCGCCTCCAGGCGGCGCAGCACGGGCAGGGACTGCGGGCCGCGGTTGACCAGGTCGCCCAGCAGGTGGATGCGGTCGCGCGACGGCGAGAAATCGATCGTGGCCAGCAGGTCGTCCAGGGGGTCGCAGCAGCCCTGGAGGTCGCCTATCAGATAATCCATGATCCGATTCTGCTACGCTCGCGGGCTTTGGCCCTGTCGTGGCCCCGAAATTCCCCTGAGGGCGCACCGAGCGCCTGCCCGCGGGGATCCCCGTTTCGTCTCACCTGCACCCCCTACGCGCTTCTCGATGGACGTCGCCCTTCTCTTTTTCCTGATCGTGCTGAACGCGGCGTTCGCGATGTCGGAAATGGCGTTGACGGCCAGCCGCAAGGCGCGCCTGCAGGTGATGCTCGAGGCCGGCGAGCGGGGCGCCGAGGCGGCGATCGACCTGCACGACCATCCCACCAAGTTCCTGTCGACGGTGCAGGTGGGCATCACGTCCATCAGCGTGCTCAACGGCATCGTGGGCGACGCGGCGTTCTCCGAGCCGCTGGGCGAGTGGCTGCACGCCACGTTCAACCTCAGCTCGCATCCGGCCCACATCACGGCCACGGCGCTGGTGGTGCTGATCATCACGGTGGTCACCATCATCTTCGGCGAGTTGGTGCCCAAGCGCATCGGCCAGATGTTTCCGGAGACCACGGCCAGCATCCTGGCGCCCCCCATGCTGCTGCTGTCGGCGGCCGCGCGTCCGCTGGTGGTGCTGCTGTCCAAGACCACCGAGGCCATCCTGCGGCTGCTGGGCATCCGCGGCAACGCCAGCCGGGCGGTGACGGAAGAAGAGATCGCGGCCAGCCTGGAAGAGGGCCTGGACGCCGGCGTCATCGAGGCGCAGGAGCACCAGATGGTGCGCAACGTGTTCCGCCTGGACGACCGCCAGATCGGCTCGATGATGATTCCGCGCGCGGAAATACACTGGCTCGACGCCAACGATCCCATCGAAAAGGTGCTCAAGGCGGTGATCGAGGAGGCGCACGCGCGCTACCCGGTGTGCCGCGGCGGACTGGACGACGTCATCGGCGTCATCACGGCGCAGGGCCTCCTCAGGCCACTGGCCGAGGGCCGCACGCCGGTGCTCACCGAGGAGCTGCAGCCGCCCGTGTTCGTGCCCGAGACGCTGTCCGGCATGGAGCTGCTGGACCACTTCCGCACGCATGTGGCGCAGCTGGTGTTCGTGGTCGACGAGTACGGCGCGGTGCAGGGCGTGATCACGCTGCGCGACGTGCTGGAGGCCATCACCGGCGAGTTCAGCCCCGAGTCGGACGACGATGCCTGGGCCGTGCGCCGCGAGGACGGCAGCTGGCTGATGGACGGCCTGATCCCGGTGCCCGAGATCAAGGACCGCCTCGAGATCAAGGACCTGCCCGAAGAGGATCGCGGGCGCTACAACACCCTGGCCGGCATGATCATGCTGCTGCTGGGACGCCTGCCCCGGACGACCGATGCGGTCCAATGGGGAGATTGGCGATTCGAGGTCGTCGACCTCGACGGCAAGCGAGTCGACAAGGTACTCGTGAGCCGGAATACTTCCCCTGGAGAACACCCATGATCGTCACGAACCTGCACAAAGAGCCGATTGCGCTCGACACCGTCCTCCACCGCGACCTGCGCCTGAAGAGTGAACTGAACGCGATCCCCCGGCTCGCCCCGTTCACGTCGTTCATGGTGTCGGTGAGCGAATTCGCCGACGCGGCGCTCAGCTTCCCGATCCTGTTCGTGCGCGCCGCGCCCGACGCCCTGGGCCGCGACACCGTCGCCCCGGTGGCCGTGTTCGGCATGAAGCCGGACGAGAACCTGTTCGTCACGCCCGACCACAAGTGGGACGCCGGCTACGTGCCCGCGATGCTGCGTGCCTACCCGTTCACGATGGCCCGCATCGAAGGCTCCGACCGCTGGGCCATGGTGTTCGACAACACCTGGGAAGGCATGTCGCGCACCGAAGGCCAGCCGCTGTTCAACGAGCAGGGCGAGGCCACCGAGCTGCTCAACGGCATCCACAAGTTCGTGCAGGACCTTGAGACCGACCTCGAGCGCACCCGCCAGGCCTGCGCCGCGCTGCTGGAGATGAAGCTGCTCAAGCCGATGCGCTTCGACGCCACGCTGGCCAGCGGCGAGTCGCTGTCGGTCGACGGCTTCATGACCGTGGACGAAGAGGCGCTGGGCAAGCTGCCCGACGCCCAGATCGCCCAGATGTACCGCAACGGCCTGCTGGGCCTGCTGCAGACCCACATGGTGTCGCTCAACAACATGCGCCGCCTGCTGGATCGCCGCCTGACGCAGCAGAAGGCTGTCGAGGCCTGATCCGACACTGCGACGCGGGAGCGTCGCGGGGGGAGCCACTCACGCGGGCGGCTTCCATCCCAACCGCACCGACAGCGCAGTGGCGGCCGGCTTCAGCCGTGCCGCCACCTGGCCGTCCACGGCCGAATCGAAGGTGGCGCTCGGCCCGATGGCCGTCAGGCTCAGCACGAGCTGGCCGCGCGAGTCGAACACGGGCACCGACACCGCGCTGATGCCCGGCAGCGCCACCCCGTCGATGCCAGCCACGCCGTCGGCCCGTATGCGCTCGATCTCGCGGTCGAAGGCGTGGCCCAGGCCGAAGCGTCCGCCTCGCTCGCGCGGGGCACGCGCATCACGCGCGGAGCGTGCCGCGGGTGCCTGACGCGCCGGCGCGAGACGCGCTTCGTTGGCCAGCGCCTCGCGCACGGCCTGCGCCGGGCCGAAGGCAGCGAACAGCCGGCCCGAGGCCGTATCCGCAATGCTCATCACCGTGCCGTGTCGCATCGACACATGCACCGGCGACGGCGCCTCGGCGATGCGCACCAGCGTGGGGCCGCGATGGCCCCAGACGGCGATGGCCACGGTGTGGCCGGTGGCGCGTGCCAGCTCGTCGATGCGCTCGGTGGCCAGGCGCACCGGGTCGTACTGCTGCAGGCCGATGAGGCCCATCTGCAGCGCGAGCGGGCCCAGGCCGTAGCGGCCGCCTTCCGTCTCGCGCTCCACCAGGCCCAGCCGGATGAAGCTCACCAGGTAAGGGTGGGCCTTGCCGGCGGTCATGTCGGCGGCCGCGGCCAGGCCCTTCAGCGCCAGCGGCTGGCCGTGGTGCGCCAGCGCCAGCAGCAGTCGGCCGCCCACCTCGATGGACTGGATGCCGCGCGAATCGGAATCGCGGGCGGGCTTGGGAGCGGGCTTGGGGGCGGGAGTGGGCATGGATTGGACACGGCGGGGTGCGGTGTCTATGATAGCCACTCGATTCAGCAATGGCGAATCGGTTCAGCAAAGGTGAAATCGATGACGGGCTCTTCGCTCCCGACGGCCGGCCGCAACAGCGGCTTCGGCAACCACTTCAGCAGCGAGGCCGTGCCCGGCGCGCTGCCGCAGGGCCGCAACAGCCCGCAGCGCGCGCCGTTCGGCCTGTACGCCGAACTGCTGTCGGGCACCGCCTTCACCGCGCCGCGCCACGCCAACCAGCGCACCTGGCTCTATCGCCGCCAGCCTTCCGTGCGCAGCGGCCCCTACACGGCGATGGCCCATGCGTTGCTGAAGACCGGCGCCCGCGACGGCTTCGACATCCCGCCCGATCCGCTGCGCTGGCACCCGATCCCGCCGTCTGCCGAGCCGCTCGACTTCGTCGAGGGCCTGCGCACCATGCTGCTCAACGGCGATCCCGACATGCAGGTGGGCGTGGCCGTGCACCTGTACGCCGCCCGCAAGCCCATGGGCAAGCGCGCGTTCGTCGATGTCGACGGCGAGCTGCTGCTGATCCCGCAGGCCGGGGCGCTGCGCGTCACCACCGAGCTGGGCGTGCTGCACGCGGCGCCGGGCGAGATCGTGCTGCTGCCGCGCGGCATGCTGTTCAAGGTCGATCCGGCCGTGGACGGCCAGGCGGCGCGCGGCTACGTCTGCGAGAACTACGGCGCCGCCTTCCGGCTTCCCGAGCTGGGGCCCATCGGCTCCAACGGCCTGGCCAACACGCGCGACTTCATCGCTCCCGACGCCGCGTTCGACGACGGCCCGGCCGAGCCGTGGGAGCTGGTGCGCAAGTTCGGCGGCGCGCTGTGGCGCGCGCCGGCCGCGGCCTCGCCGTTCAACGTGGTGGCGTGGCACGGCAACCTGGTGCCGACTGTCTACGACACGCGCCGCTTCAACACCATCGGCTCGATCAGCTTCGACCATCCCGATCCGTCCATCTTCACGGTGCTCACCTCGCCGTCCGACACGCCCGGCTGGGCCAACTGCGACTTCGTCATCTTTCCGCCGCGGTGGCTGGTTGCCGAGGACACCTTCCGTCCGCCCTGGTACCACCGCAACGTGATGAGCGAGTGCATGGGCCTCGTCCACGGCCAGTACGACGCCAAGGAGGAAGGCTTCCGTCCGGGCGGACTGTCGCTGCACAACAGCATGGTGCCGCACGGGCCCGACGCCGACGCGTTCGCCAAGGCCAGCGCCGCCGACCTCGCGCCGCGCAAGCTCGACGACACGCTGGCCTTCATGGTGGAGAGCCGCTGGCGCCTGCGCCCCACGGCTTATGCGCTGGAAGGGGGTCACCTCGACACCACGTACGCCGATTGCTGGGCGCCGCTGCAAGACAACTTCAAGGCCTGAGATGCTCGACTTCACGCACGCGCCGGAAGCCACCAGCTGGGTGGTGTCGGCCAACACGCCGGACACCGACTTCCCGATCCAGAATCTCCCGTTCGGCCGCTTCCGCCGTGCCGGCACGAAGGACGCGCTGCGGGTGGGCGTGGCCGTCGGCGACCAGGTGCTCGACCTCCACGCGCTGGGCCAGCTCGACCCGCAGGTCGCCGTGCTGCTGGGCCCGTTGGCGCTGGGCGACCTGAACGGCTTCATGGCGCACGGCCGCGCGGCGCGCATCGCGCTGCGCCACGCGCTGTTCGAGGGCCTGTCGGCCGCGCCCTCGGGCACGGCGTCGCTGTGGCATGCCAAGGCCGGCACCTTGCTGGTGCCGCGGGACGAGGCCGAGATGACGCTGCCGTGCCACATCGGCGACTACACCGACTTCTACACGGGCATCCATCACGCCACCACGGTGGGCAAGCTGTTCCGGCCCGACAACCCGCTGCTGCCCAACTACAAGTGGGTGCCGATCGGCTACCACGGGCGCAGTTCGTCCATCGGCGTCAGCGGCCAGCGTTTCTCGCGGCCGTGGGGACAGGTGAAGGGCGAGGGCGACGCGCCGGTCTTCACGCCATCGCGCCGCCTCGACTACGAGCTGGAGCTGGGCCTGTTCGTGGGCCCGCCCAACGCGCCGGGCATGCCACTGGACATGGCCCAGGCCGAGGCCTCGCTGTTCGGTGCCACGCTGCTCAACGACTGGTCGGCGCGCGACGTGCAGGCCTGGGAGTACCAGCCGTTGGGCCCGTTCCTGGCCAAGAACTTCGCCACCACGATCTCGCCGTGGATCGTCACCATGGAGGCGCTGGCGCCGTTTCGGGTGCCGTTCGCGCGCGACGCGGCCGACCCGCAGCCGCTGCCTTATCTCGACTCGGCCGGCAACCGCGAGCGCGGGGCCTTCGCCATCGGCCTCGAGGTGTGGATCCAGACGAGCGAGATGCGCGCGCAGGGCCAGTCGGCCGTGCGTGTGTCGGCCAGCACGTACGCCGACGCCTACTGGACGCCCGCGCAACTGCTGGCCCACCACGCCAGCAACGGATGCAACCTGCAGCCGGGCGACCTGATGGGCAGCGGCACGCAGAGCGGCCCGCGGCCCGACCAGGGCGGCTCGCTGCTGGAGCTGAGCCAGGGCGGCAAGGTGCCGTTCACGCTGTCCAACGGCGAGACGCGCACGTTCCTGCAGGACGGCGACTGCGTGATCCTGCGCGGCCACTGCCAGGCCGAGGGCGCGCGGCGGATCGGGTTCGGCGACTGTGCGGGGACGGTGCTGCCGGCGGTGGAACGCGCATAGGAATGAGCATCGCCCGTGACCGCGGGGCCAGACCCCTTCCATTCAAGCGGGTTCCAGGGCCGTGGTGACGCCGCGGCGCTTGGTGCCGCCGGCCATCAGCGCGAACACGATGATGCCCGCCATCCCGCACCAGGCATCCGTCCACAGCATGCCGTTGGTACCCCAGCGGGTATTGGCGGCGCCGTCGACGAAGGTCATCAGCATGATGGGCGCGTTCGACACCGCCGACAGGAAGCTGAACTTGGTGGCCGCGGCGGTATCGCCGATGGCCTCCAGCACCACCGCGCAGTAGGCGGCGTAGCACAGCCCGACGACGAGCGCGTAGGCCGAAGTCCAGAAGATGTACTGGTTCGACGTGCGCGGGCACAGCGCCATGCCGATGGCCGTGATCACCAGCAGGAAGCCGAACACGCAGTAGGCCGTCCTGCGGTCCATGCGGTCGCACAGCCAGCCGCCGATGAGGCAGCCGACGGCGGAGATCAGGCCGCTCATGGCCCCGGTGACGAAGGCCACGACGCCGGCCGAGGCGTGCCATTCTTCCGCGATGGGCGACCACAGGTTCTGTGCGGCGCCGCTGCCGATGGGCAGCAGGCAGATCATCAGCGCCAGGATGCCCACGCGCGAGCGCAGCAGGTCCCACAGGTCGCCGCCGATGGCACGCAGGTTGGCGGCGACCCCCAGGTGGCCCGCGGCCTCGACATGGCCGTCCACCTTCAGCAGCGGCCGTGAGTCGTCCACCCAGAACAGCGCCAGGCAGCACAGCGCGCAGATGAGGCCCAGTACGGCGCCGGAGGCGGCGTCGCTGAAGCCCTGGCTCTGGATCAGCCACAGGCTGAGACCGCCGCCCAGCCCCTGCCCGCCCAGGTTGCCGGCCTGCGACCAGCCGCCGGCGCGTCCGCGTTCGCTGTCGACGACGGTGGCGGCCATCAGGCTTTCCACCGCCATCGCGAGCAGCGTGGCCGTGAAGTTGCTGAGGGTCAGCGCCGCGCTGATCAGCGGCAGCGACGGGTGCTCGCCCATGGCGGCATGGCCCGCCAGCCACAGCCCGAAGCCGCAGACCAGCGTGGAGCCCACGTACCAGATCTTGCGCGTGAGCAGGGTGTCCACCAGCGGCGCCCACAGCCACTTGAAGATGAGGCACACGTAGCTGATGCCCACCACCACGGCGATGTCGCCGGTGCTGATGCCCTTCTTGCTGAGCTCGTAGGCCAGCGCCACCGTGAGGAAGCCGGGCACCGCGCCGAACGGCAGGAACAGCACCAGGAACAGGAACGGGTGCGCCGCCTTGGGCGCGGTCGGCTTGCCTGAGGGCGACAGCGCCGCGGAAGGGGAGGTCATGGGCGGATCCGGGAAATCGATGGGCAATTGTCCGTTCCCGTCGAAGGGCCCGATCCGAGGGTTAGCCAGGGCGGTGCCGTGCACAATCCCTCAATGACCGGTCCCCAACGCATCGTCTGCCTCACCGAGGAAACCACCGAGTGGCTGTACCTGCTTGGCGAGGAGCACCGCATCGTCGGCATCTCCGGCTACACGGTGCGCCCGCGCCGCGCGCGCGACGAGAAGCCGCGCGTGTCGGCCTTCCTCGACGGCAAGATCGACAAGATCGTGGCGCTGCAACCCGACCTGGTCGTCGGCTTCTCCGACATGCAGGCCGCGCTGGCCGACAAGCTCATTCGCGCGGGCCTGAACGTGTTCATCACCAACCAGCGCAGCGTGGCCGAGATCTTCGCCACGCTGCGCCTGGTGGCCGGCCTGGTGCAGGCGAGCGACCGCGCGGAGGCATGGATCGCGGCCTGCCAGGCGCGCCACGCCGAGATCGCCGCCGCATCGACCGCGTGGCCGCGTCGTCCGCGCGTCTACTTCGAGGAGTGGGACGATCCGATGATCAGCGCGATCCGTTGGGTGTCGGAGCTGGTGGCCGTGGCCGGTGGCGTCGACGTCTTCGCCGAACTGGGCCTGCACGCCGGCGGCAAGGATCGCATCGTGCACGACCCGGCGGAGCCGCCGCGGCGCGCGCCCGACCTCATCGTGGGCAGCTGGTGCGGCAAGAAGTTTCGCGGCGCCAACGTGGCCGCGCGTCCTGGCTGGCAGGACGTGCCCGCCGTCGCCAACGGCGAACTGCACGAGATCAAGTCGTGCGACATCCTGCAGCCGGGGCCGGCGGCGCTGACCGACGGCGTGGAGCAGTTGCATCGGCTGTGCGCGGCGTGGGTCGCGCGGTGGGAACGCGGCGTGCTCAGCAAGGCCTGAGGCGCCGGCATCCGGCTGCGCGCCGCCACACCCGGGAGACGCCATGCAAGACACCACCGCCACCACCGCTGCCAGCAGCGTGATCAGTTCCGATCGCGTCACCGGTACCGCCGTCTTCAACCCCGCCGGCGATTCGCTCGGCTCGATCGACTACCTGGTCATCGACAAGCGCTCCGGCATCGTCCGCCATGCCGTGCTCGAATTCGGCGGTATCTTCGGCATGGGCGCCGACCGCTATCCGCTGCCGTGGTCGATGCTGCACTACGACCTCGAGAAGGACGGCTACGTGGTGCCGCTCGAGAAGGAGCAGCTCAGCCAGGCGCCGCGCCATTCCTTCGACGCGCGTCCAAATTACGACGAGACCTACGGGCGTGGCGTGTACGAGTACTACGACACGCCCTGGCTCTGATCAGGCCAGTTCGCCCAACGCCGCCGCGCTGAAGTCCTTCATCCCGGCGGCGTCGCCGTTGCGCACCTTGGTCACCCAATCCGGATCGCCGAGCAGGGCGCGGCCGACGGCGATCAGGTCGAACTCGTCGCGTTCCATGCGCGCGATCAGCTTGTCGAGGCTCGCGGGCTGAGAGGTCTTGCCACCGAAGCTGCCGAAGAAGTCGCCCGACAGGCCGACCGAGCCCACGCTGATGGTGGTCGTGCCGGTGAGCTTCTTGGCCCAGCCCGCGAAGTTGAGGCCGTCCTCGCCGTCCAGCTCCGGAAACTCGGGCTCCCAGAAGCGGCGCTGCGAGCAGTGCAGCACGTCGACGCCGGCCTCCACCAGCGGCAGCAGCCAGTCGGTCATGGCCTGCGGCGTGGGCGCGAGCCGAACCGCGTAGTCCTGCTGCTTCCACTGGCTCACGCGCAGCAGGATCGGAAAGTCGGGCCCCACCGCGGCGCGCACGCCCTTCACCACCTCCGACGCGAAGCGCGAGCGCTCCTTCAGCGTGGCGCCGCCGAAACGGTCGGAGCGCTGGTTGGTGCCCTCCCAGAAGAACTGGTCGATCAGGTAGCCGTGCGCGCCATGCAGCTCGAGCGTGTCGAAGCCCAGCCGCTTCGCCTCGCCGGCGGCCTTGCCGAAGGCGGCGATGGTGTCGGCGATGGCCTCGTCGGTCATCGTCACGCCACGCGGCGCCTGGGGTGCGAGCAGGCCCGACGGACCCTCCACGGAACCCGGCGGCACCCAGGTGGTCTGCGGGTTGGCCACCGTGCCCACGTGCCAGATCTGCGGGCCCATCCTGCCGCCCGCGGCGTGCACCTGGTCGATCACGCGTTGCCAGCCGGCCAACGCGGCCTCGCCATGGAAGAACGGCACCCGCGGATCGTTCTTGGCGGCGGGACGATCGACGACGGTGCCTTCGGACAGGATGAGGCCCACCTGCGCGGCGGCGCGGCGGCGGTAGTACTCGGCCACGTCCTCCCCGGGCACGCCTTCGGGCGAGAACGAGCGCGTCATCGGCGCCATGACGATGCGGTTCCTGAGCTCGAGCGACTTGATGCGCAGGGGGCGAAAGAGGGTGTCGGTGCTGCTGTTGATGGTCATGGGCGGATTCCTTCGTGATCGGTGTCTGCCAAGTATATAAAGTAAACCTGGGATAAAATAGCCACCTTGGAGACACCAGATAGCCTCGGAGATACCGCATGCCAAGCTGCCCGTCCGACGACTTCGATGCCAACTGCCCGCAACGACTGCTGCTCGATCAACTCACCGAGAAGTGGTCGATGCTGGTGCTCATCGCGCTCGACGACGGGCCCCTGCGCTTCAATGCGGTCAAGCGGCAACTGGTGGGCGTCACGCAGAAGGCGCTCACGCAGTGCCTGCGCCGGCTCGAACGCAACGGCATCGTCACGCGCCGCGTGGTGCCGGCGTCGCCGATCGCCGTGGAGTACGCCATCACGCCGCTGGGCCGCAGCGTGCAGAAGCCGCTGAGGACCATGTACCGGTGGACCACCGAGCACCTGGCCGAGGTGGAGCAGGCCAGGTCGGCGTTCGACGGGCGGGCGGCGGGATGACGGCCTGATCAGCGCTTCCAGCCCTTGTCCCGCGCACTGGCCTCGGCCGCCGCGTCCAGCGTGTCGCCGTCGCGCATCGCATCGATGGCCTGCAGCAACGTGGGACTCAGCGAGCTTGCGGCGGTGCGGTAGCCGCCGGCCTCGCCGGCGCGCGCGTTGGTGGCGTGTTCGAGCCGCGCCACCACCCAACCCGCGGACTGCTTGCACGCGATGCCCGAGGAGGCCGCGTCGACGGCGAACGTGCGGCAATAGTCCCCGGCATGGTCGCGGAAGCTCAGGCCCACGCCGACCTTGGCGTTCGGATCGATCACGGTGCCGCCGATGTGCTGCTCGAGCGCGTCGCGCAGCGCGCCCTGCGCCGTGATGGCACCGTCGTCGCCCACGTTGAGCGCCACCGCCTCGCCGCCGCCCGTGTGCGACGCCAGCAGGTGCGTGCCGAACACGACGCCCAGCATCAGGCTGGCGGCCATCGCGCCCCAGGTGGGCCAGCGCCAGCGGCGGTCGTGCGGCAGCGTGGCGCGCGAGGCGTCGTTCGTTCCGGCGGGCAAGGCCTCGTTGGCGGCCAGGGGGGCGGCGGCAGCGGCGGCAGATTCCGGCACGGCCAGCAGGTCGAGCAGGCCGGCGGGCACCGGCTCGTCCAGCTCGGGCGCGAAGGCCGACTGCAGCCGCGCGCGCAAAGCGCGCTCGCGCGCCACCGCGGTCGCGAGCACGGGCTCCAGCGCGAGGCGGGCGTCGAAAGCGACGATGTCCTCGGCCGGCAGCTCGCCATCGACATAGGCCATCGCCGCGATGCGGTCGTGTTCGTTCAGGGCACTCATGGCGTCAGGTCTCCGTCGCCCAGCATCAGTTGAAGCGCGTCGCGGCCGCGCGCAAGGCGGCTCGTGAGCGTGCCGATGGGGATGTCGAGCACCTCCGCGGCTTCCTTGTAGGGCAGCCCCTCCACCAGCACCAGGCTCACGGCCATGCGCTGGTCCTCGGGCAGGCGCGCCATCGCCTTCTCGATGGACAGGCGGATGTCGCGGCTGCCCGTCTCGGAGAAGCCGACGTGCTCGCCCGCCTCTTCGGGCGCGAGCACCTCGTCGCGACGGCCGCGCGCCCGCACCTCGTCGATCCATGCGTTCTTCATGATTCGAAACAGCCAGCTGTCCAGTCGGGTTCCATCCTGCCAATGATCGAGGTGCTTCAGCGCACGCTCGACCGCGATCTGCACGAGGTCGTCCGCGTCCTCCCGGTGTCGGGTGACGGATCGGGCGAAACGGCGCAGCCGCGGCAACAGGGCCGCGATCTCCGCGCGCAACGCAAGGGGCGACAGGCTCATGACATGATGGGAGAACGTTGTGGCGATGGATTTTCTTCCATGCGTCCAACGTTATATCGAACATGAACCCTCGAACTTGCCGAATCCTTGCGTTCGCGCTGCTTCTTTGCGGCTCGGCGCACGCCCAGCTTCGCCTGCCGGCGCTGGGGCCCGCGCTGGGGCATGCCGTGTCGCCGATCACGCAGTCGCCGCTGGTGCAGCGCCTGCAGCCGATCGTCGACACCGTGCTGGCGCCGGTGGAGCTGGCCACCTCGCGCCTGGACGCGGTGGGCGAGCGCGCGCGGGAGCACCCGCGCGAACTCGACCGCGACCGACTCGGCGAGCTGATCGTGCGCGCCGAGCTGCTGGCGCAACCGTCGTCGCCGGCCGCGCGCGAGGCGCTGCTTGCCGCCGGCTTCACGCCGCTGCGCGAGGACGCGTTGGCGGGACTCGACGCCGTGCTGCTGGTACTCAAGGCGCCGGCGGGCGTCGATCTGGCGGAGGCGCTCGCGCGGGCGCGGGCGATCGATCCGGACGGCGCGTACGACTTTCATCATGTGTACGGCAGCAGCGGAAGCGTGGAGGCGCCCGCGCAGCCCGCGTCGATGGCCGCGATGGGCACGCTGGCGCAGGGCCGCGCGAGCGGCGTGCCGTTGCAGGTGGGGCTCATCGACAGCGGCGTCGACCTGCGCCACCCGGCGCTGCGCCGCGTCACGGTGCGCACGCATGGCTGCGCGGACGAGGGCCATCCGGCGGTGCACGGCACGGCCGTGGCGTCGCTGATGGTAGGTGAGTACGATGGCTTCCATTCGGCGCTGCCGCGCGCCACGCTGTACGCCGCCGACGTGTACTGCGACGAGCCCACGGGCGGCTCGGTGGAGGCCATCGCACGCGAGCTGGCCTGGATGGCGCAGATGCGGGTGGCGGTGGTCAACGTGAGCCTGGTCGGTCCGGCCAACCAGATCCTCCAGAGGATCGTGGCGCACGCGGTCGCGCAAGGCATGCTCATCGTGGCGGCCGTGGGCAACGACGGGCCGGCGGCTCCGCCGCTCTATCCCGCGTCGTGGCCCGGCGTGGTGGGCGTGGGCGCGGTGGATGGGCAACTGCGCCTGCTGCCCGAGGGCGCGCGTGGCCCCCAGGTGATGTTCGTGGCGCCGGGGGCCGACATGGCCGCCGCTGCCGCGGGCACGCGCCAGTTCGCGCCTGTGCGCGGCACCTCGTTCGCGGCGCCGCTGGTGGCGGGGCTGCTGGCCGCCGGCTACCAGCAGGCGCGGCCCGACGGCGGCGCCGCGGCCATCGCACGCCTGGCCGCGTCGGCGCACGACCTGCCGCGGCCCGCGCCCCGCGACGGTATCGGCCGCGGCCTGGTGGCCGAAGGCCTGCGTACCGCACTCGAGTCGGTCAGCCTGGCGCGTTAGTTACAAGTTGTTGCATTCGCGCGGGAAGGATTCCGGCGCGCGCGGCGTTCTCCCTTTGCAGGCTGCGAATCGTTCGACAGCCAACCAGTCAACCACGCAAAGGGGCACCACCATGATCCGCAAGAACTCCGCTCTCCACACCGTCGCCGTGATGGCGCTGTCGACCGTCTGCGTCGCGATGTCTCCCTCCGCCCATGCCGGCCTCCTGGGCGGCGGTGGCGGCATGCACGGCGGCGGCGGCCTGGGCGGCGGCCTCGGCGGCGGCCTGGGCAGCCTCGGCGGCATGAGCAGCGGCAGCGCCAGCCGCGGCGGTCTCACGGGCAGCCTCGCCGGCAACGGCCAGCTCACCGGCACGCTGGCGACGCCCACCGGCACGCCCGTGAAGGACGCGGCCGGCAACATCGTCGGCGACGCCAAGACGGATGCGGGCGGCGTGGTCGACGCCACCAAGTCCACCGCCGGCGACGCGGTGACCGACGGCAAGGCCGTCGCCGGCAGCGGCAAGACGGCCGCCACGAACGCGGTCTCGAACGGCAAGGCCGTGGCCGGCGCCGGCGTCCAGGGGGCGCGCGATGCGGGCACCCAGGTGGGCACCCCGGCCGGCAACGCCGTGAGCGGCGTGCGCTCGGCGGCGGGCAGCGTGAACGGCAACGCCAACGGCAGCGCCGACGGCGGCCTGGCCGGCAGCCTGGGCTCGACGAGCGGCGCGCTGAGTGGCAGCGGCTCCCAAGGCGCGCTGAACGCGGCAGGCTCGATCTCGCGCACGGCGCCCACCGCGTCGACGTCGACCGCGCCTTCCACGTCCACGACGCCGGCGAGCACGTCGACCGCGCCGATGAGCACCTCCACCGCGCCGACGAGCACGTCGACCGCGGCACCCAAGGCCGGCACCACGGCGTCGACCTCGCATACCCGCGCCGTCAACACCCACCTGGCCGGCAGCGGCAACGGCAGCGGCTCGGCTACCGCCTCGCGTTCGAGCAAGTCGACCACGCCCGCCACGACGACGACCGCCTCGAACACGCCCACCCATCCGGTGTCGGCTACCGACCCGTCGCAGCACGTCGAGCAGTAAGGCACGTCGAGCGGCAAGGGCGCGGCGATGGCCGCGCCTCCCCTGAACAGGGGTTCATGGACGGCCGGCGTTGACTCGCGGCTACATTTGGATACGATGAAATCGGATCTGACACCGCCCTCATGTCAGGGCAGCGATCCGGGAGGCAACGGCGCATGATCAGTTCGGCATCGTCATCCACGACGGCCCTGTCGGCCGCCGAGCGCGCGCAGGTCCAGCGCGCCAACGTGTCCGGGCTGCACCCGGTGGTGTTCGTGCACGGCCTGTGGCTGCTGCCCAGCAGCTGGCAGCGCTGGGCCGAGGTGTTCGAGGAGGCCGGCTACATCGCCCTCACACCCGACTGGCCCGACGACCCCGCCACCGTGGCCGAGGCCAACGCCCATCCCGACGTGATGGCCAACAAGACGGTGGGCCAGGTGGCCGACCACTTCTCCGCGCTCATCGCGCAGCTGGAGCGCAAGCCGGCCGTCATCGGCCACTCGTTCGGCGGCCTGCTGGCCCAGATCCTGGCGGGACGCGGCCAGTCGGCGGTCACCGTGGCCATCGATCCGGCGCCGTTCCGCGGCGTGCTGCCGTTGCCGTTCTCGGCGCTGAAGGCGTCGTGGCCCGTACTGGGCAACCCCGCCAACCGCAATCGCGCGGTGCCGCTCAGCGTCGAGCAGTTCCGCTACGCGTTCGCCAACGCGGTGAGCGAGGACGAGGCGCGCGAGCTGCATCGCACCTATGCCGTGCCGGCGTCCGGCGCGCCGCTGTTCCAGGCCGCCACGGCCAACCTCAACCCGTGGACCGAGGCGCAGGTGGACACGCTCAACCACGAGCGCGGCCCGCTGCTGATCGTGTCGGGGCAGAAGGACAACACGGTGCCGTGGTCCATCGCCAACGCGTCGTTTCGGCAGCAGCAGCTCAACTCGGGCCTCACCGAGATCGTCGAGATGCCCGACCGCGGCCACTCGCTCACCATCGACAGCGGCTGGCGCGAGGTGGCCGACACGGCGCTCGCGTTCGTGCGCCGCTTCGCGGTGGCCGACGCCTTCGAGTCGGCCTATCTTTTCGACGAGGAAGTGGATCGGCGCGTGGCGGCCTGAGGCCCCGCGTCAGGCGTCGACACTGCCCTTGGCGATTCGCGCCGCCAGCTTCATCAGCGTCGGAAGGCGCTTGCGCCCGTGCATCGTGCGCACGCGCGCCTTCGCGGCGCCCAGGTCGATGCCGGCGCAGGTGATCACCAGCGCGGCCGTCTCTTCCTCGCGGTAGATCTCGAACTGCTCGGGCGTGTCCTTGAACCCGCTCTTCGACACCCCGATCACCGCGGCGCGACCGCCCAGCGTGTCGTGCAGCCGGCGGCCCAGGCCGGGCGTCTCCTGCGCGTTGAGGTGCACGAAGCCGTCCATCACGATCGCCTCGGGCTGCAGGCCGTTGGCGTCGAGCAGCTGCACCAGCCACGGCAGCGCGCGCAGGTCGAGTTCGCCCTTGGCGGGCTTCTCCACATGCCCGATGCGCAGCGAATAGTTCTTGGTGCCCTCCGGGGCGGCCCAGTCGTCGAACGCGACGGCGGCGACCAGGGCGTGATCGCCGTGGATCTGGAAGTCCATGACCAGTTTCATGGACGCATTGTCGCAGCGCCCGCCTTGCTCAGCGCGAGCGGCTGCGCGGCCAGCGGCCGGCGGCCTGCAGCGGCGCGATGGCGTTGGCGAAAGTCTCGCCCACCTCGATGACCAGGTGCAGGATCGCGGCCGAGTCGGGGCCGGTCTTCAGGCCCGCGCGCGCCTCGACGATGCGCTTGCGCAGGCTGGCGAGCTGCACCGGGATCGCCACCGGCGGCGTCACGGCGCGCAGGGCGGGCAGCTTGGCGATGAGGGCGAGGAGGTCTTCGCGCGCGTCGAGCAGGCGCGAGATGGCCATGGCGGTAGGCTGCTCGTAGCGTGCCGTCTCGACCAGCTCGACCAGGTCCTTCGCGCTCGCGCCGAACTCATCCACGACTGCCTCGAACTCACGCTGATCCATCGTTGCTCCCGGGCTGAAGGCCTGCATTGTGCCGCCATCCGAGGATGCGCCAGCAACGGCGCGCCGGCAAGGGATGGGGACGTCAGTCGGCCGCGCGTTTGGTGGCCACCAGCGGCTGCACGCCGCCCGTATCCAGCCGCCGACGGCCGGGCTCCTCGGCCGTGAGCGGATCGCATTCCTTCATCGTGGCCAGGCAGCGCTCGGTGAGGCGCTGGTAGGTGGCCGTGCCCTCGCGCTTCCAGTCGAGCTCCTGGTCGGTCAGCTCGCGCAGGATCTTCGCCGGCACGCCCGCGGCCAGCGAGCGTGCCGGCACCTTCAGGCCTGCACGCACGAAGGCGCTGGCGGCCACGAAGGCGCCGGGGCCGATCTCCGCCTCGTCCATCACCACGGCGTTCATGCCCACCAGCGCGTCCGCGCGCACCACGCAGCCGTGCAGCACCGCGCCGTGGCCGATGTGCGCGTTCTCTTCCAGCACCGTGTCGGAGGCCGGGAAGCCGTGGATGACGCAGGTGTCCTGCACGTTGCTGCCGGGGCCGACCACGATGCGGCCGAAATCGCCGCGCAGGCTGGCGAGCGGGCCGATGTAGGCGCCGGCGCCGATGTGCACGTCGCCGATCAGCACGGCCGTCGGGTGGACGTAGGCGCTCGGGTCGACCAC
>JBBQYL010000049.1:0-27862 GCA_038208735.1 Burkholderiales bacterium
GAGTCGGCCAAACTCAATGGCCACGATCCCTGGGCCTACCTCAAGGACGTGTTCGAACGGCTACCCACGCTGAAGAACCGCGACCTCGCCCAATTGCTGCCGCACAACTGGCATGCTCCCGCGCCCAGCACCACCCCCGTGACGCCCGCCACCGTGCCGGCCGCCGCCCTCGCGTAGCCGCCTCAGCACGGCGCATTGAGCGGCGCAAGGATGTCGTTCGCGGAACGCATACGAAAAAGCCGCCCGAAGGCGGCTCGTCGCGGAGCGAAGAACGCTCAGGCAGCGGATTCGATGAGGCCCATGTCCGATGCGCTCATCAGCGCCTCGATGTCCATCAGGATCAGCATGCGCTCGCCGACGTTGGCGATGCCCGTGATGAAGGACATGTCGACGTGCGAGTTCAGCGTCGGGGCCGGCTTGATGGCGTCGCCGCCCAGTTCGCAGACGTCCGAGACGGAGTCGACGACGGCGCCGATGACGCGGCCCTTGACGTTGAGGACGATGACGACCGTGAAGGCGTTGAAGTCGGCTTCCTGGCATCCCAGCTTCAGGCGCAGGTCGACGATCGGCACGATCACGCCGCGCAGGTTGACGACGCCGCGCAGGAATTCGGGCGTGTTGGCGATGCGGGTGGGCTGCTCGTAGGAGCGGATTTCCTGCACGCGCAGGATGTCGATGCCGTATTCCTCGCCGCCCAGGCGGAAGGTCAGGAATTCGCCCTTCGCACCCTTGGCCGCCGCGGCGGAACGATCGGCGCTCTGGCGCGCGATGTGGGTGGCTTCCTTGATCATGTCCATGGCGGATCCTCTGGGCTTCTTGGGTTCGGTGTTGAAAGACGTCAGGCTTCTGTTTCCGTTATCGGCGGATGCCGGGCGGAATGAAGTGACTTTGTTCGCTCAGAACGATTCCCAGTCGTCGCTCGCGCCCGAGGCGGCCGGAGCCGGTGCCGGGGAAGCGGAGACGGGCGCCGGCGCGGACTTCGGCGCCGAGGCCTTGGGGGCGGTGGGCCTGGCAGCGGGGGTCTTTGCGGCGCCGGTCTTCGCGGCGACGGGCTTGGCGACCGCGGACCTGGCGCCCGTGGTTGCCGGCTTGTACCCACCGGCCTTGGCGATCGCCTTGGCGGCCACCGGGGCGTGCGCGGCCGGGGCTGCGAAGCCGCCGAAGTCCGACGTCGCGTCGAGGCGGTAGTTCGCCACGACGGTGGTCATGCGATGCGCCTGGTCCTTCAGGCTCTCGGCAGCGGCGGCGGATTCCTCCACCAGCGCGGCGTTCTGCTGGGTCATCTGGTCGAGGCGGGTGACGGCCTCGTTGACCTCGCCGATGCCCTGGCTCTGCTCCAGCGCCGCGGCGCTGATCTCGCCGATGATGTCGGTGACGCGCTGCACGCTGGCCACGATCTCGTCCATCGTGGAGCCGGCGTCCTGCACCAGCTTCGAGCCGATCTCGACCTTGTCGACCGAGGTACCGATGAGGCCCTTGATCTCCTTGGCCGCCTGCGCGCTGCGCTGGGCCAGCGAGCGCACCTCGGAGGCGACGACCGCGAAGCCGCGGCCCTGTTCGCCGGCACGCGCAGCTTCCACCGCGGCGTTCAACGCCAGGATGTTGGTCTGGAACGCGATCCCGTCGATCACGCCGATGATGTCGGAGATCTTCTTGGAGGACGAGTTGATCTCCTCCATCGTGGCCACCACCTGCGAGACCACCGCACCGCCGCGGCGAGCCACCTGCGTGGCGGAGCTGGCGAGCTGGTTGGCCTGCGCCGCGGAATCGGCGCTCTGGCGCACGTTGCCGGTGAGCTGCGACAGCGAGCTGGCCGTCTGCTGCAGGTTGCTGGCCGTCTGTTCGGTGCGCTGGCTCAGGTCCTGGTTGCCGGTGGCGATCTCGGAGGACGCCGTCGACACCTCGTGCGTGCCCGAACGGATCGCGCCGATCGTCTTGCGCAGCTCTTCCTGCAGCGTCTTCAGCGCGCGCAGCGAGGCCGTCGAGGCGGCCGGGCCGCTGGTGCGGATGTTGGTGCTGAGGTCGCCCTGGCCCATGGAGATGGCGTGGGCGGTGAACTCGGTGATCATGCGGCGCACCAGGATCATGCCGGTGGCGAACACCCAGGCGGTGGCCACGCACAGGGCGAGGCCCAGCGAGACGAACACCGCTGGCGACCAGCCGAACACCAGTCCGGCGATCACGACAGCCTGGCTGCCGAACAACAACGTGAAGAAAAGCATGGCGCGGGCCTGGATGGAAAGAGAACTCAACATGGGGATATCCGTTTCGAAAGAATGCCGTTCGGATGCGAGGGTCGACCGGGACTCAATGGCGCGTGCGACGCACGAGCGAGCCGGTGTCCAGGATCAGCGCGACGCGGCCGTCGCCCATGATCGTGGCGCCTGACACGTCCTGCACCTTGCGGTAGTTCGCTTCCAGGTTCTTCACCACCACCTGTTGCTGGCCGAGGAGTTCGTCCACCAGCAGGGCCACGCGGGCGCCTTCGGCTTCGACGACCACCATGATGTTGCTGACGTGCTCGAAGTCGAAACGTGGCACCTCGAAGACGCGTTCGAGGTCGATGACGGGCATGAACTCGTCACGCACCTCCACCACGCGGCCCGAACCGCCGATCGTCTTGATCATGCCCGGAGCGACCTGGAACGATTCCACCACCGAGGCCAGCGGCAGGATGTAGCACTCGTCGCCGACGCCGATGGACATGCCGTCCATGATGGCCAGCGTCAGCGGCAGGCGAACCTTCACGCTCATGCCGTAGCCTTCGGCGGAGTCGATCTCCACCGTGCCGCCCAGCGACGTGATGTTCTTCTTGACCACGTCCATGCCCACGCCGCGGCCCGACACGTCGGTGACGACGTCGGCCGTCGAGAAGCCCGGCGCGAAGATGAGCGCGTAGACCTCCTGGTCGGTCATGGAGTCGGGCGCGTCGAGGCCGCGCTCGCGGGCCTTGCTGATCAGCTTGTCGCGCGACAGGCCCTTGCCGTCGTCGCGCACCTCGATCACGATCGAGCCGCCCTGGTGCGACGCGATCAGCGTGATCGTGCCGTGCTCGGGCTTGCCCTTGGCGAGACGATCGGCCGGCAGTTCGATGCCGTGGTCGCACGAGTTGCGCACCAGGTGGGTGAGCGGATCGGTGATCTTCTCGACCAGGCTCTTGTCCAGTTCGGTGGCTTCGCCCTGCGTCACCAGTTCGACCTTCTTGTCGAGCTTGGCGGCCAGGTCGCGCAGCATGCGCGGGAAGCGGTTGAACACCATCGACATCGGAATCATCCGGATCGACATGACCGCTTCCTGCAGGTCACGGGTGTTGCGTTCGAGGTCGGTCAGGCCGGCCAGCAGTTGCTGGCTCAGCTGGCCTTCGCGGCTGTTCTGCGCCAGCATGGCCTGCGTGATCACGAGCTCGCCCACCAGGTTGATCAGCTGGTCGACCTTCTCGATGGACACGCGCAGCGTGGCCTGGTCGGGCGTGGCCACCGACTTCTCGATGGCTTTGGCGGCGGCCTTGGGCGCGGCGGCCACGGCGGCGGGCTCCGGCGCGTCGTCGGCTGCATCGGCGGCCGCGGCCACGGGGGCGGCGTCGGCCGATGCGGCGTCGGGTAGCGGCTCGAAGAAGCCGTAGCCCGGATCGACCGGGTTCTCTTCGGGCGGGGCGCCGGCGTTCTCCGGGAAGAAGCCGAAGCCAGGATCGCTGGCGCGCATATGGATCAGTTCGCGTGCCACATGGAACGTGAACAGGTCCAGCAGTTCGCTGTCGGACGTCGTCGTCAGCACGCGGAAGCGGCGCATGCCGTCCGCGGCGCGGCCGCCGTCCAGGGGTTCGATCGTGCCGAGGTCCTCGATCTCGCTGAACAGCTCGCTCAGGGCATCGGCGGTCTCGGGATTCTCCAGCGGGCCGACCACCAGTTCGATGGCGCGGGTCTGCGCCTTCGGAATGGGCATCGACTTCAGCGTCGGGCTGGTCACGGCCGGGCCGGCGGCGGAGGCCACGGCCCTGGCGACCGGTGCGGGCGCCTGGCCTTCGGCCATCGCGCGGATTCGGCCCAGCAGTTCGCTGGTGTCCGGCGCGCTGCTGGCGGAGCCCTGGTGCACGGCCAACTGCGCCTTCAGCGCGTCGCCGGCGGCCAGCAGCACGTCCACCATGGCCGACGTGGGCATCAGCTCGTGGCGGCGCAGCTTGTCCAGCAGCGTCTCCATCTGGTGCGTGAGCGCGGCGACGTCGGAAAAACCGAACGTGGCGGCCCCGCCCTTGACGGAGTGGGCGCAACGGAAGATGGCATTCATCTCCTCGTCGTCGGCCGCGTCGACGTTGAGCTCCAGGAGCTTCTGCTCCATCAGCTCGAGGTTCTCGCCAGCTTCTTCGAAGAAGACTTGGTAGAACTGGCTCAGGTCGATACCGGCCGAGCTGCTGTTGTTACTGATCTCACCCATGACTCATTCTCCTGATCCGGAATTCTTGCAGCGTGTCCTCGCGCGGGGACAGTGCTTCAGCGCACGACTTTGCCGATGACTTCGATCAGCTTGGCGGGATCGAACGGCTTCACGAGCCAGCCCGTGGCGCCCGCGGCGCGGCCGGCCATCTTCATCTGGTCGCTGGACTCGGTGGTCAGGATCAGGATCGGCGTCTGCTTGAACTTCGGGTTCTCGCGCAGCTTCTTCGTCAGGCTGATGCCGTCCATGCGGGGCATGTTCTGGTCGGTCAGTACCAGGTTGTAGTCGCGCTGGGTGGACTTCTCGAAGGCGTCCTGGCCATCCACCGCCTCGACGACGTTGAAACCGGCGTTCTTCAGGGTGAACGCCACCATCTGGCGCATCGAGGGGGAGTCATCCACGGCAAGAATCGTGTGCATTGCAGTTCTCCGGAGGGGTCTTGAATAAGGGCTTGAAGGAAGGAGTCAGTTCAGAACAGGTCGATGGAACCAGCGTCCATCTCGTCCTGCGTCACCGGGTTGGGTCGCATCGGGGCGTCTTCGACGATGGCCTCGCCATCCTCGTCGTCGCCCATGGCGTCTCGGGCAATCCGGTCGGCGCAGTTGCGCAGCCGGCGTTGGGTGTGCGCGATCAGCTGCGTGGCCATGTCCTGGAACTGCAGCGCGGTGATGGCGCCGGCCAGGCTCTGCATGGCTTCCCGGATCGGGCCCAGATCGAGATTGACCTTGGGCGCTTCGTCCTTGAGCACGTTCATCTGGTTCGATGCGCCATAGAAGTGGCCCATGAGCGCCTCTCCGGCGTCTTCCAGCAGGCGTTGCAGGCGTTCGAGGTCGTGCGAAGCGACCATCAGGTGATCCTGCAGGTCGGCCGCCGCGACCAGCGGAAGTCCTCCGCCGGGCGATCGGGTCTGGGCGTCACTCGTCAGCATCGTGGCTCCAAGCATTCGGTTTGTATTCTTTGGGCGAGGCGACGAACAGGCCTCGAAACCCATGGGGATTGCGCTTGATTCTTCGGCACATGACCCCCGAACATTGAGGAGATCACGACAGAAAAGCCCGTCCATTTCTGAATAAGCGTGGCCGAGTTCCTCCCCGAAGGGGGTTTGTGGCCCTTTTCGGTGCCGTGCGGCCGCGCCGCGTCGCCTGAAACCGCCGGATACACTCGCCTCATGCCATCCCACGCCGCGCCGGCCCGCCGCACCTCCTTGCGCGTGCTGCACCTGGAGGACTCCGAGCTCGACCACGAACTCGAGATGGCCCACCTGCGCCGCGGCGGCACCCAGGTGGACACCACCCGGGTCGATTCCGAGCCCGCCTTCCGCACCGCGCTGGAAGAGCCCTGGGACATCGTCCTGTCGGACTTCAACGTGCCCGGCTTCTCCGGCCTGGCCGCGCTCGAGATCGTGAAGGCGCACCACCGGCCGCTGCCGTTCATCCTCATCTCGGGCGAGATCGGCGAGGACGTGGCCGTCGCCGCCATGCGAAACGGCGCCAGCGACTACCTCCTCAAGGCCAACCTCGCGCGCCTGGCCCCGGCCGTCGAGCACGCCATCGACGCGCACGAGGCGCGCCTGGCGCGCGCGATGGCCGACCAGCAGCTGACGCAGTCGCGCCAGCGACTGTCCGAGCTGGCGCAGCATCTGCAGACCAGCGTGGACAACGAGCGCGCCGCGATCGCGCGCGAGATCCATGACGATGTCGGCGGATCCCTCACCGCACTGAAGTTCGACATCGCCTGGATCGCCCGCCATTCGAAGGACGTCGAGGTGCAGCAGCGCGCCCAGGCGGCGCTGGAGGTGGTCAGCCACGCCATCGAGTCCAGCAAGCGGATCATGCACAACCTGCACCCGGCCATCCTGGAGCAGGGCCTGGTGGCGGCGCTTCAGTGGATGGCGTCGCGCTTCGAGAAACGCACCAGCGTGGCCTGCAGCTTCCGCACCAGCCACGAGACGATGCAGCTGCCCCCGGGCGTGCCGCTGGTGGCCTACCGGACGGCACAGGAGGCGCTCACCAACATCACCAAGCACGCCAACGCCACGCGCGTGGCCATCGACCTGTCGCTGGCCGGCGGCGTGTTGTCGCTGGAGATCAGCGACAACGGCGTGGGGCTGCGCGGCGCCGACCTGGCCAAGGCGCGCAGCTTCGGCATCCGCGGCCTGCACGAGCGCGCACACACCGTGGGCGGCTGGGTCGACCTGTCGAACAGCACCCAGGGCACCACGCTGATCCTGTCGGTGCCGCTGGCCGGCGAGGTGGGCTACGCGTCCGAGTTCGGGCCCGACGCCGAGGAGGCGCGTCCCGCGTTCGAAGATTCCGACGATCCGTCGGTCTGGGGAGGCCTATGATCCGCGTCATCCTGTGCGACGACCACGCCCTCATCCGGCGCGGCATCCGCGACACGCTGTCCGACGCCGCCGACATCGAGGTGGTGGGCGAGGCCGGCGACTACCCCGAGCTGCGCTCGCTGCTGCGCGCCAGCACCTGCGACGTGCTGGTGCTCGACATCAACATGCCGGGCCGCAGCGGCCTCGACGTGCTGTCGGTGCTCAAGGACGAGGGCGCCACGATGAAGGTCCTCATCTGCAGCATGTACCCCGAAGACCAGTACGCCATCCGCGCCTTGCGCGCCGGCGCGTACGGCTACGTCAACAAGGGCGGCGACCCGCAGCAGCTCGTGCTGGCCGTGCGCACCGTGTCGCAGGGCCGCAAGTTCGTCACGCCCGACATCGCCCAGATGCTGGTGGAGAGCCTGACCGCGCCCGAGGTGGCCCACGCCCACGAGAAGCTGTCCGACCGCGAGCTGCAGACGCTGGTGATGATCGCCTCGGGCAAGCGCCTGTCCGACATCGCCAACGAGCTCACGCTGTCGCCCAAGACCGTGAGCGTCTACCGCGCACGCGTGCTGGAAAAGCTGGCGCTCACCAACAACTCCGAGCTGACGGTGTACGCGATCCGTAACGGCCTGGTCGGTGAATAGAGAGCGCACGCCATGCCGATGATGATCACGCTCGAGCAGTACGCGACGCTGGAGACGCACCAGTGGCACGCCTTCGCGGCGGAGGTCGCGCGCACGCTGGAACCGATCCTCGCCACCCGGCCGGTCGCGGCGGGGCAGGTCGTGACCGAGCCCTTCGCGCGGAAACAGATCGCGCGGGCCCGGGAGCTCGGCCTCAAACACCGCAACGAAATGATGGCCTGGACGTTGTGCGCATCGGTGCATGGCGTCGATTTCGAACGGAGGATCCCCCAGGTGAACGCGATCGTCGAAGAGCGGAACTACGATCGGGCGACGCTTCTGACCCTGCTGGCCATGAACGGGCTGCGCGGCGCGGAGCGCAGCGAATGAGCGACGAAGCCGATGTCTCGGCGCGCGCTGCCGACGCCGTGCGGCAGGCGGGCAACGGCGATGCCAAGGGCGTCTGCGCGTCGTGCTGCCACAGCAAGGTCAAGGTCATCGACGACCAGACCCGGCAGATTGCCTCCATCAAGGATCCGATCGAACGCAACGCCGCGATCACCAAGGCCTACACGGAGGTGGCGGCGCAGGATCCTCAGGACCGCTGGGTGAAGCTCGCATCCGTCGTCTCGGCCCAGGGCGGATGCGCCATGAAGCAGGTGGCGGGCGTGCGCTCGTGGCTGTCCTGGAAGCAGCCGCTCGACGATGCCACGGGCGCGTCGTTCACCAACAACATGTACCACGCGCTCGGCGACGCCAACAAGGGAATCTTCAGCGACATCTATCCCGTCGCCGCATACAAGGCGAAGTTCGGCTGGGCGAGTCTCAAGGAGTGTTACGCCTCGGAGGGCAAGCCCCTGCAGCCCGAGTTGGAAGATGCCTTCGACAAGATGGACAAGGGAGACGTCGACGCGGCGTCCGACGGCATCGCCAAGTTCGAGCAGATGAAGGTCGTGCAACCCGTCTACGACCAGTATTCCGGGACGTTCGGCGAGATGAAGGTGGCGTCGGCGGTGCAGAAGCCTTTTACCGGCACGAATCTCTATGACATCCCGGTGTCCACCACCTGCGGCGACCCGAACACCATCCCGTTCGCCGGCAACATCTCCAAAGGCGCCGACCGGGTCGACTACTACCGCTCCCTGATGGACGCGCTCAAGAAGGAGCAGGGCTGGTGAGGCGCCTCGGCGCGACACTCGCCCTGGCCCTGCCTCTCTTGCTCACCGGCGCCGCCACGGCCTTTCCACCCTTCCGCTCCGCCCCCATGGACGATCCCAGCAAACTTCCCCCCCGCAAGATGCAGATCGCCCTCGGGCAGACCCTGCGCGACTTCATGCAAGTCAACGGCCTGCCCGCGGAAAATGGCCGGGTCGACACGCCCGACCACAACCACTATGCCGTCGCGCTCGATGTGATCGCCGACACCGGTCCGGTCATCTTCGGCGACCACTGGATAGCGCCGTCCGTCAAATTGGGAACGCAGACGTTCGAGTTGCCGGCCGGCCGCACGCTCTTCATCGACCAGGAGGCGGGGCGCATCAAGAGCTTCACGTTCACGCCGAACGCTCAGGCGCAACCCTTGATCGACACGAACCGGCTGGTCAAGCCGATGCTCGACTGGTTCCTGGGCCGGGGGTGGACGCCGAAGACGGCCAACAGCCTCACCTTCGCGCTGACCGACGACGACGCCGACTTCAAGCGCGGCGGCGAGAAGATCTACGCCCAGCTGAAGGATGCCGACAACAACCTGGTGAACGTGACGGTCGTGAACCTGGCGATGGTGCCGAGCCAGCCCGCGTACATCCTCGCGCCACCGCCGGAGCGGGCGAAACACGTGCCGCCGGTCTACCTGATCCGGCTCGGGTTCTACTGGGCGCACCGCAACGACCTGTCCTACGGCGATCTGGTCTATCCGCGCCGGCAGTTCGTCAACGGCACCAAGAGCGAGATCCTGCGCCTGCGTCCCTGGGTGGACGATCCCGACTGGACGCCGCAGAAGCACGGCATGGTCGATCTCGGCGGCACCGGCGAGGCGCGTCGCTGGAAGCTTCCGTGAGGTCCGCCCGCCACGATTGACGCCACGTGCCCTCGATCCTGTTCGAGGCGTCCCATGAAAAAAGCCCGCGGGCTGCGGGCTTGTCGGGGCATGCGGAGATCGGGATCAGAACCCGAGGCTGGCGAGCAGGTCGTCCACTTCGCTCTGGTCGGACACGACGTCGGTGCGGCCTTCCGGGTTGACGACCGGGCCGTTCAGCACGTTCGGGTCGACCAGTTCGCGCACGCCTTCCGGCACCACCTGGATCAGCAGCTTCACGAGGCTGTCTTCCAGGTCGTTGGCCAGCGTCACCACCTTGGCCACCACCTGGCCGGTCAGGTCGTGGAAGTCCTGCGCCATCATGATGTCGGTCAGATGGTCGTCGATGCGCTTGGTCGAGGTCTCGACCTCGTGCACGAAGTTCATCACGGCGCCCGACGCCACGGCCTTGACCGGGTCGGCGACGATCAGTTGGGCCATCGCGCGGGTCGCCTCGGCGATCTGGCGGTGCTCGAGCTTGGCCAGGTCGACCGAGTTGAGCACCTTGTAGGCGGCCTCGGCGGTCTTCGTGGCGATGTAGCTGAGACGACTGCGCGCGTCGGGCAGGCCTTCGGTGGCGGTCTGCAGCTTGGGCATGACGCCCAGTTGCTGCATGGTGTCGTGCAACAGGCGCGTGATGCTGCCCAGCTGCTGGAACACCTCTGGCGAGACGGCCAGGACGTCCGCCGGCTTCATGTTGGCGATGTCTTCCATTTTCATGATCGGCTCCGGGTCAGGCCGTAGCCGCCAGTTTTTGCATGATCTTCTGGACCTTCTCTTCCAGCGTCGCCTTGGTGAAAGGCTTGACGATGTAGCCGGCCGCACCCGATTGCGCGGCCAGGACGATGTCCTCCTTGCGCGCTTCGGCGGTGACCATCAGCACCGGCAGGTGCTTGAGCGAGTCGTCCGCCTTGATCGCCTTGAGCAGGTCGAAGCCGTTCATGTTGGGCATGTTGATGTCCGACACGACGAAGTCGAACTTCGCGGCCTTGAGCATGTTCAGCGCGACGGCGCCGTCTTCGGCTTCCTCGCAGTTGTTGCAGCCCATCTCCTTCAACAGTCCGCGGACGATGCGGCGCATGGTGGAGAAGTCGTCGACGACAAGGAATTTAAGGTCGGTTGGATTGCTCATGGGGTCCTCAGGGCGAAGTTCTTCGGTGTTATCGGTCAGTGGGAGGGTGCGCTTGAGCCGGCGCCCGGCGCAGAAGTGGAATTTGTCGCACTCGAGGCCGCGGAATCCGCGCCATCGGGCCCAACCTTGTCCGGATCGGTGCGGAACATGCGGTCTTCCGCCTCGCGGTTCATCACGATGATGCTGATGCGCCGGTTGGTGGGCGCCAGCGGATCCTTCTCGTCGAACGGCTGGCTGGAGGCCAGGCCCTGCACGCGCAGGACGCGGTCCTCGGCCAGGCCGCCGGTGATCAGCTCGCGGCGCGAGGCGTTTGCGCGGTCGGACGACAGCTCCCAGTTGCTGTAGCCGCGGTCGCCGCCCGGAAAGGGCTGGGCGTCGGTGTGGCCTTCCAGCGTCAGCCGGTTGGGCACATCGGTGAGCACCGAGCCGATCTCGCGCAGCAGGTCTTTCATGTACGGGGCGATCGTGGCCGAGCCGGAGGCGAACATCGGCCGGTTCTGGTCGTCGACGATCTGGATGCGCAGGCCATCGCGCGTCATGTCCAGGCGGATCTGCGAGCTCACGTCCTTGAGCTTCTCGTTGCCCTGGATCTTCTGCTGGATCTCCTGCTTGAGGTCTTCCAGGCGCGCGATCTCGGCGCGCACCTGCTCGGCCTTCAGCTTGTGCAGGTTGATGGTGTTGCGCTGGGCCTCGACGTCGCCCTTCTTCACCTGGCCGACGGTGGAGGTGAGGCTCTCGCCGCCGCCCTTCAGGACGGAATTGGAATCGCCCGAGCCCGAGCCGCCCGCCATCGCGATCTTGAGCGGCGACTGGAAGTAGTCGGCGATGCCCTTCTTGTCGCCGTCGGTGGTGGAGCCCAGCAGCCACATCAGCAGGAAGAACGCCATCATCGCCGTCACGAAGTCGGCGTAGGCGATCTTCCACGCCCCCCCGTGAACGGCATGGCCGCCCTTCTTGATGCGCTTGATGATGATGGGCTGGAGCTTCTTCGAATCGCCTGCCATGGCTTACTTTCCGGACGTCACTTCTTGCCCTTCACGTGGCTCTCGAGCTCGGTGAAGCTGGGGCGGTCGCCCGAATACAGCACCTTGCGGCCGAACTCGATCGCCACCTGGGGGGCGTAGCCCTGCATCGAGGCCAGCAGGGTGGTCTTGATGCACTGCAGCTCCTTGCCGGCGTCTTCCACCTTCTGCTCCAGCAGGCCGCCCAGCGGCTCCACGAAGCCGTAGGCCAACAGGATGCCCAGGAACGTGCCGACGAGGGCCGAACCGATCATCCCGCCCAGCACCGCCGGCGGCGAGCCGACCGCGCTCATGGTCTTGACCACGCCCAGCACGGCCGCGACGATGCCGAACGCTGGCAGCCCGCCCGCGAGGCGCCCCAGCGCGGCGACCGCGGCGTGCTCCTCGGCGTGGTGGGTCTCGATCTCGGAGTCCATCAGCGACTCGATCTCGTGGGCGTTGAGGTTGCCCGAGACCATCATGCGCAGGTAGTCGGTGACGAACTCCACCACGTGGTGGTCGTTGCCGACGATCGGATATTTCTGGAACAGCGCCGAGCTGTGGGGATCCTCGACGTCCTTCTCGATGGACATCAGGCCTTCCTTGCGCGCCTTCTGCAGGATGTCGTACAGCAGCGCCAGCAGTTCCATGTAGCGCGCCTTGCTGAACTTGCTGCCCTTGAAGCAGGCGCCGACGCCCTTGAGCGAACTCTTGATCACCTTCATCTGGTTGTTGGCCAGGAACGCTCCGCCGGCGGCGCCGAAGATGGTGATGAGCTCCCAGGGCAATGCGTGAAGGATGACGGCGATGTTGCCCTCTTCGGCGATGTACACGCCGAAGATGCAAGCCAGTGCGACGACCCAGCCGACGATCACAAACATTTTGGGTACGCTTCCAGTTCTCGATGCATGGCGGCTTCCTGGTTCGGGAGCCATGCGGCTTTATCGACTCGTCCGGCGCGCGCCTTGAGGGTGCGATCGCCGCGAAATGGCGGGAGATGAGGCTCCAGACGGCTTCGCGAGCGCGATTCGTGTCGGGAAATCGTGTTTCGGGGCTGGCCGTTCATGGCGCGACCCGATAGATCCACACGGGTCGCCCCGACGGCATGTCCATGCGTGCGTGCGGCCGGCGGCCGGCGGCCTCGAACTCCAGGCTCACCACCCAGGCGCCCGGTCGCATCTCGGCGTCGGCCTTGGCCAGCGCGCGCGCCATGCTCTCGGGACGCTGGAACAGGTAGACGAGGTCGTGCGCGGCCCACGAGCCGCGCCACATGTCCCCGCGCGCGACCCGCGCCCATGGACACCGCAGCCGGGTGGCCAGCGCCAGCGGCCAGCTCCATTCGACGCCCGCCATCCGCGCCTGCGGCCATACCGCGCGCAGCGCGCGCAGGCCGTGGCCCAGGCCGCAGCCGGCGTCGAGCACGCTGGCTCCGGGGGACAGGTCGATGTGGCGATCGAGGCCCGCGAGGGCGTCGAGCGGCGTGGGAAACACCGGCGCGTCACGCCAGGCGGTGACGGGGTAGGCCAGCACCAGCGCCCCCAGCGGCACCAGCCAGGCCCACGCGGGCAACACGGCGCCCACGCCGGTGGCCAGCAGCGACACGGGAAAGCCCGCGGCCACGATCACCCGGCGCCAGAAGGTGCCGGCGAACAGCGCGGGCAGCGCCGACACCGCCAGTCCCGCCGCGACGGCCAGCGCCGGCGCAAGCGCGGCCGTGCGCAGCAGCCCGAGCATCGCCAGCCAGCCGGCCGCCCACGCCAGCAGCGCGGGCAGGGGCCAGCGCACCGCGGGCAGGCGCGGCGCGCGCGGACGGCGGAGGGAGGGGGACGATGCCATCCGTCCAGTGTCCCGGGCGACGGCCTCGGGCGCCCGATGGATAAGAGCGGGAAAAGCGGCCGTATCCGCTTCCTTGGCGCGCCTCGCCGCGCGTGGATCCTGCGACTGCGCGCAGGATGACAGCCTCACCATGCCGGTCATCCTGCGCGTAGTCGCAGGATCCACGTGCGTGTCAGTGCCGCTTTTGGCGCCGCGGCACGAATGTGCCGCCGTTGTCGGCCGACAGGAACACCTGGTCGCGGTTCCAGGCCCTCAACAAGCGCTCGACGTGGCGGCGTGTCGGCTCCGGCAGCGTGAAGTACGTGTCGTTGGCCGTGGTGTGGCGCTCGTCGTCCAGGGTGCCGGTGACGGCCATCACCGTCGCCGGCGGCTCGCCGCCCGGCAGCACGATCTTCAGCCTGCCGGCGTCGTCGCCCTCGTCGACGCCGCGCGTGGCGTCCTCGTCTTTCCACGCGACGAAGCGCAGCACGAGCAGCGGCGCGGCCCTGCCATCGGCATCGAGGCCGTCGAACTCGCTGAGCTTGCGCGAGAACCACGCGCCGGCCTCGTCGGGCGCGATCCGGTCGCGCAGCAGCCAGCGCTGCGCCAGCGTGCCGTCGGCCTGGCGCGTGAACATCTGCGCGGCCAGTCGGGTGGACAGCACCACGTCGCCATCGCGACGAGCGCTGTCGCCCAGCAGGTAGAGCTGCCAGGCGCCGACCGCGTCGGCGCCGCGCACGCAGCGCAGGATCTTCAGCGCCACCCCGCGCTCGTCGCCGGCAAGTGGCGGAGGAGGGCCGTCGGCCGGGATGCAGTCGCGCGCAGCGGCCTGGCCAGGCGTTGCGAAACAGCAGAGCAGAAGGGCGACGGCGACGCGGCGGAGCATGCGACCCACTCTATCCGCGCGCCCAAAGAAAAAGGCGATCCGGTTGATGGATCGCCTTGGAAAGCACAGGGGTTGTGCTAGGAGGAGACAAGCAAGAAAACACTAACTACCTGACCTGATATCGGGCGGTTCGTTCCGCCAATCAAGGGCAGTTCTGTAAAGAATCGCGTACTGCATCACTGAATGAAAGCTCATCCGGGCGCCCATGCCCGACTTCTTCACGTCGACACCGTCGAGCGCGGGCGCTTTGCGATTCCTCCAATTTCAGTGGGCCAGGGACAGCGCGCCGGCCGCCTTGCCCTTGCCTGCGCGTGCCGGCGGGTTGCACAGGCCGCAGACGAAATGGCGCGCCATCTCGTGCGGGTGCGAGACGAAGTTGCCGCTGCACTTCGTGCACTTGGTGAGCGTGAGCATGCCGTTGTCGACGAACTTCACCAAGCGCCAGGCGCGGGTGACGGACAGCAGCGGTTCCAGGCCTTGCGCCTCGGTCTGCTCCATGTAGAGCTGGTAGGCCTTGATCACCGTGTCGATCTCTTCCATCGCCGCGGCCTTGTTCAGGTACTCGTGGATGTTCAGGAAGAGGCTGGCGTGGATGTTGGGCTGCCAGGTCATGAACCAGTCGGTGGAGAACGGCAGCTGGCCCTTGGACGGGCTGCGGCCCGCGACTTCCTTGTACAGGCGCAGCAGGCGCTCGTACGAGAGATCGGTCTCCGACTCGAGCACCTGCAGGCGGGCGCCCAGCTTGATCAGCGTGACGGCGCGCTCGATCTGGCGGGCCTCGGTGAGGATGCTCTTGACTCGGCTCATGTGATCTCTCCTGCCTGATTCTTGGATGTGATGCTTTGCTGACCGGGACGGTCTGGCGGCTTACGCGGCCTCTTGATGGCGGCCGGCCATCAGGATGGAGGCGTGCAGGCGCGAAACGGTCTCGTTCGCGGCGGTCTTGCCGTGGCTGGTGATCAGGCTCCAGACGAGGTCGTCGTCCATGCGGAAGCGGCACAGCAGCGTGTTGCCCGACGAGATCTTCATCATCTGGGCCGGCGTCAGGGCCGTGATCATGTTGGCGGTCTCTTCCGAGATGCCCAGTCGGAACAGCGCCTGGTCGCGATCCGAGCGGATCAGGCTTTGCGCCAGCATCATGTACGACAGGTTGGCTTCGCGGATCTCGGCGAGGATTTGATTGGTTTCCATGATGCTTGTCCTTGTGTCTGGTGGAGGAAGAAACGGTGTCAACGTGAGATCGACTTTAAAGCGAGGAACAGGCGGGGAACATAAGTCCACTTCCGGGACTTGAGTCGTCCTGGCGCCAGGTCGGCTGTAAGGCAAATTCCTACACCTCGCGGTCGACAGTACCGGGAGGGGTACCTGTCGCGTTGGCCGGATTTGGGATATATTTCCCAAATGCTGGAAGACTCTGTGCTCATTTCCGCGATGGGGCTGGCGCTCGCCAAGCTGCTCCGCCCCCTCGTACGCCTGCTGCTGAAGCACTCGTTTCCCTATAGCGCGTTCGAATCCATCGCCAAGCGCGTCTATGTCGAGACCGCCATGGAAGACTTCGCGCTGCCCGGCAAGAAGCCCTCGATCTCGCGCGCCGCCATCCTCACGGGCCTTACCCGCAAGGACGTCAACCTGCTGCTGGCCGAGCCGTCGTCCCGCGCCGACGTCTCCACCGCCCACTACAACCGCGCCGCCCGCGTGCTCACGGCCTGGGTGCGCGAGCCGCGGTTCGCCGGCGCCGACGGCGCGCCGCAGCCGCTGCCCATGGACGGCGCCGACGGCTTCGCCGAACTCGTCAAGGCCCACAGCGGCGACGTGCCGGCCCGCGCGGTGCTCGACGAGCTGAAGCGCGTGGGCGCCGTGCAGGTGCTGGCCGACGGCCGGGTCGCACTGCGCCAGCGGGCGTTCGTGCCGCACGAAAGCATGGTCCAGAAGCTGGGGATCCTGGGCACCGACGTGGGCGAGCTCATCGAGACCATCACCCACAACATCGAGCACGGCGCCACCGAGGCGCGCTATCAACGCAAGGTGATGCACGTGGGCATCCCCATCGAGGCGTTGCCCGCCTTCCGCGAGATGAGCGCCCGGCAGTCGCAGGCGCTCCTCGAGGGCCTGGACGCCTGGCTGACCGAGCACGACATCGAGCACCTCCCCCCGTCGGGGCTGCCGGCCGGCGACACCGCGCGCGTGGGCGTCGGCATCCATTACTTCGAACACCTCTCCAACACGCAGGAAACCCAGCCATGACCAGCAAGACCCTCACCACCGCCATTGCCGTCGCCGTGCTCGCGTTCCTCACCGCCTGCGGCGGCGGGGCGTCTGACAACGTTGCCATGCAGTCGCAGGCCGACGGCGTGGGCGGCATCGGCGGCAGCGGCGCGGGCGTGGCGGGCGTCGGCGGCATCGGTGGCAGCGGCGCCGGGGTGCAGGGCGTGGGTGGCATTGGCGGCAGTGGCGTCGGCGTGGCCGGCGTCGGTGGCATCGGCGGCAGCGGCGCGCGGGCCACCAGCGTCGTGCGAACCTGCAGCCTGCAGAGCGTCAATGTCACCATCGCCGGCGCGCGCGTCAACGCCGACGGCGCCGCCGACCTCGGCAGCGCGGGCTGGATCGACGTGCCCGTGGCCACGCCGGTGCGGGTGAACCTGCTGGCGCTGGCGGCGGGCACCACGCTGCCGCTGGAACTGGGCGCGCTGCCCGACGGCAGCTACGGCCAGATCCGCCTGCTGCTGGCCGCCAACGACGCCAGCGCGCCGCTGGTCGACTTCGTGGTGGCCGACGGCATCGAGACCGCACTGGCGGTGCCCTCGGCCGCGCAGGGCGGCCTGCCGCTGGCGCTGCACATCGACGTGGCGGGCGGCCAGGCCTCGGCGTCCTGGCAGGGCCTGGACGTCTGCTCGGCCGTGGCCAGCAATTCGGGCACCTTTGCCCTCGACGCGGTGGCGGGTGGCGCCACCCGCGTCGCGTCAGCCAACTGAACGCCGGCCCACCGCCGGAGAGTGAGTCCACGATGCCCCCGTTCGACGATATCGGCTTCCTGTTGATGGACATCGCCAAGATGTGCAACGTCGATGCGGCACGCATCGTCACGGGCGACGCCATCGCGGCCAGCCTGACGGCGCGCGACCATTCCGGCTTCCACCTGGTGGCGTCCGAGGCGTTCCAGGCGCCCGACGGCACGCAGGCTCGGCTGCTGCTGCTCAGCATCAACCCGCGCCGCCTCACCGAGCGCGAGCAGGCCACGCTGCGGGCGATGGCCTTGCACGCGCAGATGCAGCTGGTCTAGTCAGCGCGCCAGGGCCAGCTTGCGCACTGGCGCCGCGGGAACGGCGGTGCCGTCCACCTCGCGGTAATACTTGGCCGGCGTGCCGAACCAGACCTGGTTGTCAGGCACGTCCTTGCGCACCTGCGAGCAGGCGCCGATCTCGGCGTTCTCACCGATGGTGACCGAGGGCATGATGACGACGCTGGCGCCAAAGCGCGACTTGCGCTTCAGCCGTCCGACGCTCTTCTCGTTGTTCTTCGTCAGGTCCGGCGTGTCGGTGACGACGAAGGCGTACTTCATCACCACCTCGTCTTCCACGACCGTTCCGGCCGACAGGGTGCCGCGGCTGCCCATCAGCACGTGGTCGCCGAGCTCGCAGCGGTCGCGGATCTCGCAGAACGACGTGAAGGAGCAGTCCTCGCCGATTCGCACGTCGTGGCCGATCTTGGTGTACGTGCCGATCTTCGTGCGGGCGCCGACGCGCGCGCCGGACAGCACCATCGCATAGTCCTCGAGGACCACGCCGTCGGCTAGCGAGACGCCGTCCTCGACGATGCAGAAGCGGCCGATCTTCACATCGGCGCCGAGGGTGGCTTGGGGAGAGACGTAGGAACCATGCATGGTGTGCCCTTTCAGGACGGAAGCTTGGGAACGCCCGAGTGGCTGGGCTTGGTGTCCATGACGCGAGCGGGGACGCCCGACACCACGACACCTTCCAGGTCCACGTTCCGGGTGACGACGGCGCCAGCTCCGACCACCACACCGCGCGCGAGCGCGATGCGCGGCCTGAGCACGCTGGCGGAGCTCAGGAAGGCCCGGTCGCCAAGTCGGCAGTTGCCGGCGATCGAGACGTTGTTCGCGAAATGCACGTGCGCGCCGATGACGCAGCCGTGGCCGATCTTGGTTCCATGCGCCACGACGCAGCCGTCGCCCAGCGAGGTCACCTCGTTGACGGAGCCGCGCACCACCGTGACGTCGGTGCCGATGAAGCAGTCGTTCCCGATGCGCGCGCCGCCGATCTGCGGTTGCACGATGCGCTCGCCGCTTTGCGGATCCCACACCCAGGCGACACCGGTCGCCCCGACGGTCGAATGCGATTCCATGGTGACCCGGTCGCCGATGACGCAGCCGTCCTTGATGACGACGTGCGAATCCAGGTGGCAACCGGAGCCCACGGTGCAGTTGCCTATGACGCAGTAGGGACCGATCACCGTGCCGGCGCCGATTCGCGCGCCCGGGTCGATGACGGCGGTGGCGTGGATCGTCGTCGCGGCGGCTGCTGGTGTCGCGAAGAAATGGCGCATCAGCAGGTAGAACGCACGCTGCGGGTGGCTCACCTCGATCTGGCAGGCGATGTCGCCAGCAGTCGCGTGCGACGTCAGCACGACGATGTCGTCATGCGCGAAATCCGGATCGCCGTCGCCTTCCTTGAAGTACAGCCCGTGCGGCTCCTGCGCGAACATGCTGCAGAAGTGCAGCGGCCCGACATCGCGCCGGGCGTGCACGATGAAGGGCAGGTCCAGGGTGTCGAGCGCGGCCAGCACGCCGTCGAGCGAGAAGTTGCCGTTGTTCATGGCCTTGCTCAGGCGAACGCCGGCTCTTGCCGTGTTGTCGCCGCGGAGGGCGCCGTGGCCGGGTGCATCGCCAGCACGCGCAGCCAGAAGGGCTTGTAAGCCGCGTACAGCTGATCGAGATTGGCGCCGTGGGCCTGAATCAGGCCGAAGAACTCATTGATCACCGCATCGTCCTCACCGAACCGTTGAAGGCACTGGCCCACGTTCCAGGTGATGGCCGTGACGACGTCGGCATGCGAGATGCGGCCTTCGCGCCAGGCCAGCAGCGCTGTCGTCACCCAGGCCATCGACGAGACGCGGCCGATTCCGGTGTTCATGTGATGTGTGGTCTGCGACGGGTGCTGGCGGAATACGCCGAGGTGGTCGCGCACGATCACCAGCGGCGCCTTCTGCACCGCGGTGAGCACGAAGCCGACGTCGAGCCAGCCATAGTAGGAAAGGTCGTCGACGGGGGGGCGCGGGTAGGCGCGCGCACCCTCCGCGGACATCACCATGTGCGTGAATTCGCCGATCCAGTTGTTGCAGGTGGGTACCATCGTGCGAAACAGCGTGTCGGCGTCCACCGGAACGTGCAGCAACGGGCTCTGGGCGACGACGGCCGGCTGATTGATGCCCATCACCGGACGCGTGTCGCCGTGGGTCACCCACCGCCTGCTGACGGAGGCGCTGAATCGGCCCGTCTGGTGGGCGGCGATGTGCGAGCGGTAGAACTCGGGGAAGACGACGTCGTCGTCGAGCTGCAGGTGCACGAACGGCGAGTCGCCGGCCCAGCGGTCGATCAGCGCCTGGTGGTTGAGGCGGGCGTTCTTCGGGCCGCGCACGACCTGCAGGTCCAGCGTGCGACCCAGTTCGCCATAGTGTCCCGATTGGATCAACTGCGTGATCTCGTCGCCCGGGCTGTCGTCGGAGAGGATCACCCGGAAGTCGCGGAAAGTCTGGCGTGCCAGCCCGAGCAGTGTCTCGCCCAGGAATTCCTTGTTGTAGGCGGGAATGAGGGTCGTGATGGTCGGCATGCGCGTCCTTGGGCCTTTGCGGGGCGATGTGGCGATGATCCGCGCAGTGCCTTACGCACGATCGCTGGAACTGCGGGCCTGATGGGCGCCAGATCGCGCCTTCGCGGGCAGCTGAGCGGGCAATTGGCGGGCGACGCAAGGGCATTTCCGCCGATCGCCGAACGAGCGTCGCAGCCATCATCGGGACACCGACGCGTGCCTGCCCAGGCTGCCGACGAACGAAGGACACCCGCCCATGGCCGCCAGCAAGACAATCTACGTGACACAGCCTGAATTGCCTCCACTGGAGGAGTTCATGCCCTACCTGCGCCAGATCTGGGACACCCGCGTGCTCAGCAATGGTGGACCGTTCCACCAGATGCTCGAGGCCGCGCTGTGCGACTATCTGGGCGTCAGGCATATCAGCCTGTTCACCAACGCGACGATCGCCCTGGTGACCGCGCTGCAGTCGCTCCGCATCACGGGCGAGGTCATCACGACGCCGTACTCGTTCGTCGCTACCGCCCATTCGCTGATGTGGAACGGCATCAAGCCGGTGTTCGTCGACGTCGACCCGGTGACGCTCAACATGGATCCGGCCAAGATCGAGGCCGCGATCACGCCGCAGACCACGGCCATCATGCCGATCCACTGCTACGGCACGCCCTGCGACGTCGAAGCCATCCAGCGCATCGCCGACGACTACAACCTCAAGGTGATCTACGACTCCGCGCACGCATTCGGCGTGCAGCGCGAGGAGGGCGGCCAGATGCACAGCATCCTCAACCATGGCGACCTGTCGGTGTTGAGCTTCCACGCCACCAAGGTGTTCAACACCTTCGAGGGCGGCGCGATCATCTGCCCGGATGCCAAGACCAAGCAGCGCATCGATCAATTGAAGAACTTCGGATTCGTCAACGAAACCACCGTCGTCGCGACCGGAATCAACGGCAAGATGAGCGAATTCAATGCCGCGCTCGGCCTCGTCCAGCTGAAGCATGTCGACGAAGCGATCGCCCGGCGCGGTGCGATCGCCGAGCGCTACCGCGCGTTGCTGGCGGACGTGCCCGGCGTACGCACCCTGGCGCCCGCTGCGGGCTCGACGCCCAACAATTCGTATTTCCCGATCCTGGTCGATTCGAGCCATGCGCTCGGCCGCGACGGCCTGTACAGGCACCTGCGCGAGCAGGGCGTCGTGGCGCGGCGCTACTTCTATCCGCTGATCTCCGACTTCCCGATGTATCGCGGCCTGGCGTCGTCCGACCCCGTGCGGATGCCGGTGGCGCGGGCGGCGTCCGAGCAGGTGCTCTGCCTGCCGATCTACCCCGCGCTGGCCGACGCGGACGTCGACCGCATCGCGGGCATCGTGTGCGATTCCGCCGTGGCACCGGTACGAGACGTGGACGTGCCGATGCTGCTGGCTGCCTGACGGCTCCACAACGAAACAGGCCGCGCGATGCGGCCTGTTTTCCTTGAGCGCCCGCCTTGCGGCCGACCCCGTTTCGGTTCAGGGCGTCACGCCGCCTCGAGTTCGCGCGCCGGTTTCGAGAACGCGAAGAAGGGTTCCTGGATGTTGCAGCCGAACTCGGTCGGATCGAAATCGCCGAGGATCTGCGCATGCGGCAGCAACGCACCGCGCAGGCCGGCCGCGTTGAACAGCGCGCCGATGTCGCCCCCGAAGAGGCGAACATGGTCGACCTGGCCGTAGTAGAGCTTGGCAAAGTCCTCCGACGGCGGCGTGTCGAGCTCGAACGTGTGCTTGAGCGCCGGAGCGAAGGGCGTCTGCGCGATCAGCAGGCCGCCGGGCGCCAGGCAGCGCGCGAACTCGGCCAGCGCGCGCTCGGGATGGCGAACATGCTCGAGCAGGTGGTTGGCGATGATCAGGTCGAAGCGGCCGTCCTCGAATGCGATCGCCTCGGCGTCGACGCGCCGGATGCCCGAGCGGGCCGGGAACAGGTCGCCGCGCACGTATTCGGCCGGTTGGCAGGCCAGCAGGCGCGGCTCCAGGGACGCCTCGGGCGCCAGGTGAAGGATGCGCGCGCCGGCCAGCTGTTCGGGCAGCCCGACCGCGGCCATGTACATCCACAGGTGCCGATCGCGGTCGTTGCAGCCGCAATGGGGGCAGGCGTAATGGGTCAGGTCGGAGCCGACCGTGCCCATCAGCACCATGAACGAACTGCGCTGGGTACGGGCGGGGTGCGGCACCCAGACATCGACGTCTTGTTCGCAGAGACAGCAGAAGGCCATCGGGTTCCTCGGGTTCGGTGAATCGTGTTGAAGGGGCTCAGGCTGCCAGCGCTGCGATCTGCAGGTCCTGCATCGGGTGCAGCACCCGCTTCGGCGGGCTGCCCTTCGCGGCGGTCGGCGGCACGGGCGCGGAGAGGACGCCGCGGATCGCGCGCGCGCGATCGCTCCGATCGGCCTCCGACGGGTGCAGCACGATGGCGCCGCGGCGCAGCTCGGGGAAGGCCGACAGCGCGCGGTAACCCATGGTCTCCAGCAGTTGCGGCTCCCAGCCGGCCTGGTACCAGGCCAGCAGGGCGGCGTCGGTGGCGGCGGCATCGGCATCGGTCTCGGCGGCGGGCCACCACACCACGCGGCGCGTCGGGCGCATCGCGGCGTCGGCGGCCAGCGCGGTGAACTGATCCACCGGCATGTTGGCGGCCAGCAGCAGGTCGGCCTCGCCGGTCGGCGTGTCCTGCCAGCCCGGGTTGGCCAGCGCGAGTTCCATCACCCAGGTGGGGCCTTCGCTGGCCGGCGCCCCGCGCAGGCGCACGGCGTCGGTCTGGCGCAGCACCTCCAGCAGGCCGGCGATGTCGCGGCGGGGGGCGGCGGTCTCGTCGGTGTCGGGCTTGACGGTGCCGTCGCCGTTGAGGATGAACGACTCCATGTTCATCGCGATCTTGGCCAGCAGGTTGGTGCGCGCCAGGTGCAGGTAGCGCAGCGGGCCGTAGCGCGATGGCACCGGCTCGCGCAGCGCGTCGGCCGCGCGGTGGCGGCCGGCGCGGTGGGACTGCGCGTAGTCGAGCGCCACCTCGGTCAGCGTGGCGGCGTCCAGGCCCTGGCCATAGACGGCGCGCTCGTACAGCTGCTGCCACTGGAAGCCGGCGGTGGGCATCGCGGCGTGGCGGTTCTTCACCAGGTAGGCCTGCCAGCCGTTGATGACCTTGGCCGAGAGTTGCTCCACGCTGCGCACCGGCAGGTGCACCACCGAGACGCCCTCCATCGCGCGCACCGGGGGACGGGTGCCGTCGACGAAGTGCACGTTGTGGTTGCCTTGCTCGATGACCAGGCGCTCGTCGTCCTTGGGGTCGCGGCGCACCACCACCTTGTAGTACGTGGGCTCCTCGCGACGACGGCGGTCGGGCATCGCGCCCAGCGGGTCGGCCAGCACGCGCGCCGGATCGACGTCGGTCTCTGGAATGTGGGTGCGCCAGGGCAGCAGCACGGCCTGGCCGGCGGGCACCGCGGCGAACGCGGCGTCGAGCGCGGCGCGCGACGGCGCGTGGATGAACTCGTCGGCGTCGAGAAACCACACGAGCTCCGGATTGAACACCGGCACCACCTTGCGGTAGACGTGCGTGACCTTCTCGGATTGCCAGTAGCCGAAGATCGGATCGTCGAACACCACCAGCGGCAGGCCTTCGCGCTGAAGAGAGGTGAGGATCTCGCGCGTGCCGTCGGTGGAGCCGTTGTCGATGACCACCATCAGGTCCAGCAGCGAGAGGTTGTGGCGGACGAAGGCTTCGACGATGTCGGCCTCGTTCTTGATCATCGCGATCGCGAGCGTGTTCATGTCTTGTGCGTTTCCCGGGTCAGGAATTTCAGATGAGCGCGATGGCCTCGTCGGCGACGAACTGCTCGTCCGAGTCCAGGCCGCCGAAGTCGGCGCGCATCGTGCGCGCGGTGGTGCGCTCGCGCGGGGTGGTGGCGATCTTGCGCAGCGCCACGCGCATGAAGGCGGCGTCGGGCTTTTCGCACGGCTGCACGTTGGCGTCCAGCCACTGGCTCTTGGCAATCTCGAAGCGGTGCTCGAACCAGCCGAGGTACCAGAACCAGTCGGTGTAGTAGAGCCACGAGTTCTCGTTGAGCGCGCGCAGGTGCGTGGGATCCTGCCAGGCGGTGAGCGCCTTCTCGTAGGGCACCTCGATGGAGAACGCGCCGCCCACCTTCAGCAAGGCCAGCGCGTTGGTCATCAGCATCGGCAGGTCGGGCACGTGCTCCAGCACGTTGTTGGCGTAGATCAGCTCCAGCGAGCCTTGCTCCAGCAGCACCGTGCCGCCCATGCGGGTGGGCGCGGCGTAGGGCAGCGTCACCGGCTGGCCCAGGTCGAGCACGAGGTCGGGCTCGGCACGGTCGAGGATGTCCACGTTGAGCCACGTGGGCTTGTAGTCCTTGCCCGAACCCAGGTTGATGGCGCGCGGACGCCATGGGCCGGTGTCGCGGATGCGCGCGAAGCCCTGCTGGAAGCCGCCGGCGAAGGCCAGCAGGTCGGCGTACGGCTCGATCGGATCGTGCGCCGCGTCGGGGATGCGGAACGCGGCGAGCCGCTTGCGTGCCTCTTCGTAGAAGGCCGGGGTGCCGAAGTGCAGGCGGAACCATTCCTCCACCTGCTCGGGCAGCCACAGGATCGAGTCGACGAACGCGGGAGCGGGATCGGTGGTGGGCGTGTATTCGGAGATCACCGGCGTGCCCAGCGACAGGCAGTGGAACGCGCGCGCCTGCTCGAAGCGGTTGCTCTCGTAGAAGTGGCAGTTGAGCACGGCCTTGGCGCGGCCGATGAACTCGTCGCGCTCGGGGCCGTACACCGGCGCGTCGAAGGTGGCGACGTTGAAGCCGGCGGCCTCCACGCGGTCGATGAACTGTTGGCGGCGCGGGTTCATGCTGCCGAAGAACAGCAGGTCGATGTCGCGCTCCTCCAGCGCCAGCGCGGGCTTGTCGAGGTAGGACGCGTAGCCGAACGACACGATGGGCACGTCGGCCGGGTCCTGGGAGTAGGCGGCCACGTTGGCGGCGTCGTAGTCCACCACCGCCGAGCGGCGCAGCAGCTCCAGGTAGTCGGGGCTCACCGACGCGCCGCCGGCGCCCAGCTGCTCCAGGTTCACGAACACGCAGGCGTTGCGCTCCTGCCAGTCGGCGGGAAAGCCCAGGTGGGCGCCGAACACGAAGTTGACCGCGTCCTCGCGCAGCCGGTTCTTGGCCATCGTCACCTGGGTGCCCTGGCGGCGGAACATGTGGCGGAAGTAACGCGCCTGGTCCAGGAAGCCGAGCGAGTGCACGTAGCCGGCAGGCTGGATGATCGCCAGGTGGATTGCGGGGGGATTCGTCATGGAACCGGGCTCCGGAATTTGTTCGGGGACCGTGTCCGTCCGGCGAGGCCGGGCAGGGGGGAACGGTCATGAACCGATTCTGAAGACCGGGTGCCGCGGCCAAGCGTCGAAAAGGCGGGTGGGGGGGCGGCATTTCCCGGCTGGACTTGAGCGCGAAGCGTCCCACCCTCACTTCAAAGCGAAGCGTTCAACGTTCAAGTCAGTGCGACTGCTTCAGCTTCAGCGCCTCGATCGCGCGTCCCGTGCCCTCGTACAGCACGATCAGGTTGCGCGCCGCCAGCGTGGTGCCCCGCCCCGCCACCGAGCCTTCGAGATCCGGCCGTTCGCCGATCTCCAGGCAGCGCCGCCACGCCGACTCGATCATCGGCAGCAGCTCGCCGGCGCGCGCCGGCTCCTCGGTGGCCCAGTCGAGCAGCAGGTCGCCAAGCGCGAAAAAGAAGTCGGGCGAGTGGCCCCACGCCGCCATCGAGCCGTCAGCCAGCAGCACGCCCCGGGCATGCTGTCGGCATCTCTTGAGCGCGTGGATCTCGCGAACGAGCCGGTCGTGGTGCCAGCCGGGCGTGGTGCCGGCCAGCGTCACCACCGCGCCGCTGGCGTCCTCGCAGGCCCGCGAGCGCGCGAAGTGCGCGCAGGCGTCGGCGTAGCGCTCGTAGACGTCGTGGTCCTTGCCGATCTGGTAGTGCAGGTAGGCGTCGTCGGGCGCCTGCGTGAGTGCGCGCGCGAGCAGGTCGGCGTTGCGGCCGGCCTTGGCCTTGAGCGCGTCGGCACGGTAGCCGTCGTGCGACAGCACCGTGGGCAGCCGCTTCACAGGCAATGCGTGCTTCGGCTGCTCGTGCACGTGGCCTTCGTAGCGCACGCCGCGCGGCAGCACGCGCGGCAGCCAGCTGGGCGCCAGCGATACCCCGATGGGTGTGTCGAACTGGCTGTCCACGCGCAGCGTGCCCACGAAGTCGGGCGACGTGTGGCGCAGCTGCAGCAGCTCGATGCCGTCCTCGGCGATCCATTCGTCGGCATCGACGACCACGTTCCAGTCGGCGTCGGCCAGCGCGAGCGCGGCGTTGCGCGCGGCGGCGAAGTCGTCGCACCACGTGAAGTGGCCCACCCGCGCGCCCGCGGAACGCGCGAGCGCCACGGTGGCGTCGGTGGAGCCGGTGTCCAGCACCACGAGCTCGTCCACGCAGCGGGCCATGCTGGCCAGCGCGCGCACGATGCGCGCCGACTCGTTGCGCGCGATCATCACCAGGGCGACCTTGTAGGTGCTCATTGCGCTGCGGCCTCCAGGGCCCGCGGCGCGAGGCCGGCCAGGTGGCGCTCGTGCATGCGGGTGAGCAGGGCGTCCATGTCGCGGGCCAGGCGCTCGGCGTCGAACAGCGGCAGCTGGCGCCGGTTGGCGTCCAGGTGCGCCTTGATGCCGCGCAGGGTGTCGGGCTCGTTGGCCAGCGCGGTGGCCAGCTCCACGTAGTCGGCCTCGCTGGCGCAGGCCAGGTCGGGCAGGCCGACGGCCGTGACGAGGCTGGCCGCCACGCGCGAGGCGAAGGTGGAGCCCGGCACGGTGAGCACCGGCACGCCGGCCCACAAGGCTTCGCTGGCGGTGGTGTGCGCGTTGCAGGGCCAGGTGTCCAGGAACAGGTCGGCCGAGCGCAGGCGCGCGATGTGGCTGGCCAGATCGAGCTTGGCCGCGAAGAACACGCGCCCAGACGCCACGCCGCGGGCGGCGAGCTCGCGCAGCAGGTTTTGCTTCGCGTGCGGATTCCAGGCCAGCATCCACAGCACCGTGCGCGGCGCGTCGGCGAGGATGCGGGCCCACAGGTCCAGCATGTTGGGCGACAGCTTGTACGTCTGGTTGAAGCAGCACAGCACGACGGCGTCGTCGGGCAGGCCCAGCTCGGCGCGCGACGGGCAGGGCGGCAGCGGGCGCGCGGCGTCGTTGGGCTGGTAGCAGCCGTCCAGCTGCGCGATCTGCTCGGTGTAGTGCGCGGCGTGGGCCAGCGGCGTGGTCACGCGGTCGCCGATGAAGTAGTCGATGAAGGGCGCGCCGGTGGTGGCCGGATAACCCAGGTAGGCGGCCTGCACCGGCGCGGGCCGGTACGACATCAGCTCCATGCGGCTGTCGCGCGTGTGGCCCTTCAGGTCGATCAGGATGTCGATGCCGTCGTCGCGGATGCGATGGGCCACCGCGCAGTTGCCGGTGTCGCGGATGTCGACGTAGTGCTCGCAGGCGGCGCGCACGCGGCGGCCGATCTCGGAGTCGTCGTCGCGGCTGTGCGAATAGAGGAAGGTCTCGAAGCGGGTCGTGTCGCGGCGCTCCAGCAACTCCGTCATCAGCACCGCGGTGGCGTGGTGGTAGAAGTCGGACGACAGGTAGCCCACGCGGATGCGGCCCGGCCGCCGCGGGCCGGGGGCGGGCAACGGG
>JBBQYL010000050.1:0-27616 GCA_038208735.1 Burkholderiales bacterium
GTAAGCGTTCCGCCATCCCATCTTTCCCATAGACGGCGAAGCTGAGAACCTTGCGTCCGTGATTTCAACGGACAAGGCGAGGTGGTGATGGATCGAGAGCGGATGGAACGGTGCCTGGAGCAGGTGAAGGCATATCAGGCCTCAGGCATGAAGGCGCAGGCGTGGGCCGGTGCCAACGGCGTAGCGCTGAGGGCGTTATCGAGCTGGTGCGCCCACGCGCAGCGCTGGCAGGCGCGGTTGGACGGCGCGGGCGTGTGCGCGCCCGCGCTCAAGATCAACGGCTTCGTCGCCGCAGGTGTAGCGGCCGCGACCGCCGCCACGGTGCGCATCGAGTTGCTGGCGGGATCGACTCGCGTCGAGCTGCACTGGCCGGTCGCGAGTGCGTGCGAGTTGGCGACCTGGCTGCGCGAGGTCGGCAGGTGATCCGCATCGAAATGATCTGGTTGGCGCTGGGCGCGAGCGATCTGCGCGGAGGCATCGACATCCTGCTTGCGCATGTGCTTCGCGCTTGGTCGCGTCCCAGCCGCTGACATCCACCACCTGGCCGGACTGCGTCAGCGTGACGCGGTGCGTGCCGTCGCTCAGCACCGCGCCGACGGGTAGGCCCATCATTTCGAGCTTGAGCCTGGACGAGCCATCGGTGTCGGCGAGCGCCGAGTCGATGCGCGGCAGCGCGATGGCCGTGCCGGCGATACCGTACACCGACCCGTTGCCGTCCGGCAGCGTCTCGACCACGCGCAGGTCGTCGATCATCGCGCCGCGCGCCGCCGTCGTGCCCGTGCCGCCTTCCAGCACCACGCTCACGTTGCGGGTCGCGCCGTTGCCGAGGAACTGGAAGGTCAGCGGCAGCCAGTTCAGACCCGTGTTGGGGCTGGTGTTGGCGTAGGTCGCGATGCGCTGGCCGTCGACGTAGATGCCGACCTGCGTGGCGCTCGCGGCCAGGCCGAGGGCGCCGGCGTAGTCCAGCGTCAGCGTGTAGACCGCGTTGACCACGGTCGGGACGTCACGGTCGACGCCCAGCGACTGGTAGTTCTGCGTGCCGTTCGCGCCCACGCCGTTGGTCAGCGCCAGCCAGTTGTTGCCGTTGCCCGCGGCCGGCTGAACCTTGACCGACGTGAAATTGGCCGCCTTCATGGTGTCGCCCGCGCCCCAGAACTCGAACGCGCTGTACTTGTTGGCCGCCGGGGCGACCAGATCCCAGCCCTCGACGCTGCAGCCGTAGACCACCGTGGCGCCCGACGTGTTGTCGCACGCCGACTCCCAGCTCGTGTCGACCAGCTCGCGGCTGACGCTGGTGTCCGTGCGCGCCGCCAGCGTCACCTTCGGTGCCTGGGCGACGGCGTCGACCTGCACTTCCAGCAGTTGCGTGGTGGTGGCACGGCTGCCGTCGGACAGCTCGATGGCCGTGGCTTGCGCCTGCAGCTCGAGGTGGCCGCTGAAGCTTGCCGGCGGACGGAAGGTCAGCGCACTCGTCGTCCAGCCCGTGATGTCAGCCACGCGCTGCATGTCGGTCACGCTGAAGCTGTGCGTGCCGTCGCTCAGCACGCTGCCGATGGGCATGCCGGTGAGCGTCAGCGCGAGCGCCTCGGAGCCGTCGGTGTCCACCAGGCCCGCCACGAGGCCTTGCAGGGTGATCGTGCTGCCCTGTTTGCCGTCGTTGAGACGCACGGCATCGACCAGCGCGATGTTGTCCAGCATCATCCCGCGCCCGCCCGCGTTTTGCGCGCTCGAGTCGGTGACGATGCGGATGTCCTGCGTGCCGCCGGTGCCGGTGAACGTGACGCTCGCCGTGCCCCAGGTCAGCGCGTTGGCGCCGCTGGTGTCGGTGCGCGTGGCCACCTTGACGCCGTCCACGTAGACCGCGATCTGCGTGTAGGCGCCGCTGAAGCCATTGCGGCCGGCCAGATCGAAGCTGAGCGTGTAGCTGTCGCCCGCGGTGGTCTGGACGCTGCGCTGGATGCCCAGCGTCTGCGACTGCGTGCCGCCGGCGTCGTTCAACTCCAGCCAGTTCTTGCCGTCGCCCGCCGCCGCGCTGACGGTGTGCAGCGTGTTGTTGGCGTCGGCCATCTGGTCGCCCGTGCTCCAGACCTCGAAGCCGTTGCTGCCGCCCGCCAGCTTGTCGCCGGTGCTGAGCAGGTTCCAGCCCTCGAGGCTGGTCCCCGTGACCAGCGTGGACGACGTGTCGGTGTTGGCCGCCGACTCCCAGCCCGTGCGGAACACCTCCTTGTTGGTGGCCACCGTCTCGGTCAGCGCGATGTTGTCCACCATCATGCCGCGGCCGCCGGCGTCCTGGCTGGTGCCTTCGGTGACGATGCGCACGTTCTGCAGCGCGCCCGTGCCGACGAAGCTGCAGTTGACGCTGTTCCATGCCAGCGCGCCCGAAGCGCTCGTGTTGTTGAACGTCGCGATCTCCACGCCGTCCACGTACACGCCGATCTTCGTATAGGCCGCGGAGTAGCCATTGCGGCCCGCGAGGTCGAGGCTCAGGTTGTAGCTGGCGCCCGCGACCGTCTGGACGCTGCGTTGGATGCCCAGCGTCTGCGACTGCGTGCTGCCGGCGTCGTTGAGCTCCAGCCAGTTCTTGCCGTCGCCCGCGTCCGCCGTCATGGCGTGCGTGGTGTTGGTCGGATCGGCCAGCAGGTCGCCCGTGCTCCACACCTCGAAGCCATTGGCGCCGCCCGACAGCTTGTCGGTGCCAGTGACCAGCGTCCAGCCTTCCAGCGTTGTGCCGGTCTGCAGCGTCGACGAGGTGTCGTTGTTGGCGACGCCCTCGAAGCCGGCGCGGAACAGCTCGCGGCTGGCGCCGCTCGTGCCTTGCAGCGTCAACGTCGGTGCGTCGGCCACGGCGGTGATGTCGATCACGACGTAGGCCTGGGCGCCGTTCAGCTGGCCGTCCGAGACGGTGAAGCCGATGCGGGCATAGTCCTGCGCGCGATTGCCGAAGCCGGCCAGCGAGCCGCCGGCGCCGCCCGAGGCGTTGGCCGCCGGGACGAAGCGCACCGTGCTGGCGGCGAAGTCCGCCGCCACGAAGTGCGCCCCGAGCGCGACGTTCGTCCACGTGCCGCTGACCAGGCGCTGCAGCGTGCCGTCGGCCGGCAGCGCGGTGATCGTCAGCGTCAGGGACGATACGGGGCTGTCGACGTCGGCCACCCCGAAGTGGCTCCATTGCAGCATCAGCGCGGTGTCTTCCGTGCCCGAGACCTTGCTGTCGACCGCCGTCGGCGCGTCGTTGACGGCCGTGATGGTCACGTGCGCGGTCGCGACCGTGCTCGTCGTGCCGTCGCTGACACGCCAGGTGAACGTGTCGCTGCCGTTGTAGTCGGCCGACGGCTTGTAGCTGAACGTGCCGTTGGCGTTGACCACGATGGCGCCGTGCGCCGGCCCGGTGACCACGCTCGCGTTGAGCGTGTCGCCGTCGACGTCCGAGGCCGTGGCCAACGGGTTGAAGACGAGCGTGTTGTCCTCGGCCAGCGTGACCGACTGGTCGCCCACCACCGGCGCGTCGTTGACCGGGATCACTGTCAGCGTGAAGGCGGCGACGTTGGAGTCGAGCTTGCCGTCATTGACCTTGTACGTGAACGAGTCGGAGCCGTTGAAGTTCGCCACCGGCGTGTACTTGAACGTGCCGTCGGCGTTGACCGTCAGCGTGCCGTGCGTCGGGCCCGTGACGATTGCGGCGTGCAACGCGTCGCCATCCACGTCGCTGGCGGTGGCCAGCGGGTTGATGGTGAGCGTGTTGTCTTCCGCGAGCGTGGCGCTGGCGTTTGCCAGCACCGGGGCGTCGTTGACCGGCGTGACGGTCAGCGTGAACGTGGCGATGTTGGAGTCGAGCTTGCCGTCGTTGACCTTGTAGGTGAACGAGTCGGTGCCGTTGAAGTTGGCCGTCGGCGTGTACTTGAACGTGCCGTCGGCGTTGACCGTCAGCGTGCCGTGGGTCGGGCCGGTGACGATGGCGGCGTGCAGCACGTCGCCGTCGACATCGGCCGCGGTGGCCAGCGGGTTCAGCGTCAGCACGTTGTCTTCGGCGAGCGTCGCGCTGGCGTTGGCGTTGGCCAGGGTCGGCGCGTCGTTGACTGGCGTGATCGTCAGCGTGAAGGTCGCGATGTTGCTGTCGACCGTGCCGTCGTTGACCTTGTACGTGAACGAATCGGAACCGTTGAAGTTCGCGACCGGCGTGTACTTGAACGTGCCTTTGGCCAGGACGCACTTTGCCAGGTACGAGCGCATGGGCGGCGCCACCTCGGCAGCCTGAGATCCGGCCTTCGCGTCTGTCAATGACCACGCTCACCGCCCGTATCGTCGGCCTCGTCCGATACCTGGGTGCGGATGGCGAGGATCGCAGCATCCCCCTTGGCCCGTGCCTGATCTAACGACTTGCCGATCAATCCGTCGACATCATCTGGGGCGCACTCGGCCAGAGCTCGGCTGCCGTTCCGATGCAAGAGGTCGTGGCTGCGCGCGAAAGCGGACGGCTCGTCCTGCTGGGGTGAGTTCAGGCCGCGTCATTGCTGTCGTTGCGCCCTCGCCCACACCTGTGCCGCCGACCAACGTGGCTAGTCGACAGCGATTCCGTCGACCGTCTCGGGGAGCCGCGTGCTTGCCGCCCGAGTGGCCAGTCCAAGCACAAGCGCCTTCTGGAAATCCCGCACGCAGTTCTCCTCGATGATCATCTTGAGGATTCCCGCATTGCGCAACTTCTGAACGATTCGTGGATTCGCCTCGGCGATGACCACGCAGACCCCTCTGCGCATGAGCGATCGCACCACGTGCTCGAAGGTCTGGAGGCCGGTGGCATCGATGAAAGGCACGTGGCGCATCCGGATGATCAGCACGCGCGGGCTCGAATTCGTATGCAGCAGCGCACGCTCGAACGCTTCGACAGCTCCGAAGAACATGGGTCCGGCAATGTCGTAGACAAGCACGTCCGTTGGAAGGCGTGACAGCCCGAGTTCCCGAAGATCCACAAGCAACGCCTTGTCATCAAGCTGATTCGTCTCCGCTGCCTCGGCCATGCGCCGCAAGAACTGAAGAATCGCGAGCAACACGCCGACGTTGACGGCAACCACGAGATCCGCGAATACGGTCAACAGGAATGTGACCAGGAGGATGACCTTGTCGGCCACGGGTGCGGTGCGCACGATGTGCGCGAAATGCTTCGAGTCGCTCATGTTCCACGCAACCACCACCAGGATCGCGGCCAGGGCGGCGAGCGGGATGCTCGACGCCAGCGGGGCCAGCAAGACAAGGACGGCGATCAAGGTGAGCGCATGGACGATGCCCGCGATCGGGCCGGTGCCGCCGTTTCGCACGTTGGTCGCGGTACGAGCGATCGCGCCCGTGGCTGCGAACCCCCCGAACAGCGGCGCCAGCAGGTTGGCGATGCCTTGCCCGATCAGTTCCTGATCGGAGTGGTGCCGGTAGCCCGTCATCCCGTCGGCGACGACGGCGGACAGGAGGGATTCGATGGCGCCCAGCATCGCAATGGTGAGCGCCGGGCCGATCAGGGAAACCACCTCCGAGAAAGAGGCGGTTGGCAGTGTGAAGCGCGGCAGACCGACCGGGATGCCGCCGAAGGCGGTACCGAGCGTCGCGACGCCGTTGAAGTGGAACACCGATTGCAAGACTGTGGCCACCACCATCGCCGACAAGGGGCCTGGCACCTTTCGCAGGCCGACGATCCGCGGGGCGTACAGCACGATCAGCAGGCTCAGGACGGACAGCGCAGTTGTCGCAAGGTGGACTTGTGGGATCGCTTGCACCAGCTTCCAGAGCCTGTCGTGGAAGTGCTCGCCGGCTGCCGTCGGCAGCCCAAGGAAGGCGCTCCCCTGCCCGACGAAAATGATGACGCCGATGCCTGCGGTGAATCCGACGATGACCGGGGCGGGAATGAACCTGATCACGCCTCCTGCACGCACCAGGCCCATGACGATCAGGATCGCTCCCGCCATGAACGTGGCGATCTGCAGTCCCGCGATGCCGTACTTCGCGGTGATTCCGGACAGCACGGCGATGAAAGCGCCTGTCGGCCCTGCGATCTGGACGCGCGTACCGCCGAACAGGGACACGGCCAGGCCCGCAACGATGGCCGTGTACAAGCCTTGCTCGGGCCTCGCGCCGGAGGCGATCGCGAAGGCCATGGCGAGCGGAAGCGCCACGATGCCCACGACCAATCCGGCCAGCGCGTTGGAAGCCCATGAGCGGCGTCCGAGCAACCCTGCGGTGTAGGCGTCGAGAATGGCGATCACGGCTCAGATTGTGCGCATCATTCCGATTTACGCCGCCATCGCCGAAGACGCCCTTTGCGCCGCCTGTGCACACGAGGCGAGGACGCTGGGCAAATCATGACGCGGGCGACGCGTTGCAACGTCGGCCCGCCGCGAGACGATCGCGGGCGATGCATCCGGAAGCAGGCGGCTGCACTCACGCTTGACGACGCCGTAGCACTCGCAGGTGCGCCTTTCCAGGCCAGCACGATCGAGCACCTCGATGCAGCCGCGCGAATAGCGTATCAGTCCATCCCGCTGGAGCCTGAACGCCGCCACGCTCACCCCTTCGCGGCGCACGCCCAGCATGTTGGCGATGAGCTCCTGGGTCAGGGTCACGGCCATGCCAGGCAGTCGATCGAGACTGAGCAGGAGACGCTTGCAGAGCTGCGCCTCCAGTGAATGATGGCGATTGCACACCGCGGTCTGGGACATCTGGGTCATCAACGACTGCGTGTATTTCAGCAGCAGGAGTTGCACCGCGGGACAGCCGTCGAATGAGCCCTTGAGTGCGCGCGCCTTCATGCGAAATCCCTGCCCCGCATATTGCACAACACCTCGACTCGACGTCGAGCCCCCGCCCATGAACAACGAGATGCCGACGACGCCCTCGTTGCCGACCAGGGCGATCTCCGACGATGCGCCAGCTTCTGTGACGTACAGCAGGGAAACCATCGCTGTCACGGGAAAGTAGACATAGTTCATCGTCGAACCGGACTCGTAGAGCACCGTGCCGAGGGGCATGTCGATCCATTCGAGCTCGTCCGTCCAACAATGCCTTTCAGCAGGCGACAGCGCCGCAATCAGGTGATTTCCGAGGGGTTCTATGGCAAGCGACATGAAAGCACTCCGGTGGACCCGCGAACCGGGCAAGTCGGTTTTATCGAGACTGCTGCGCCATGGCCTTGCGATGCATCAAACGACTGCAAGCCGGCGAGCCCGCTGGTACGTCCAGGGTTCGCGGTATCACGACGGATCGTCTTTTCGCGCAGGACGACGGCCCGGGCTGACATGGCGCAAGTGAGCGGCCCCCGCAGGCTGATTCAATGGAGTCGATCGAAAACTTCGGAGACAAGCATGAATATCGGTTCACTCTGCAGGCGCGCCATCGTCTCCATCGACACGGGCTGCACACTGCGCCAGGCCGCGAAGTTGATGCTTTCGAACCATGTCGGCGCCCTTCTCGTGACTGTCGAGGCGGACGGTCGACGCGATGCCGTCGGCCTGGTGACCGATCGCGACCTGGTAATCGCCTGCGTTGCGCGCGAACTCTCGCCGTCGGAGGTGTTCGTCGGCGCCATCGCGACTCATCCGCTACACTCCGCGCCGTCGTCGGCGACGGCGGAAGAGGCGGCGGAGATCCTGAACGCCGCAGGCGTTCGTCGATTGCTCGTGGTCGACGATGCCGGCGAAGTCACCGGGTTGCTCTCCAGCGACGACGTTCTCTCCGCCCTGCTCGAGCCGTTGAAATCCCTGGCCAACTGCCTGCGGGTCAACATCTCGAAGGAAGAGGTGCTGAGGAGCACCGCAGCGCCCTTCTCTCCCCGGCGTCTGTTCCTGCCCGTCGAGCAACCCGTCATCGTCGCTTGATGAGACCAGCCAGCGCTCTGGGTGGCTTTGACATCCAGGTTCTACGCCGCCGAAAGATTTGGGGAGTCGGTCAAAGCGCCAGTCGCTCGGAAGGAATGCAGTCGGGCGAGAACTCGAACGCAATGTCCGGATCGGGCGTGACGACGTCGAGGTGCTTGCCGGCATGGGACAGGCGGGACACGAGCGCTCGCGCGAGATTCAATCGCGCGAGCCGAGGGTTGTCCGCGCGCACGATGAGCCACGGGCAGGACACGCTGTGCGTCCTCAAGAGCATTGCATCTCGTGCCTCCGAGTATTGCGCCCAGTATCCTGCGGCGGAGGCGTTGACCGGGCCTTGTCTCGACGCGTGCAGAGGGTCATGCAGGCTGGTGCAGGCGCCTTGCCTGCTCGGCTCGACCCAGGTCCAGGTAGAGCTTCAGCAGCTTGACCCCCGCACTGACCAGCGTCTGCTCGAAGCTCGGCACCGTCACGAAGAACTCGTCGAGTTCTTCGATGTCGACGGGTCGAAATCGGATGCGGCGCCAGGTTCTCCTGGCGCATGGCCGTTCGGATGAGGAGGATGTGTGTTCACGGTACGAGGTGTGGCCAGGATGGCTCAGTGCGATACGAGCGAACAGCGCTGGGGACTCATCAACAGATCCTTCGTCACGCCACCAAGAGCCCATTCACGCAGCCGGCTGTGCCCGTAGGCTCCGGCGACGATGACATCGCTCCGTTCGCTGTCAGCCACGGAGCGGAGATCCGCCGCATCGTCGCCACTCGACGTCACGGGGAACGCCTTGGCAGCCACGCCGTGCTGCTTGAGCCAGACGACAAGATCGTCAAGATGCCGCCGAGCAGCTTCCATATGACCCGGCTTCGCGACTTCCACCACGGTGACTTCGGCACGCTGCATCAGCGGGACGGCATCGGCGATGGCACGCCGGGTCTCGCGGGTGTCCTTCCACGCCACCAGAACGCGATCCAGCTGCGTGGCCGCGCGGGCAAGGGGAACGAGCAGCACGGGACGACCGACCTGCATCACCAGCGCCCCCGTGCTGACGGCACGCGTCCCGTCGAAGATGTCGCCTTGCGCCACCGCCGTCACGACAAGATCGGCCGTTCTTGCATGCCGCGAGATGCACAGCGCGAGATCGGCATAGTCCTTCGTCGAACGCCAGTCCAGGGCGACCCTTCGATGCTGGAACGCGGCCCTGAATTCAGCCTCGGCGTTGCCTATCTGCTGGTCGATCTCGCTTCTCTCGGTGACCCAGGCGTCCCCAGCGAGACCGATGTCGCCGTAGATCATGACGGGCGGGGCACATGCGGCGACGCCGATCACTCTCGCGTCGAAGCGATCCGATAGCTGGCCCGTGAATTCCAGCAACTGCTTGTTGGAGCGTCCGAGCTCGAGGTGCACCAGCAAGCTCTTGTATCCCACGGTCGTCTCCTTGCCCGCCAGCGGCGGCTACATCCAGGAGCCCAGCGTGCGCCTGGCCTGCCGTCCTGGTCTGTACGCAGAAGCACACAGGCGCCAAGCTATATGGATCAGTTGCGCCGGCCGTTCAATCGTCTTCGACAGCACCAACGACGTTCCGGTCGCTGCCATCGGACCTTGCGGCAAAGGCAGCCTGTCCAGACCTGACCAACGCCTCGATCTCGTGGCGAAACTGTTCTTCGCTGACCCGGTACCCGCACCCATCCGGAAGGCACCTGGTGTAGTCCTCGCAGAGAGAGTTGACTGAATCCATGAGGCCATAGAACCCCGGCGTGATGGCGGGATGCGTGTCCGCATCGGCATCGACAGCGGAATTTCCGCCGACGGGAGCGCCATCGGACTTCCAGAGGCGCGAGAGGCTCGAAATGAACGCACCGGCCGTCGATCGGCCCGCCAGGAATTTCTGGATGAGTTGCCGGTAGGCGCCTTCGTCCTGGATCAGTTTCATTGGAAGCCTCCCGGTGATGCGGCAAGCCTGGCCTGCGCGGACGAGTCGGTCTGTGCGGCCTCGCGCAGTGCAGGCCGCGAACGTCCACTTCGCGTCCTCCACGTGACCGCGGCATCCTGACCGTCGCAAAACTGATACTGCACGGATGCGATCGCGCCGCGCCAGTAAGGAATTTGCCGGCCTTGGCAGACCCACGACGCCTCGCCGCTCAAGGGGATGCGCATGCCTTCGCGCTTCTGCTTCTGATAGTTCGACCAGCAACCTCGCCATGGCCTCATGACCATGCGGCTGCCCTCGGTTGCCGCGCGCTTCTCGGAGGAGACAGACTCGATCATTCCGAACTCGTCGAACCTGAAAAGCATCGTGACGGCATGGTGGCCGTCGTGAATCGGCGCGTTGGCAGAACTTTCGTCGATGGCAAACCAGGTGACACCCTGGCTCGGCAGCAACGCGGTGGGATACCAGGCGGCCTCGGCCAGGTAGCGCATCATCTCCGCACGGTCGAGCGCATCACTGCTCCGATCTCTTCCCAGTGAGACGGGTTTGAGAAGCGTCGGCTCGAGGATTCCTCGGCCACCGACATAGGGGTCGAGCACGAACGCGACCGCCCCGGGAAACAGGTTGATCCGGAATCTGCTTTCAGCGCGAGCCGCAGATACCGCTGCACGGGTACCGGCAGGCCTGAGAGCTCGGTCACGCGGAAGCGAGTGACTTCCGGCGCCAGGCGTCCGGCTTCCAGCCGTTCGTTCAATCGACGCGTCCGACGGGAGAACCGTCTGTCGCCCCAGCGAGCCAACCCGAATGCGACGCCTGCCAGCAACAAGACGCCGCAGAACGCAGACCATCCGATGAGAGATCCTGTGGTTGAAGTCATGCTTTTCGACGGCCAGCGACGGAATTCATCAGTCCATCACCGCCCTCCCCCCGCCAAGTCACGCACGAGTAGAACCGGCACCGTCACCACGCGCATGATCTGCTCCGCATCGCTGCCGAGGAACAGCCGTTGCACCCCACGTCGGCCGTGGCTGCCAATGACGATCAGGTCAGCCCCCCAAGACTTCGACGCGTCTTCGACCTGCTCCGACAGGCGGGAACCCGACGGCTCGCACAGCACGGTGTCCACAGGAATTCGCTCTGCCTCCACCACGGCGGCGGCCTCGGCCAGGAGGCGACTGCCCGTAGCGGTCACGGCTGTATGGATGTCGTCGCTGCAGACCATGGCGGCCTCGCCTCCCAAGGCCGAAAGTGCGTCCGAGATGACGTGAATCAACCGAATACGTCCCCGCGTCAACTTCGCAAGCGCGATGGCTTGGCTGAGCCCGCAATTCGAAGTGGCGCTTCCGTCGATGGGCACGAGGATCTTGTCGAACATGGAAGTACTCCCTGGCTTCGCGACGCTGCAAAGCATTCGCGAAGTCTGGGGGACATGAAGTTGCGTGAATTGACCTTCCTCAACCGAAAGGCCGACCGAGCGTCGGTGCAGATCCGACAGGCAGAACCGCAAACATCGGTGTGCCAACGCACAGACCGAGGCATGTCGATCGCTCAGCCTGTGGGCTCTCAAACCGAACAAGGAAACGATCGTGAAGTCAGACAGCCAACTGCAGCAGGACGTTCTTGCCGAGTTGAGGTGGGAACCTTGTGTCACCGCGTCCACGATCGGTGTCGAGGTACGCTCCGGCATCGTCACCCTGGCGGGCCAGGTGGGCAGCTACCCTGAAAAGTGGCACGCGGAGCGTGCCGCCCAGCGTGTCTCAGGAGTGGAAGCCCTCGCGGTCGAACTCAAGGTCAAGCTTCCGGGACTCAGCAGCCGCACCGACGCCGACATCGCGCTTTCCGTCGAAAGCGTGTTGCTCTGGTCGACCACCGTTCCGGATGGCGCCGTCAAGGTGATGGTGGAAAGCGGCTTCGTCACGCTGACCGGCGACGTCGTCTGGCAGTATCAGAAGCAGGCCGCGGCAGACAGCGTGCGAAACATTCTTGGCGTGACCGGCGTCAGCAACCAGATCGCCATCAAGCCGACCGTCAGCGTGAGCGTCGTGAAGAGTGAAATCGAGGCCGCCCTGAAGCGGGGCGCTTCCGAGGACGCGAAGAAGATCACCGTCGAAGTCCACGGCGCCGACGTGACGCTCAAAGGCAAGGTGGCCAACTGGGCGGAGCGCGAACGCGCGACGACCTCGGCGTGGGAATCGCCCGGGGTCCGCAGCGTCCGCGACGAGATGACGCTGGAATACTAGTCACGACGACGGGCGGGAGCGTCGAGCGCTCCCCTGCCCGGCCCTCGAGCCGTGAATCACCAAGAAGGTACCCCATGAGCACGATTGAGCCATCACCCGTCGCAGAAGTCCGGACAGGGCCGCCCGCCACCGAAGGCGACTGGGTGGAAGAGCTTCACGATGGAACGAAAGTGACGATCCGTGCGCTTCATGCACACGATGTCGAACTGGAGCGACGCTTCATCGAAGCGCTGTCCCCTGAATCGCGACGCTACCGATTCATGGAGACGATGAGTTCGCCGAGCGAGTCGCTCCTGGCGCAGCTGACCACGCTCGACCCGCTCACGGACGTCGCCTATCTTGCGCTCCTCGGAACCGGCCCGGGCCAGCGTGAAATTGGCGTCGCGAGATTCAGCGCGGCGCCTGGAGCGACCGATTGCGAGTTCGCGGTCACGGTCACCGACGATTGGCAGCGCAAGGGCCTGGGCACCGCGTTGATGCGTCATCTGATCAATGTGGCGCGCGCGCGAGGTTTTCGCGCCATGCATTCTTCCGATTCCTCCGACAACGACTCGATGCGGCAATTCGCTGCACACCTTCATTTCCAGAAGTCCCCGGATCCGGACGATGCCAGGCTGATCCTGTACAGCGTCAAGCTGGACTGACGGGGTGGGTCCAAGGACGGGCACCTTCGCGCTCGTCCACGAACGAGTCGGTGCCGCGCCGACACAGGGCGTTCCCATCCGGCGACAGCCTGAAAACGGAGGACGTCGAGCAAGTGCCGCCCGGGTGGTCACGCGAACCTGTTAGCCTGCTGCATGCTGACCGGTCGTACATCCCCTCGAGGCCCGTGAAACTGCCTCCACACATCGCCATCCTCGACGACGAAGTCGACATCACGCAGTTGCTGTGCAACTACCTGGAGAGCCGCGGGTTCCGCACGTCACCACTTCATTCGGGACGCGCGCTCATGGCGCTGATGGCCGTCGATACGCCGGCACTCGTGCTGCTCGACCTCGGACTCCCTGGCGAGGACGGGCTGGCCATCGCACGTGACCTGCGCCAGAACTGGCAATGCGGATTGATCATCGTTTCCGGGCGCGGCGATGCGGTCGACAAGATCGTGGGTCTCGAACTGGGGGCGGACGACTATGTGACCAAGCCGTTCGACCTGCGCGAACTGCTCGCTCGAATCAGCGCGGTGCTTCGCCGAACCGCTCAGGCATCGCCAGCAACGCCGCCCGCAAGCATCGATACGGACGCCCTGCCGGATCGGCTTCGTTTCGAAGGATGGACGCTGGATGCGATGGCGCGCTGCCTGGTGAACCCGACTGGCCAGGAGGTTTCCCTGACCACGGGCGAGTTCGAACTCCTCGTCACCTTCGTACGACATGCCGGTCGCGTGCTGTCGCGGGATTTCCTGCTTGAACAAACGCGAGGCCGCGAGGCCGGACCTTTCGATCGGACGATCGACGTCCAGGTCGGTCGTTTGCGCAAGAAGCTGGAGTCCGATCCCGAGAATCCCAAAGTCATCAAGTCAGTGCGCGGCGCGGGCTACATCCTTGTTCCGGCAGTGACAACGGCATGAAGCCGTGACACAGTACCTCCACTCCGACCTGACTGCCGGCCTGCCCGCGGGCGTCGACGAACAGGCCGTCTTCCGTTCGCTGTTCTCTGCCTATCCCGACGCCCTGTTGCTGGTGGATCAAGCGGGCAAGATCGTGCTGGCCAACCCGGCTGCGGCCGCGTTGCTCGGCTACGAGATGCGCGAGATCCTCGGCCTGAACGTCGACGTGCTCGTGCCCGACGCTACCCGGCCCCGCCACGCGTCCTACCGGAAGGCCTACGCGCATGCGCCCAGGGCGCGCCCGATGGGCACGCAAATGGAACTTGTCGCGAAGCGCAAGGATAGCAGCGAGGTGATGGTCGAGATCGCCTTGAGTCCGCTCCAGAGTCACGGCCTTCCTTTCGTGGTGGCGGCAATTCGCGACATCGGCGGCTATCCGCGCGTCAGGCAGGCAGTCCAACGGGCGAGCTACAGCGAGCACCTGGCCCATCTCGGTCGGTTGGCAGTCGACATGCGTGACTCCGTGGATCTCGTGCAACATGCCCCTCGCATCGCCGCCCAGGCTCTTCGGGCGGATGTCGCTTTGGTGATGCTTCTCGCCAACAACGAGGTCGAGTTTCGCGTCGCGAGCGTCGCGGGTGATCTCGTGAGCAAGCAGGTCGGACGCATCGTCCCCAACACCATCGACTCGTTGGCGGGGCTGGTATTTGCAACGGGCACTCTGGTGCACACCTCGGATGTGACCAGCGAACGGAGATTTGTGCTGCCGCAGCAGTATCTGGACGCCGGGATGCGCGACGTGCTCGCCGTTCCCCTGTCCGACCGGGGACGCACCATCGGCGTGCTCGTGGTCATGTCCGTCGCCGCGAATCGGTTCGCCAAGGACGAGATCGGCTTCATGGAGTCGCTGGCCAACCTGCTGGCGACGAGTTTGCAGCGCGCTCAGACGCAGGAGGCCTTGAATCATGCGCAGCGCCTCGAAAGCGTCGGGCAGCTGACCGGAGGGATCGCGCATGATTTCAACAATCTGCTGACCGTGATCCAGGGAAATCTCCAGGTATTGGAGGAGTTGCCCGTGCTTGGCGATGAAGCGTATGCGCAGCAACTCGTGAGCGCTGCGACACGAGCCACGCATCGGGCGGCGGAACTCACCAGCAAGCTGCTCACGTTCTCGCGCCGCCAGGTGCTTCAACCCACCCGAGTCAACTGCGGCACGCTGCTTCGATCACTGGCCGACATGTTGCAGCGTACGCTCGACCAGCGGATCACCATCGAACTCGAAGAGGAGGACGTCTGCGAGGTGGTGGCGGATCCGGGTCAGCTCGAATCGGCCATGTTGAACATCGCGATCAACGCACGCGACGCGATGTCGACCGGCGGCAGTCTTCGCTTTCGATGCACGATCTGCAAGTATCTGCCGGTCGGCGTGCGCCAGGACTTGCTGGAATCCGGGCGCACCGCAGACCAGTTCGTGGCGTTGTCCATGGAGGACACCGGCAATGGCATGTCGGAGGCCGTCAAGCAGCGAGCGTTCGAACCGTTCTACACGACGAAGGAGGCCGGCCGCGGCACCGGGCTGGGGCTGAGCACGGTCTATGGGTTCGTCAAGCAGTCGCACGGGGCCGTCTCGATCGAGAGCGTCGTCGACCAGGGAACGACCGTGACGCTCTACCTGCCTCGCTTCATCGCATCGGAGCATGGTTCGACGCACGAGGACGAAACGCGGGCCCACGGGCGCGTGGCACCGGGATTGCGCGTGCTTCTGGTGGAGGACGATGTGGAGGTCCGCAACGTGATCGGCATCTTCCTGACGGGCGTCGGCTGTGGCGTGACTGCCGTGGCCAATGCGGAAGACGCGCTCGTCGAGCTCGCCGCCGAAGCCGGCTTCGACCTGTTGGTCACTGACATCGCGCTGGGCGCCGGGATGAGAGGGACGCAGCTGGCGGCCGAAGCACAACAGCGCGCGCCAAAGCTCTCGATCCTGCTGATGTCCGGGTTTTCGTCGGAGCTGCTGGATGCCGACCGGGACTCACCCAGCGACTGGGAGCTGCTGCGCAAACCCTGCTCACGCGAGGAGCTGACCAGCGCGGTCGTCAAGGCGATCGGGGACCGTCCGAGGGGATGACGTCAATGCAGCGGTACCAACTCCGGCGAGAGCGCCTGTTGGACGAACGCTGCAAGTGCCTGGATGTCCGGAATTCGCACGTCGCGTCGGCCCTTGTCCACGAAGCCGATGACCTTGGTGCGGGCCAGCTTTGAAAATGCGCGGCTGACCGATTCCAGCGTCAGGCCGAGATAGTTTCCGATCTCGGCCCGGCTCAACCGCAGCGTGATCTGATCGGTGCGGAGGCCGCGCTTGCCGGCGGAATCCGTCCAGTCATGAAGAAAGTTGGCGACCCGGGCGTCTGCGGGCAGCGTGCAGATGGCCATCAACGATTGCCGATCGTGTCCGAGCTCGCGACTCATGGCCTCGACGAGGTTGCCGTACAGCCTGGGCTGGAGTGCGCACGCCGCCATGAACGCATCGTAGCGGACGCTCCAGATCTCTCCCGTGTCCATGGCCACCGCGTCGCAGCCATGGAAGCCATCGGCGATGCCGTCGAAACCCATCCAGTCGCCTCGAAACTTCAAGCCGACAAGCTGCTCCCGACCATCGGCCGCGGGCTTGACCACCTTCACGAAGCCGGTGTTCATGATGTGCAGCGAATGAAACTCGTCGCCGGTACGAAAGATGAGCTGGCCTGCATGAACGATGCGCCGCTGCGGTTCGAGAACGCGGCTCAGCAGTTCCAGGACGTCCGAAGTCGCGGCGGCATGGAGACCATACTTTCGCTGCGCATCAGGGGTGCGCGGCGGTGAAACGGTGCGGCCGACAACGGTCGTGGAGGGGTTGGACATGGCGGTACTCCGGTGAGGGCTGAAGATGCGTCGATCGAAGACCCGATGTTGGCCGTCGAGCACCAACGTCCAAACAATGTCATGCGTCAGTGCGTATCGCTTGGTAAACGGCGGGTAACAGCCCGGATGCCCGGATCGGGCGCTTGCGCAACATCAAGACGCGAAACCGGTGCGCCGGTAACCTCTCCGCGATGACGTCGGCTCCAGGCCGCGTCGTCCTTCATGACCTCAGCACCCCGCGCCCCCTACCCGGTCAGCGCCGCGGAACCCGACCCCCGTCCCGACGAGGCCCTGCTCCAAAGAGCCGAGGCCCTGGCCGCCGCAGTGCTGAACGGGCAGCTCGGTCCGGCGTTGCGCGGGAAGAACATCGGCGTCCTCTGCGAAGACCCCGACAGCGCGAGCGCCACGTTCTTCAAGAGTGCCGCCACGGAACTCGGGGCGCACGTCGCCTGCATCCGCAATACCCTGGGCAGCCATAGCTCGTTGGCGGTGGTGCGGGAAACAGCGTCGATGCTGTCGCGCCTGTATGACGCCGTGGAATGCCTGGACGTCCCCCTGTTGCTGGTCGACCTGATGAGGGAGTCGACTGACATTCCATTCTTCTTCGGACTGTCCACGGATGCACACAGGACGGCCGGCCTGGCCGCTCGCATGAACGACCGATCCGGATTGGCCAGGCGACGCGTCCTGCAAGCCGCACTCGCGCGTGCGATGGCGTCCTGACAGGCAATCCGCCATGACGCCATCCAGGCCCGGCTTCAGGCCTTTCACGCAGAACTTCAGCCAATGCCTTCGTCGTCGAGGCGCGCTGGCAAGCTTCTCGTGGACGTGCCGCCAAGCGCGTGCATCAACGGCAATGTGACGACGAAGCGACTGCCACGTCCAATGCCTTCGCTGCTCGCCTCGACGTGGCCTCCATGCGACTGCACGAGTTCGCGCACCACGGCGAGCCCGAGGCCCAGACCCGACGCATTGAAGACGACGGCGTGAGGGGTCTGGGCGAACGGTTCGAAGACGGCCGTCAGCGCGAGCGGCGCAATCCCGATACCTGAATCGACAACGCTGATCTCGATGGTCTCCGCCAGCCGGCGCACATTCAATTGGATGGCCTGGCCATCCGCGCTGTACTTGGACGCGTTGTCGAGCAAGTTGCTCAATATCTGCGTGAGCCGAATTGCGTCGGCCTGCAGGGGGCAATCCGGACCGAGACCGCTGACTTCCAGCCGCTGATGTCGCTTGTCCATGGCCGGATGGCAGGAGGCTGCGGCACCCTCGATGCAGTCCTTGAGCTCGATGGCCTCGATCGCCAAGCGAAGCTTTCCCGTTTTTCCGCGTGCGACGTCGAGCAGATCCTCGACCATGCGACTCATGTGCGCCACCTGGCGTTCAATCACGTGCTGCGCCCATTCGAGTTCCTTGGCGTTGGCATGGGTGAGAAGCGCCGCAGCCGTCCGGATGGGTGTGAGCGGATTGCGCAGTTCATGGGCGACAAACGCGAGAAACTCGACCTGCCTGCTGATGGCCAGGTCAGCCGCCACCTCGCGGGCGCAGTGAAGTTCGGGACATGCGGTGGGCGACTGACGACCCCCGGGCATGCCACCGTAGAGGACGACAGGCTGCGGAAGAGCGTCACGCGGCGGTGATGACTCGCTCATCGAAGGGCTATCGATCAGAGCGTTGGAGATCTGCCGGTTTGCATTCATCAGAGTTCCAATCGTGGAGGGCACACGAACCTCCTGATCAAGTTGAACGGATCGCTGGTGGCTCGACTGTGCGGCAACTCGCATTGCCGAGTCGCGCCAATTGACGCGCGTCAAGAACGGCTCTCCTGGACGCATCGTCGCGGCTCGGGTTGATTGCCGGCAAGGCGCGCAACGTGCGGTGGCGATTCAATGACTCCATCGACACGAGCCATTGAAGGAACCTTCACCATGATCAAGACTCCCGCCCTGCTGCCCTTCGTTCTCGCCCTCGCCCTTACAGCCACCCCGCTTCTCAGCAGCGCGCAATCGCTCGATGGCGGCGACTGGATCGTTCGCGCGCGTGCCGTCTACCTCAAGTCCGTCAACAAGGATTCGACCGGTCTCGACTTGAGCATCAACGACAAGACGCTGCCCGAGGTCGACATCACGCGCTTCTTCACCCCGAACATCGCGGCCGAACTGATCCTGACCTATCCGCAGCGCCAGACCATCTCCGCCGGCGGCATGCCGATCGGGTCGCTCAAGCACCTGCCGCCGGTGCTGACCCTTCAATATCACTTCACCGACCTGCCCGGCTTTCGGCCCTACCTCGGCGCTGGCGTGAACTACACGCGTTTCTCCGACGTCAGATTCAATGCGGCGACGACCACCGCGCTGCAGCCGTCGATCAAAAAGAACAGCTTCGGCCTGGCCCTGCAGGCGGGCGTCGACGTGCCGCTGGGTGGCGGCTGGCTGCTGAATGCCGACGTCAAGAAGGTGCGGCTCGCGACGGACGTCAGTTCGTTCGGCAACAAGGCGGGCAACTTCGCCGTCGATCCGTGGCTGCTGTCCGTCGGTTTCGGACGCCGCTTCTGAGCGCGCGGTCGTGCCGGACGCCTGGGTCGTCCGCCAGGATCTCGGCTCGCACACCGGCGTCGATGCGACGCGCCACCGTCATGCCGTGCGCGGATCGGTGTCGCGAACGAGAAGCACCGGAACCGGGGCCGTCCTCAGGATCTGCTCCGCATCGCTGCCCAGCAACATGCGCTGCAGCCCTCTTCGACCGTGGCTCCCGAGCACGATGAGGGAGGCCCCCCAGGCGAGCGCGGTCTCGGTGACGAGATCGCACAGCCGCCGGCCCTCGCTCTCGAGCAGCACCTGCGCGGCTTCCACGCCAGAAGCATTCACTTGCGCCGACGCTCTTGCAAGCACGTGCTCGCCTGCATCGCGTGCCACGTTGTAGATGTCCTCTCCGCGCATGAGGGCGGACTCGCTGCCAATGGCCAGGAAAGGCGGCTCGAACACATGGAGCAACTTGATTCGCCCGCCAGTCAGCCTGGCCAGTGCGATGGCCTCGGTGAGGCCCTTGTCCGAGGTGGGGCTGCCGTCGACCGGCACGAGAATCCTGTCATACATCGCTCTGCTCCCTGCTGCGACAGGCAGCGGTAGCACGCAGTCTGGCGAACCTGCGAGCGTCGCGCTTGACGCAAATCAAGCGGATGGCTCGGGCGCAGCTGACGCCTGCGGTGTGTTGACTGTCGTCAAGTGGGACGCGGCAGTGATTGCTAACCTGCATGCGAACCCGGTCGATCGGGCACGCTGCAAGTGCTCGCGACAGGCCCCCAGCCCACACAGCAAGGATTTCGCATGACCACTCGCCGCTCATTCATCCAGATCTTCCCGCTGGCCGGTGCACTTGCACTGGGTGCGAGCGCCGCGTTCGCGGACGCGCCGAAGCTCGACGAAAAAGACCCCCAGGCCGTTGCTCTCGGCTACGTCGCGGACGCGACCAGGGCCAACAAGGCCAAGTTCCCGAAATACGCCGCAGGTCAAGTCTGCGGTGGCTGCCAGCTGTACCAGGGCAAGCCCACCGACGCCTCGGGCCCTTGCGCCATCTTCGCCGGCAAGCAGGTGTCTTCCAAGGGCTGGTGCAGCGCTTATACGAAAAAGCCCTGACAGGCTCACACGCCCTCTTCCCGGGACAACCTCAGCCGGAGGGCATCTCTCTGGAGTTCGCGGTCGAAGACGCCCGCGACGAGTGGTGCAAACCAGGTTCCGGCAGGCGTCAGCTGCAGCGCCTCGTCATCCACGTCCACGAGCCCGGCCTGGATCAATGGGTCCAGAAGCGCGAATTCCCGGGAAAACGCAGCGCGCATGTCGACGAGATGCGACAGGCTGATGGACTCGAAGGCGACCCGGCCCTGGCAAAGCAGTCCCTTGATCACGCATTCGCGGGACAGGTCGTCGCGTGCCAGCACCAGCCCACGGGCCACGGGCAATCGCCCATCCTGCAGTGCCGCGTCGTAGTCCGCGAGCCGTTCGACGTTCTGGTACGCGACCGCTCCGACGCGACCGATGGCCGAGGCGCCGAGCGCAAGGACATCGCCTTCCGACCGCGTGCTGAAGCCCCGAACGCCAAGACGAAGGCGACCCTGGCGCGACGCGGCGGCCAGGGGAGTCTCCGGCAAGGCGAACTCGTCCAGGCCGAGGTGGACATAGCCGGCCAACATCAGGTGTTCGAATACATGGCGCAGGCGGCACGATCGCTCGATCGTCGACACCGACCTGGCCGCATCTCTCTCGAGCACGACGCGTCGCCGGTGTGGCAGCGCGCCCGAAGGAGTGATCCGAAGATGCTCCGGGCGGAGCGTCGCCACAGCCGTGATCGCCCGCGCCAGCTCCCTGGCGTCACGCCACGAAGCGGCGCCGGGAAATTCCGACGTCACTTCCATGGAGCCGGATCCGCGAGCGGTCTCGAGCGCCAGCTTCAGGCTTGCGCCGTCCGTGGCCACGCTCTGCATGTCGTCGATCGCCACGAATAACCGGTTGAACCCTGTGGAGCAAAGCGCAGCCACGCGCTCGCGCGTGCAGAGCGAGGCGGCCGCCTCGATCGAGATGACGCTGTCGGCCGCCACCTTGAAGCTCTCGCGAAGCAATGCCAGCACCTGCGCCAACTCGTCATTCGACAGTTCCAGCGGCACTGCGCCGCCCACGTGGATCCGGGAAACCATTCGCCCCGATCCCGAATCGCGCACCGCTTGGTCGATCTCGTTCTGCAATGCCCGCAGGTAGCGCGCGGCGCGGGTGCGGCGCCGAGCTGCGACCGGCTTGCACGCGCACGAGTCGGCGGGCGGATCGAAGAATGGAATGTTCACCCGGACCGCCAACGCCGCCACGCCGCCGAGTCGCGAGCGCGAGGCCTCCAGGCGAAGCGACCTCGCCACGTCTTCCGCGCCGATCGCCTCGACGAAGCGATTGACCGCCGGGTAGCTCGTGCAGGCTGGGGAATCAGCGTCGAAGCGACACATCAATGCGTGCGCCGGCAGTGACGGGGAGAGCACGGCAGTGGAGGGGGTCATTCGACGATGGTGGTCAGGGCTCGAAGGACTTGCATTGACCAAGCGCAACCTTGATCCTGGCGCCGCGGCAAAGAATCGCCCTCTTGACCACCGTCATCCGGCGCCCCATGGAACCCCATCCCGAATGCTCTGCCAGTCTGCATGCCGCCCCCAAGGTGGCGTGTTCCAGCTGCAACCTGCGCGAACTCTGCCTGCCAGTGGGCTTCTCCGCGGAGGAGCTCGAGCGCCTCGATGGGCTGGTGGCGGCGCGCCGCTCGATCGGCCGGGGCGACACGCTGTTTCGGCGCGGCGATCCGTTTCGCGGCGTCTATGCCGTTCGCACCGGCTTCTTCAAGACGTGTTCCACCTCGGAGGAAGGCCGCGAGCAGGTGACAGGATTCCAGATGGCCGGGGAACTGCTCGGTTTCGATGGCATCGGCGACACCGTGCACAGCTGCGACGCTGTCGCGCTGGAGGACTCCCAGGTCTGCGTGATTCCCTATGCGCGGCTCGAGGAGCTGTCGCGTGAATTCGCCCTCCTCCAGCGGCAGTTCCATCGGGTGATGAGCCGGGAGATCGTGCGCGAACACGGCGTGATGATGCTCCTGAGCAGCATGCGCGCCGAGGAGCGCCTCGCGGCGTTCCTGTCGAATCTCGCTCAGCGCCTCGAGGCCCGCGGCTTCTCGGCCTCGTCGCTGGTGCTGCGGATGTCGCGCGAAGAGATCGGGACGTACCTCGGCCTGTCCCTGGAGACGGTCAGCCGCTGCTTCTCCCGGCTTCACGAACAGGGCGTACTCGACGTCCAGCAACGCAACATCCGCATCCTCGATCCGGCGGCGCTGCAGAAGCTGGTGGCGGGTGTTTCGGTGTGAACGCAGCGGCGTCGTTTCGTATCGGAGGCATGCACTGTGCGGCCTGTGCCGACACGATCGAGCGCGCGTTGCTGGCACAGCCCGGACTCCTGGCGGCGCAGGTCAGCGCCGTCGCGCAGATCGCGTCGCTGCGTTGGGATCCCGTCGTGACGAGTGCCGGCAAGTTGGCGGACGCGATCCGCCGCGCCGGCTACGAAGCGACGCCGGACACCGCGGCGGCGACCCGAGCCGCGCGCAGGCAGGAGATGCGCACCGCGATCTGGCGGTTCTTCGTCGCCGCGTTCTGCGCGATGCAGATCATGATGCTGGCAGCGCCGGCCTGGTTCGCCGCGCCGGGAGAACTCTCCGCCGAATACAAGAAGCTCCTCGACTGGGGCAGCTGGTTCCTGGCCCTGCCGGTGATCTGCTTCTGTGCGGCGCCGTTCTTCGGCGGCGCCTGGCGCTCCATACGCCAGCGCAGGATCGGGATGGATGTCCCCGTTTCGCTGGGGATCGCCGTCGCGTTCATCGCCAGCACCGGCGCCGCGTTCGACCCGGGCGGCCCGTTCGGCCGCGACGTCTACTTCGATTCCATGACGATGTTCATCAGCTTCCTGCTGGGCGGTCGCCTCCTCGAGATGCGGGCCAGGCACCAGGCCGAGACGGCGCTGGACGATGCGACGGCTGCGCTGCCGCAAGACGTCACGCGGATGCAGCAGGATGGCTCGACGCAGAGAGTCGACATCGCGGAGCTCGCGGTGAACGACCTCGTGCAGGTGGCGTATGGCGAGGCGTTCCCCGCCGACGGCGTGCTCGACCAAGGGACGACGTCGACCGACGAGTCGCTGCTGACCGGCGAGTCGCGGCCGGTGGCGAAGCGCCTCGGCGACAGCGTCGTCGCAGGCAGCATCAACCTCGGGCCGCCCGTGCTGATGCGCGTGCAGCACGTCGGCGCCGACACGCGCTACGAGGCCATCGCGGCGCTCACGCGCGACGCGCGCACGTTGCGACCCAACGTCCTCGCTTCAGCGGATCGATGGGCGGCCCCTTTCCTGTGGATCGTGCTGCTGCTCGCTGCCGTCGCAGGCATTGCGTGGAGCTTCATCGACCCGACCCGCACGATCTGGGTGGTTGTCTCGGTGCTGATCGTGACCTGCCCCTGCGCGCTGTCGCTCGCGGGACCGTCGGCGTTGCTGGCGGCCGCCGGCGCGATGAGCCGCCACGGCGTCGTGCTGCGCAACCTGGACGCCATCAGCGGCCTCACGCGCTTCCAGACGCTGTTCATCGACAAGACCGGCACGTTGACGCAGGCCATCCTGAAGTGCACCAGCGTGCAAGGATTGGACGATCCCGATCCCGACCACGCGTTGACGCTGGGGCGCCGTGCATCGTCGTTGGCCGCCTGGTCTCGGCACCCGCTGTCGCTCGCCCTGCACCAGACGTTCGAAGGCGACGGCGCCGTGTGGCGCAACATCGTGGAGCATGCCGGACTGGGTGTCGAGGCCGACGACGTGGAGGGTCGTGTCTGGCGCCTGGGCGCGCCCGAGTGGGCAGCCCCCGGCTCTGGCGCCAGGCTCTTCGATGTCCGGGTGGTGCTGGCCCGCGACGGGCGCCCGCTGGCGAGTTTCAACTTCGACGAGCAGCTGCGCGATGACTCGCTGGCAAGCATCGAGAGCCTGAGGGCCGCGGGGATCCGCGTCCGCCTGATCTCCGGTGACGATCCTCGGCGCACCGCACGCATCGGCGCGATATTGGCGTTGGATTCCGCCCAGGGCGATCTATCTCCGGAGGCGAAGATCCAGGAGATCCGCGCAGCGCAACGACGCGGCGAATTCGTCGCGATGATCGGCGACGGCGTCAACGATGCGCCCGTGCTGGCGCTGGCCGACGTCTCGTTCGCGATGGGGGCAGGCGCCCACGTGGCACGGGCGCAGGCGGACGGCGTCCTGGTCTCCAACCGTTTGGGAGACCTCGTGCGCGCACGGACACTCGCCCGCAAGACGCTGCGCGTCGTCCGCCAGAACCTGGCTTGGGCCGCCGTCTACAACGTGAGCTGCGTGCCGCTCGCGCTGGTCGGCCTGCTCCCGCCGTGGGCCGCGGGGCTGGGCATGGCCACGAGTTCCCTGTTCGTCGTGATGAACTCGATGCGACTGGCCAGGTGATCCTGCCGTGGACATCCTCTACCTGCTGATTCCATTCTCGGTGCTGCTCGTCCTGGGTCTGCTCGCCTTGTTCGCCTGGGCGCTGGATCGAGGCCAGTTCGAAGACCTCGAACGCGAGGGCGCGCGCATTCTGCTGGACGATGCGCCTGCGCTTGATTCCGATCAAGGTCGCTGAGGAACCGTCGCGAAAGAATGCCCTGCAGCCCGGGCTTGTCGCCCGGGAACATCAAGGGGATTTTGAATGGTCACTCGTCCTGCGCCAGAGCAGCCGGGCCCGGTCTATGACGACAACGCGGTCCGCCTCTTTGCGATCGCCGCGATCGTCTGGGGTGTCGTCGGCATGTTGGTGGGGGTATTCATCGCAGCCGAACTCACCTGGCCCGATATCGCCATGGGCATCCCCTGGCTGAGCTATGGCCGCATCCGGCCGCTGCACACCAATGCCGTGATCTTCGCCTTCGGCGGATGCGCGCTGATGGCCACGAGCTACTACGTCGTCCAGCGTACTTGCCAGGCCAGGCTGTTCTCCGCAAAGCTGGCGGCGCTGCATTTCTGGGGCTACCAGGCCGTGATCGTGCTGGCGGCGATCACGCTCCCGCTCGGCATCACCCGAGGCAAGGAATACGCCGAACTGGAGTGGCCCATCGCCCTGTTGCTGGCCGTCGTGTGGGTGATCTACGCGATCGTCTTCTTCGGCACGATCGCCATCCGCAAGGTGCGCCACATCTACGTGGCGAACTGGTTCTACGGTGCGTTCATCATCGCGGTGGCATTGCTGCATATCGTCAACGGCGCGGTCATCCCCGTCAGCCTGACGAAGAGCTACTCGGCCTATGCCGGTGTGCAGGACGCGATGGTGCAGTGGTGGTACGGCCACAACGCGGTGGGCTTCTTCCTGACGGCCGGCTTCCTCGGGATGATGTACTACTTCATCCCGAAGCAGGCGGAGCGCCCCATCTACAGCTACCGGCTGTCGATCGTGCACTTCTGGGCCCTGATCTTCACCTACATGTGGGCCGGCCCGCACCACCTGCACTACACGGCGTTGCCGGACTGGGTGCAGAGCGTGGGGATGGTCTTCTCGCTGGTGCTGCTGGCGCCCAGTTGGGGCGGCATGATCAACGGGATGATGACGATGTCGGGCGCCTGGCACAAGCTGCGCGACGACCCCATCCTCAAGTTCCTGATCGTGAGCCTGTCGTTCTACGGCATGTCCACGTTCGAGGGCCCGATGATGGCCATCAAGACGGTCAACTCGCTGTCGCACTACACCGACTGGGGTATCGCCCACGTGCATTCGGGCGCGCTCGGCTGGGTCGGCCTGATCTCGATGGGCTCGCTGTACTACCTGATCCCCCGCATGTTCGGCCAGGTCAGGATGTACAGCGTCAAGGCGATCGAACTGCACTTCTGGATCGCGACCGTGGGTATCGTTCTCTACATCGCCTCGATGTGGATCGCCGGCGTGATGGAGGGGCTCATGTGGCGCGCCGTGAATCCCGACGGCACGCTCGCCTACAGCTTCGTCGAGGGCGTGAAGGCCACCTTCCCGTTCTACGTGGTGCGCCTTTGCGGCGGCGTCCTGTACCTCGGCGGCATGCTGATCATGGCCTGGAATGTCTTCAAGACGGCGACTCACGCCAAGTACGCGCCGCTTCGCATTCCGCTCGTTGCGGCCTACGCCTGAACCTCCGGAGAAATGACCATGTCGAAAGACGATTCCGCGAAGGCCAAGGGCTTCTCGCACGCCGACATCGAAACCAACAACTTCCTCATGATCGTGCTGATCCTGCTGGTCGTGGCCGTGGGCGGACTAGTGGAGATCGTGCCGCTGTTCTTCCAGAAGTCCACGACCCAGCCGATCGCGGGCCTCAAGCCCTACACCGCGCTGCAACTGGCGGGTCGCGATGTCTATCTGCGTGAGGGTTGCTACGGCTGCCATTCCCAGATGATCCGTCCGCTGTTCGCGGAGACGCTGCGCTACGGCCACTACTCGATGGCCGGCGAGTCGGTGTACGACCACCCGTTCCAGTGGGGCAGCAAGCGCACCGGGCCCGACCTGGCACGCGTCGGGGGCAAGTACAGCGACGAATGGCACCGCATCCACCTTAACAATCCGCGCGACCTGGTGCCCGAATCGAACATGCCGGCCTATTCATGGCTGGTCGACGACAAGCTGGATCCGGCGGACATGGGGCCGAAGATGCGCGCGCTGCGCCGCGTCGGCGTGCCCTACACCGACGACGAGATCGCCCACGCCGGCGACGACGTGGCGGGCAAGACCGAACTCGACGGCCTCATCGCCTACCTGCAGATCCTCGGCACGTCGTACAAGTAAGGAGCATGAGCATGAGTATTGAACTCGACATCAATGCGCTGCGTGTCGGCGTCACCCTGGCGTCGTTCTTGATCTTCGGCGGCATCGTCCGATGGGCACTGCTGGCGAAGAACAAGCCCGCATTCGACGAAGCGCAGCAATTGCCTTTCCTCGAAACGGGAGCGCATGAATGAGCGACTTCTTCTCGCCCGGCTGGTCGATCTACATCGCGGTCGCCACGATCCTGGGGCTGGCCGGCTGCCTCGCCTTGCTGCTGATCGCCAGTCGCGGGCAGACCTCCTCCAAGGAAGACTCCACGGGTCACGTCTGGGACGATGACCTGCGCGAGTTGAACAATCCGATGCCACGCTGGTGGATGATCCTGTTCGTCGTCAGCATCGCCTTCGGCGCCGTGTACCTGCTCCTGTACCCGGGGCTCGGCAGCGCGAAGGGCTTGTTGGGCTGGACCAGCGTGGGTGCCTACGAGACCGAACAGGGCAAGGCCAGGGCCGATCTCGCGGTGGTGTACGCGACGTACGGGTCGACCTCCGCGGCCGAGCTGTCGCGCGATCCGAAGGCGATGGCCATCGGCGAGCGACTGTTCGTCAACAACTGCGCGGCCTGCCACGGCTCCGACGCCCGCGGGAGCAAGGGCTTCCCGAACCTGACCGACAGCGACTGGCTGCACGGCGGCGAGCCGGCCGTGATCAAGCAGACCATCCTGCCGGGGCGCACCGGCATGATGCCGCCGATGGCGGGGGCATCATGCCGGTGCGCCCGTGCAGGATGGTCTGCTTGATCACGGCC
>JBBQYL010000051.1:0-27556 GCA_038208735.1 Burkholderiales bacterium
ACCTGCACCGGCTGGAGGCGAGCGGCCTCGTGCCGGTGCTGCCCATGGCCGCCGAGTTCGGCCTGCCGATGTGGGTGTTCGCGCAGTCGTCGTACGGCTTCAACGGGGCGCACGAGATCGTCGCCACGTGCCGCGAGAACGCGATCAGCCGCCTGCTGCGCATCGACCTGCGCAGCGGCATCGCCACGCCCGTGGCCACGCCGTTCGAGGACATCGCGGAGCTGCGCGTGGGCCCCGGCTTCGCCGTCGTGGAGGCCGGCTCGCCCACGCAGGCCACCTGCATCGCCCGCATCGACCTGGCCGATGGCCGCGTGACAGTGCTGGCGCGCAGCGCCGACGACCTGCCCGACGCGTCGTTGCTGTCGGTGCCCCGGGCGATCAGCTACCCGAGCGCCAACGGGCGCACCGCGCACGCGTTCCACTATCCACCGCGCAACGCCGGCCATGCGAACCCGCCCGGCGAGCGGCCGCCATTGCTCGTCATCATCCATGGCGGTCCGACGTCCATGACCACCAACACGCTGAAGCTGTCGACCCAGTTCTGGACCAGCCGCGGCTTCGCCGTGCTCGACGTCAACTACGGCGGCAGCACCGGCTTCGGCCGCGCGTACCGGCAGTTGCTGAGCGGCCAGTGGGGCATCGTCGACGTGGAGGACTGCATCGCCGGCGCGCGCCACCTGGTCGAGCAGGGCCTTGTCGACGGCGAGCGGCTGGCGATCCGCGGCGGCAGCGCCGGCGGCTACACCACGCTCGCCGCGCTCGCGTTCCACGACGTGTTCAAGGCGGGCGCCAGCCATTACGGCGTGGGCGACCTGCGCGCGCTCGACGCCGACACGCACAAGTTCGAGTCGCACTACACCAACGACCTGCTCGCCCCGTTCCCCGAGCGCGAGCGGCTCTACCTTGAGCGCTCGCCGATCCACGCGGCCGACCGCCTGTCGTGCCCGGTGATCTTCTTCCAGGGCCTGGACGACAAAGTGGTGCCGCCGGCGCAGGCCGAGGCCATGGTGGCCGCGCTGCAGGCCCGCGGCATCCCGGTGGCCTACCTCCCGTTCGAGGGCGAAGGCCACGGCTTCCGCCGCAAGGAGACCGTGCAGCGCGCGCTGGAGGCCGAGCTGTCGTTCTACGCGCAGGTGTTCGGGTTCGAGCCGGGCGACGAGATCGAGCGCGTGACGTTGGGCTAGACAAAGGGGTCAGGCATTGCCTGCGTGTACGCAGGAGATGCCAGACCCCTGCGTCTGACCCCTTGCATTCTGGTGTCCTGGTGTATTACAGTAGTGATACACAAAGACAGGCCGCCCCTTGACCGATCCCTCCCTCTTCTCCGTCGTCGCCGGTTCGTCCGAGCCGATCTATCGACAGCTCGTGGCCCAGGTGCGGCGCTGCGTGGCCGGCGGCCAGATGAAGGCCGGCGACGAGCTGCCGTCCGTGCGCGACCTGGCGCAGGCGCTGGCCGTCAATCCGATGACCGTGTCGAAGGCGTTCGGGCTGCTCGAGGCCGAAGGCCTCGTCACGCGGCGCCGCGGGCTGGCGATGGTCATCGCCGAACAGCACCGGCGCGCGCAACCCACCGCCGACCGCGTCGACCTGCTGCGTCCGACGCTGGAGCGCGCGGCGCAAGAGGTGCGCGAGCTGCAGCTGCCGCCGGCGCAGGCGCTGACTCTTTTCAAGACCATCCTGAACGAACAAGAAGGCCAATGAGATGACCGTGCAATCCAACCAGGCCGCCGACGCCTGCGTCTCCCTCCAGGGCCTGAAGGTGTCCTTCGGTTCGCAACGCGTGCTGGACGGCCTCGACTGGTCGCTGCCCACCGGCCAGGTGGTGGGCCTGCTGGGACGCAACGGCGCGGGCAAGACCACGCTCATCGAGGCATTGCTGGGGCTGCGCGAGCCGGATGCCGGCACGGCACTGCTGTTCGGCCATCCGTCGCAGGCGCTGCCCGACGCCGTCCGCGCGCGCATCGGCTACGTGCCGCAGCGCTCCGACCTGTTCGAGTGGATGACCGCCGAGCAGATGCTCGCCTACTTCCGCAGTTTCTATCCGCGCTGGAACACGGCCAAGGTGGACGGCCTGATGTCGCGCTGGGACATCGCGCGCGACAAGCCCGTCGGCAAGCTCTCGGGCGGCCAGCAGCAACGCCTGTCCATCATTCGTGCGCTGGCCCACGAGCCCGAGCTGCTGGTGCTCGACGAGCCCGTGGCAAGCCTCGACCCGGCGGGTCGGCGCGACTTCCTGGGCGAGCTCGTCGAGCAGGTGGTGGATCGCCGCACCACGATCGTGTTCTCCACCCACATCCTGTCCGACCTCGAACGCGTGGCGGTCGACGTCGCCTTCCTCAGCGGCGGCCGGATCGCGCTGCACTCGCCGCTGGACGACCTGCTCGAATCGAGCGTGCGGCTGGGCGGCGTGCCTGTCGACGTGGAGCGCTTCGTTCGGGACAACGGCCTGCGGACCGTTTCGCGCGCGAGTGGTGGGCCGGTGATCGCGCTAGGACGCGACACGCGCGCGGAACTGTGCGCAACACCCACCGTCAGCGTCGAGTCCGCGACACTGGAAGACCTGTTCCTGGCTTTGACGGCTTGAGGAGGCGCAGGTGAACGAATCGAATTCCTCCCTGGCGAGCATCCTCGCCGCCCCATGGCAGCAACGGCGCAACACGGGCTCGTGCCTGAACGAGATCCTCGTAGTGGCGATGTGCTTCGTGGTGCCGTTGTCATTTCTCGCGTTGAGCCTCTTCGCCCCGTCGGCGCAAGAGGCGGCATTGCAACTCGGGATCGCCGCCCGGAGCGCGTGGATCGGTATCTTTGCGCTGATGGTTGCCGGGTGGCTCACGCTGGTCGGCAACACGCTCCAGCAGAACCATCCGACGCTGGCGCGCCTGGTGCCGCACCATGCGAGCCAGCTGCGAACCGCGCTGCTCGTCGCCTGGGCCATGGTGAGCCTCGCCGCAGCCGCCATGCCGGGATTTGGCTTCGACGCGCCCTTGGCGTGGGCCTGCGGCGCGGCGGGCGCGCTGGCGCTGCTGGCCGCCGCGTTGCGCTGGCCGATGCTCTGGCTCTGCGGCGTCGCGGCCCCCTTCGTGAGCAACGAGCTCACGAGCCGCTTCGGCGCGGCCGATTTCGAAGAAGCGATCCGCAAGCATTGGGAGGCCCACCAGGTGGTTTGGGCGGGGATGATCGTGACAGCCGGGGCGTCGATCCTGGTCGGCGTGATCGGCAACGGGGGTGCGCGACACAGCGGGTCGTACGAGTATCGCCAGCGCCTGCGCAGCACCTTCTTTCCCTCCCAGCGCGATGGGGCGGCGACGCTGGCGATCTCGAAGTACGTCTGGCTGGGCGGCGCAGCCACGAACGGCCGCCCGTACCACTGGTGGCTTGATCGCTTGCTGGCTCGCCGCGACAGTCCGGTGATGGCCCGCCTTTTCGCTGGCCTCGGCCCCGCCACGCACTGGACCTCTCGCCTGTTCGAGGCCTTCTGGTTCCTGGTGATCATCAGCGGCGTCTGTGTGCTGGTCTCCGTGATGTTTGGTGGCGCGCTGCAGACGGCCATCCTGCCGTGGATGGCGTTCAGCGTTCTCACGAACGGTTGCAGCAACGCGCTGCTGGCCGTGCCGCGGCTGCATCGAACCCATCGAGAACAGGCGTTGCTGGTGCTGCTGCCTGGCGTGCCGCGCGGCGCCCGGCTGAACCGGTGGCTGGGTTGGCAGCTGAGCGTCAGCTTCGTCGTCACGGCCTTGTGCGGCTTGCTGCTCGCCTGGGTGCTCGAGGCGTTCGCCGACTCGATCGCACCCGGGGTGGTGACGCGCGCGACCGGTGGCATGACGATGGCGCTTTCCGCGACCATGCTGCCCCAGGTGGCGTGGCAATGGCGGCGCTGGGCCGGCATGCGTTCGTCTGCAGGCATCGGCTCGATGCTGCCGGTGCTCGTGTCGGTGCTGATGGGCGTGGCGCTCCTGGCACTGCACGCCGGCACGGGTGTCGGCTACCTGCCGGTTGGCATCGCGCTGGCGATCCTTGCCCTGGCGTACTGCGCCTGGCGCTGGCACCGCATGGCCGACGAGCCCACCGCGCTTCCCGTGGGCCGCCTGGCCTGAGCCGAAGGCTCAGCCCGCCGGCACCGGCGCCCCGCGCGGCAGACGCAGGCGCTCGGGCGCCAGGTACTGCTGGCGGTAGATCTCGAACGGCATCGTGTCGGCCGCCTCGATGCGCGCCTGCTCGGCGAGCGACTCGGAGGCCAGCTCCGCCATGTACGCGGCCACGGTGGCAGGCAAGGGCAGCTCGAGCATGTGCGTGCGCGTGCGCTGCGACTGCGCGCGCACGAACGCGTCGTGCGAGCCGCCGTGCAGCGCCTTCATCTCGGCCAGCACGCGGGCCGACGGCAGCGTGTCGGGCGCCAGCACCGCGGCCCGCGCGGCGGCCAGCGCCTGCGAGTGGGCGTCGGTGCCCTCGTGCGCGTCGAGCCACGCGGCGATGGGGCCGCACTCGGTGAGGATCTCGCGCAGCCAGTCGGTCATCAGCACCTCGACGCCGCCGCGCTCCAGCTTGAGGCCGGGCTCGCGGCCGCGCGCGGCGACGCGCTGCTGGTTGCGTCCCAGCTCGGCGACCTCGTTGGGCGAATCGAGCGGGCTCTCGTCCAGCAGGCAGTGCAGCAGGAAGATGTCGATCATGCGCATCGTGGCCGGCGCGATGCCGGCCGGCACGAACGGGTCGAGATCCATGCAGCGCACCTCGATGTACTCGACGCCGCGTTCGCGCAGCGCGTGCAGCGGACGCTCGCCCGGGAAGATCACGCGCTTGGGGCGGATGGTGCCGTAGAACTCGTTCTCGATCTGCAGCAGGCTGTCGTTGAGCTGCTTGTAGCCGCCGTCGGCCGAACGGATGCCCATCGCCTGGTAGGCCGGGTAGGGCCGCACGAGGGCGTCCGACAGCGACGCCGCGTAGCTGTCGAGGCTGTTGTAGCTGACGGACAGCGAGGTCTGCGCGTCGCTCTGGTAGCCCAGGTTGCCCATGCGCAGCGACGTGGCGTGGGGCATGTGCAGCGTGTCGTCGCCCAGCGGGACGAGGTCCTTCGCGTTCTCGGCGAACCCGCGCGACACCGCCGGCGAGGCACCGAACAGGTACAGCAGCAGGAACGAGCGACGGCGGAAGTTGCGGATCAGGCCGAAGTATTCGGCGGTGGTCACCTCGGGCAGCGACCAGTTGTAGTGGATGCCGGAGATCGTCTGCATGCGCCGGCCGTAGCGGTGCCCCAGGCCCATGCGGTAGACCATCTTGGACTGGCCCACGTTGGAGGTGCCGTACTGGCCCAGCGGGATCTGGTCGTCGGGCGGCAGCGTGCACGGCATGCTGCCCACCCACATCATCTCGTCGCCGAGGGCGCGGTAGACGGCCTGGTGCACCTGCGTGAGCTCGGCCTCGGCCGCCTCGGCGCTGCGATGCACGCCGGTGATCAGCTCCAGCTGCGACTCGCTGAAGTCGGTGGTGATATGCGGATGCGTCAGCGCGGCGCCGAGCGCCCGCGGATGCGGCGTGGCGGCGAGCGTACCCTCCTGCGTCACGCGCAGGCTTTCCTTTTCAACGCCCCGACCGATGCCTTGCAGGCGAGCCGAGCTCAGTGCCTTCAGGCGTTCTTGTAGACCGCGCATGCGGCTTCTCCTGGTACTTGTCTGGCGCGAAAGGTACTGGAATTCCGTGACTCTTGCTGGCGTGGGTCGAAGGCGCCATTTCGCGCGTTGTGCTAGCTGACCGGTCGAGCACGGGCAAGCGTGGTGCCGGTCAGGGCAAACCCTTGGAAGATCAGCAGCTCGACGGCGCGTGGATCCTGCGACGACGCGCAGGATGACAACGCTCAGTCATCCTGCGCGCAGTCGCAGGATCCATGCGCCGAGTTGGGTCAGGCGGTGACGAGCAACCCGCGCTGCTCGATGAACGCGATCACCTCGGCCAGCCCGGCCTGGGTCTTCAGGTTGGTCATCACGTGCGGCCGGTTCGGCCGCATGCGGCGCGTGTCAGCCTCCATCACCTCGAGGCTGGCGCCGACGTACGGCGCGAGGTCGGTCTTGTTGATCACGAAGAGGTCGCTCTTGGTGATGCCGGGGCCGCCCTTGCGCGGGATCTTCTCGCCGGCGGCCACGTCGATCACGTAGAGGGTGAGGTCGCTCAGCTCGGGGCTGAAGGTGGCCGCCAGGTTGTCGCCGCCCGACTCGATGAAGACGATGTCGGCCTCGGGAAACTTCTCCAGCATCCGGTCGATGGCCTCCAGGTTCACCGACGCGTCCTCGCGGATGGCCGTGTGTGGGCAGCCGCCCGTCTCCACGCCCATGATGCGCTCGGGCGCCAGGGCGCCGGCCACGGTCAGCAGGCGCTGGTCTTCCTTGGTGTAGATGTCGTTGGTGACCACCACCAGATCCCATCGGTCGCGCATGGCCTTGCACAGCATCTCGACGAGCGTCGTCTTGCCCGACCCGACGGGGCCGCCGACGCCCACGCGCAGCGGCGGCAGGCGCTTGCTGCGGTTGGCGATGTGGTGCAGGGGCGTGCCGCGCGGCGCGGGGGCGTGGGCGAAGTCGGTCATGTCGGTCTCGTGTCTCTTCAGGAGCGGAACAGCCGCGAGTACTGGATCTCGTGGCGGGCGCTGGCGATGCCCAGCATCGGCGAGAACGACTGCATGTCGTCGTCGCCCATCTGCAGGGCCTGCTCGATCAGCGCGGGCATGGCGTCGACCAGCGACTGCAGGATGCGCTGGCCGGCCAGCTGGCCCAGCGGCACCGCCTTGAGCGCGGCCTGCACCAGGTTCTCGGCCCAGCCGAACAACGAGGCATGCAAGGCCTGTGCCGCACTGGCGTCGGCGCGTGCGGTGGCCAACGCGAAGGCGACGGGCCAGGTGGGCGAGGGCGCCAGCGTGGCGAGGTGGGCCAGGCGCGCGTCATTGCCGGCCGCCTGGTTGCGCAGCCACTCCACCAGCGAGCGGCCCATCTGCTCGCTCTGCAGGCGCAGCTCGCGCGTCTCGCGCGTGCGGCCGATGAAGTCGTTCAGCTGCGTGACGCGCGCCAGGTCATCGCGCTGCCACGCGGCGTGCGCCTGCGCCAGCACCGGCAGGTCGGCCCGCGCGGGCGCCAGCGCCATCTGGTTGGCGAGCCAGGTAGCGGCGCTGGCCTCGCCGGTGACGAGGCCGTCGTCCACCGCGGCTTCGAGCGCCTCGGAGTAGCTGAAGCCGCCCACCGGCAACGCCGGCGAGGCGAGCCACATCAGCTGCAGCAGCACGGCATCGCCGGTCATCAGTGGTCGTGTTTCTTGTTGCCGTGATCGTGGCCGTGGTCGCAGTCCGGGCCGTGGACGTGGGGCGCGGACTGGCCGACGATCGGGATGCCGATCGGCTTGCCGGGCGCCTTGGGCTTGTGGTGCGCATGGCCGTGGTCGTGATCGTGACCCGCGTGCGCTCCTGCGCCCGCGCCCGCGCCGTACGCCCCGCCCTCGGGCTCGAACGCGCCGTGGGCCTCGGTGACGATCAGGTGCTGCGCGCGCAGCATGTCGGCCAGAACGTGGTCGGGCTCCAGCAGCAGCCGATCGGGCTGGAGCTCCAGCGGCACGTGCCGGTTACCCAGGTGGTAGGCGGCGCGCAGCAGATCGAACGGCGTGCCGTGGTCGACGCAGTGCGTGACCATCAGCACCGGCTGCGGAGCGGCCTTCACGCGCACCAGCGAGCCGTCCTCGGCCACCAGCACGTCGCCGCCGCGCAGCACGGTGCCGCGCGCCAGGAACACGTTGAGCGCGCGGCCCAGGGAATCGGTGGCCTCGATGCGGCTCTTCTGGCGCACGTCCCAGTCGAGCTCCACCTCGCTGGCGCGGCGCAGCAGCACCTGGCTGAGGCCCTGGCCGCCGGCGATGCGCTTGCCGACCTGGATGGCGGGGGCTTGCTTGTCAGTCATCTTTGAATCCTCGAGCGAAAACGAGGCGGGCCGCGCAAGGGCGGCCCGCCGCACCCGTTACCTTACATCACCACACGTGGCAGCGATCGACCGGGGCCATCGGCTGGCCCGGCTTGCACGCGAACGCCTGCTCGAACTCCTTGAAGTTGGCCACCACGCCGTTCACGCGGTACTTGTCGGGCGAGTGGGGGTCGGTGGTCGCCCGCATGCGCAGTTCCTCCGGACGCTCGTTGGCACAGGCCCACTGCGCGTTGCCGATGAAGAAGCGCTGGTCGGGCGTGAGTCCGTCGATGGACTGCGGTGCCGGGTGCTCGGCCATCTCGGCCTTCCATGCGATGAGCGCGAGCACCACGCCGCCGAAGTCGGCCAGGTCCTCGCCCAGCGTCAGCTTGGAGTTGATGTGCACGTCGTCCACCACGATGTACTGGCCGTACTGGTCGGTGAGGCAGGTGGTGCGCTTCTCGAACTCGGCGGCGTCCTTCTTCGTCCACCAGTCGCGCAGGTTGCCCTTCGCGTCAAACTGGCGTCCGGAGTCGTCGAACGCGTGTGTCAGCTCGTGGCCGATCGTGCCGCCGGTGTTGCCGTAGTTGGGCGCGTCGTCCATCTTCGCGTCGAACAACGGCGGCTGCAGGATGCCGGCCGGGAAGTTGATGTCGTTCATCTGCGGGTCGTAGTACGCGTTGACCGTCGGCGGGGTCATCGCCCACTCGCCGCGGTCCACCGGCCTGCCGATCTTGGCCAGTTGGCGCCGCATCTCGAACGCGTCGCCGCGCTGCACGTTGCCCAGCAGGTCGTCGCGGCGGATGTCGAGCGCCGCGTAGTCGCGCCACTTGTCGGGATAGCCGATCTTGTTGACGATGCCGTGCAGCTTCTCGAGCGCGTTGGCCTTGGTCTGCGGGCCCATCCAGTCGAGCTTGCGAATCTCGCCGTCCATGGCCCGCTGGATCTGCGTGGTCATATGCAGCGTCTTGGCCTTCAGGTCGGGGCTGAAGTTGTCCTTGACGAACTCCTGGCCCAGCGCCTCGCCGATCTGGGTGTCGACCAGCGTCACGCAACGCTTCCACAGCGGCGCCTGCGCAGTCACGCCGCGCAGCTCGCGGCGGAAGTACTGGAAGTTCTCGTCGACGAACGAGCTGGACAGGAACGGGGCCGAGATGTGTGCCACGTGCCAGCGCAGGTAGGTCTTGATCTCGTCGAGCCTGCGCAGGCGCAGCTGGAAGTCGAGCGCCTGGAAGAACCGGGGCTGACTGATGTTGAAGCGGTCGTTGCCGGCCAGCCCCAGGCCGGCGAGGTACGACTTCCAGTCGAACGCTGGCGTGAGCGACTGCAGCTTGCGCTCGTTGGCCGGATGGAACAGCTTGGTCGAGTCGCGCATCGCCTCCTGGGTCATCGAGGCCTTGGCCAGCGCCGTCTCCAGCGACATCACCGTGTCGGCGTGCGCCTTCGCGACGTCGGCATCGTCGCCCATGAGCTGGAACATGCGCGCCACGTGGGCCACGTACTGCTCGCGCAGCGTCTTCGACTTCGCGTCCGCCTTGGTGTAGTAGTCGCGGTCGGGCATGCCCAGTCCGCCCTGGTTGGCGAAGGCGATCTCGCGCGAGGAGTCGGCAAAGTCCTGCGCCGCGCCGAACGAGAAGAGGAAACCGTCGTCGCCCGAGTTCATCTGCAGCGCGGCGAGCGCTGCCGGCAGGTCCTTCTTCGTGTGCATGCCGTCGATCAGGTCGAGCGCGGGCTTGAGCGGACGCGCACCCAGGCTCTGAGTGAGGCGGTCGTCGGTGCAGGCGGCGAACGCGTCGCCGATCTTCTGCTGCGACACCGTGCGGCCGCCGGTCTGCGTGGCCAGGCGGTCGAGGATGCCCCACAGCACGCGCTGGTTGTCCTGCGCCATCTTCTGGAACACGCCCCAGCTGGCCTCGTCGCCCGGGATCGGGTTGCTCTTCTGCCAGCCGCCGCAGGCGTACTGGTAGAAATCGACGCAGGGATCGCCCGTCCTGTCCATGGCCGTGAGGTCGAGCCCGGGCGTGTAGGGCAGCTTCGCGAGCGGTGCCTCGGCCGCGGGGCCGGAGGCGGCGGTGACCACCGCCGCGGCGGAAGAGGCTGGCACGCCAGGCGGCGTAGCCGAATCCTGGGCGAGGGCCGGAGCGGCGGCGCCGGCGAGCGCCAACACGGCGAGGAACTTCTTGCTGAACGGATGCATCACTCGACTTTCACGCCTTTCCAGAACGAAACGCGGCCTTTGATGTTGGACGCGGCCTCGGTGGGCTCGGGGTAGTACCACACGGCCTCGGGATTCATCTCGCCGTTGACGAACAGCGTGTAATAGTAAGCTTGGCCCTTCCACGGGCAGCTCGTGCGGTGGTTGCTGAACGTGACGTAGTCGCGGTTCAGGCTGGACTCGGGAAAGTAGTGGTTGCCCTCAACCGTGACGATGTCGTCGCTCTCGGCCAGGACGGCCCCGTTCCAGGTGGCTTTCATTGCGGTTCTCCGGCTGCGTGACGCGGCGGTGCGCGCGCGTCGATGCCGTAGTTTCGCAGGTCGGAGGAGCCGGGGCCTGTCGTATGGGAGAGGGAAGCCCCGCCTTGACGCCGCCGCAAGGCGTCGCAGTGGGTCGCCTTGGGTCGCCTTCCCGGGTTACTTCGGCAGGCCCAGGTTGGTGCGCAGTTGGCCCTGGCGGTTGACCTCGTGCACGGCGCGTGGCCCAGAGGCTGCCATTCGGGCCGCGACGGTTGAGGACACGCGACGCGCTCGCCCAGCGGTTGCCAGGGTGCGGGATCCGATTCGCCGGCGACTTTCATAGGCGCTCCTCGAACGATGCCCTGTGAGCAGGCGAGGCCAGCAATCGGCGAGCCAGGGTTTTGGCGGTGCGCGTCAAGGCGGACAAGCTCGCTTCAGAATGCTGACGAGTACCCGCGATGAGTAAAGCGTGCGTGTGACTGCGACTCTACGAGGGTGCGACGCGGTCAGCAGGGCACTCGTCCTGAATCTGCCGCCATCGGCATCGGCGCGCATGGCAAACGCGGGCTCGGCGTCAGATAGGCGCTGTCCGATATGCGCCCTCCGGCGGTCGCGGCCAAGCGGTTGGGCCAGTCCTCGATGGGCGTCTAACCGCTGCGCGCGGCATACCCGCCCAGCGGAACGCCGATTGCTCGCTCGCAAATTGAGTTGCGTGCGGTTTTGGAAGTAGTCTTACCGCGGCCGCGGCCGCGGCCGAAGGCGAAGGATGGTCAATGAGCGAAACCGCACTGAAATTCCACGTCGAGCCCCGGCAGCGCGCGGCGTTGCTGAAGGCACTGGGCAACCGCGAGCTGGAGCAGATACCGCTGTCCGCTCGCTACTTCGATACCGCCGACCTGCTGCTTGAGCGCAATGGCATGGCCTTGCGCGTCCGCGACGAGGGCAAGCGCCACGTACAGACGCTGAAGGCGACCCTGGCCGACACCCGCGAGCGCCTCGAGGACGAGCGTGAGATCGACGCGCCGGCCGGCGGTGTCGAGGCGGCGGCTCGCCCCGAGCGCCATCGCGCCAGCAAGGTCGGACGCAAGTTGCTCGCGCTGTTGCGGCGCCACGACGAGCCGCCGTTGGTGGAGGTCTGGCGCACAGACGTGACGCGGATCCGGAGCCGCCTCGAATTGCATGGTGCCGTCGTCGAATGGGCGCTCGACGAGGGCCAGGCGAGCGCGAGCGGCCGTACCGGGCCCATCTCCGAGCTGGAACTCGAATTCAAGGGCGGCGACATCGCCGGCCTCTACGCGGCGGCGAGCGACTGGCAAGCTCGACACGGCCTGTGGTTGGACGCCGTCTCCCAGGCCGAGCGCGGGGCGCTACTGCGGCGTAACCGAGCGTTCGCCGAGCCGGTAAAGACCGAGGCGCCGCAGTGGAGCGCGCGCGAGGCGGCGACACTGAGTGACACCGGGCTGCTGCAGCGCATGGTCGCGTCGAGCCTGCAGCAAATCCTGCCCAACGCGAGCGAACTTGCACGCGGCAGCCAGGAGCCGGGGCACGTGCACCAGCTGCGAGTCGGGCTGCGCCGCCTGCGGGTCGCCGCGCGCTCGATGCAGCCATTCGCGCATGCGCTGCCGCCGGACTGGGAGGAGGGCGTGAAGCCGCTTTTCGATGCGCTCGGCCTGGCGCGCGACGCGTACGTGTTCGCGACAACGCTCGCGCCGTGCCTGCTGCGCGCGGGCGCACCCGGCGTGCCTGGCGACGACGCCTCAGCGCAGCACCTGGCGCACGCGGCGCAGCTCGTGCGCGGAGCAGCGTTCCAGCACGCGCTGGCTGGCCTGATGGCGATGGCGTACGTGAAGGCACGTGGCGCTTCGGGCTCGTCCGCACCGGGACACGGATCCCCTGCGATGACGCATGTGCACAAGACGTTGCGACGGCTCTGGCGCCAGGTGCTGCAGGACGCCAAGGGCTTCGACGAACTCCCCTTTGACCGCCAACACCGGGTGCGCAAGCGTCTAAAGCGGCTACGCTACCTCGCGGAATTTGCCGCGCCGTGGTTCGAGCCGCGTGACGTGAAAGCGTGGCTCGCCCAGGTGCGGCCGGCGCAGGATGTGCTCGGGCACCATATCGACCGGGGCCAGGCCGCGGCGCGCCTCGAGCCTGCGGCGGCGACGCAGCCGGCGGCGGGGTTTGCAGTCGGCTGGCTGCGCGCAAAAAGCGACCAATCGGCCCGCGACAGCCTTCGCGCGCTACGCCGCATGTCGCACGCGACGCCGTTCTGGCAGGCAGACGTTGCGGGCTGACCGGCTATGGCCGAGTGGAGGCGCCAGCACCAGGTTGAGCTGAAAGCGGGTTCGGCCGTGGCATCTCCGCACCAGCAACCACAAGATGAGTCAACAAGCGCAGTGGGTTGCTGATGTTAGAAGCCGACCGAGGTCGACGAGCCAGCGAAAGCAGACCGTTGTCGCGTCCTGGTCTGGGAACGATGCAGCGCTCTCAACGGCGCAAGGGTGTCGATTGCGGAAACGCACGAGGACCCCCCCGGTTTGCCAAGCTTTCGGGTTCATGACGGCTCGAGAGAGAAGATTGCACCCGTGCATCCGGGTTTGAATGCGAGCGCTGCTCGCTGTCCCGGATGGGATTTGCTGTTCGACGCCTCGATCGCTTACACGATGGGCAAACTAAGCAGCTGCCAAGTGGCGGTCCTGGGCGCACAGCGACACGTGGATCACTCGATCACAACGCTCCGGCTCAGCCTGAGCTTCGCGCTGATCGCTCGCCTCGGCGAGTGCCCTTGCTGCGGCAGGGCAAGCGCAAAGCTCCTCTTGTGACACAGTAAGACCAGGGGTTCGATCTTCCGCTGAGGAGGATCGAGTGTTACAGCTGATCGTGCCATGCGCTTGACGCGTGTCAAGCGGCGGCGAGCCAGCGTTGGGCCAGCGTCGCGGTTAGCACCGGTTGCGCGGCATCGATGACGATCGCGACGGCGCGCTCCTGTTCGTCGAGCAACTCGTCCGAGCCGAGCAGCCGTTCGAGCACTGCGGCGTCGGCCTCCGATGGATCCGCGCCGCTCGCCTGTCGCTGTTCGAGCCGTTGGTGCAGAAGCGGCAACGCAGCCCGACAATCGAAGATCGAGAACGGGACTGCGAGCGAAGCCGCCAGTGCGGCAAATGGTGCACGCTCCGACCGGCCCAGGAACGCCGCGTCGACGACGACCGGCCAGCCGGCGCCGAGTGCGACGTTTGCGACCGCATGCAGGCGCGCGTAGGTGCGCTCGGTGGTGGCCTTGCCATAGATGCCGTCAGGCACGCGGTCGTGCGAGGACTGCAACGCGCCGAGCCCGAATAGCCGCTTGCGCTCAACGTCGGAGCGCACGCGGACCGCCCCCACCGCCTCGAGCACCCGCTGCGAGACGAAGCTCTTGCCCGAACCCGGCAGGCCATGCGTGATCGCCAGCCGGGCATCCGCGCTGCCGGACAGGGCTGATGCGAGCGCCAGGTAGTCCACCCTGCCGCGGCGAGCCGCCGACTGCACCTCCTGCCGTTCGCGGATGGCCGTAACCTGGGCCCGCACGAGCGCGCGACAGACCATGTAGAAGCGCAGCGCAGGTAGCCCGTCGTAGTCGCCGCTCGCGTCCAGGTAGGCGTTGACGAAACGGAACGCCAGAGCGCGCTGGCGATGCGCCAGCAGGTCCATCGCCAGGAAGGAGATGTCGTCGAGCACGTCGATCCAGCGGAGCTCATCGTCGAACTCGATGCCGTCGAAGGCCGTCGGCTCGCCGCCGAGTTGCAGCACGTTCGCCAAGTGTAGATCGCCGTGGCACTCGCGCACATGGCCGGTGCGTCGGCGTGCCTCCCACAGCGGCGCGAGCGCTTGTTGCTGTCCGTCGAGCCACGCGCGCAGCGCCCGCCACCCGATGTCCATGCCCGGTGATGTGGCCTCGGCGCGCAGGGCCTCAACACCCTCGATGATTCGAAGTGTGGCGCGTTGGTGAACAGCCGCCGATCCGAACGCGCTGCCCGGCGGCGCCACGGCAACGTCGCTGTGGAAGTCGCTGAGCCTTTGCGCCATCGCGTCGATATGGTGCGCCGCCAGGGTACCTGCGGCAAGCATTTCGCTCCACAGGGCACCGTCGGGGAAGCGGCGCATGCGCACCGCGACGTCGAGCACGCTCCCGACGCCACCGAACCTCGTCCCTTCCGGGCTCTCGCGCACGTCCACCACATCGATATACAGCGACGGCGCGAGACGCCGGTTCAGGCGTAACTCCTCTTCGCAAAAGTGGCGTCGCGCGGCAAGCGTCGTGAAGTCGAGGAACGGCAGCCGGACCGGCTTCTTCAGCTTGTAGGCCAGCGTGTCGGCGAGCAGAACCCACGAGATGTGGGTTTCGATGAGCCGCACCGGGCGGCCACCGCTCGCTTCGAGCGATGCGCGCAGGGCTGTCACGTGTTCGCGCGCCTGGGCTAGAGCTTCATCAGTTGACATGTGGGTCATGTTGCCTAGATTTGCGCTTGTGCGCTTGACGCCGCTAAAAAAATGCCCGCCGACGCTTGGGCTCGTAGCAGCGGAACGCCTTTGGCGCGTGTGACAACGGCATTGAGCACTTTCGAAGGCCTCTGATCAGCCAGAAATGGCCCGTAGCCCAGGGCGCTGACCGCGGAGCCACGCTCTGCATCGGATGGCACAACGATCCAAGTGACGATTCATCCGCGCGAGTGCTTTGAAGACTGAAACGCCCGGAAACGGCAAGGCTGATTCCGCATACCGTTTGACATTTCGTTGGAGCTCCTGTCTGCGATCCGAGCTACGGGGCGCTGACTTTCGCCCCGGTAGGGCTCGCTCTGCTTGACAAGCCAGCCTTCACTGGACGCACGGAATTGGATTCGGTTCATCGCCACGGCAAAGCTTCGTCGTGGACGCTTCCAGCCTATGGGGCCGGTAGCTCGGCACGTGGTAGGTATTCACGCCCCCCGCCATCGCGACGAGCCGGTGATTCCGGCGCTTGAAGTCGAGGGAGCGATGGTGGTCCAGCGGCATGCGCGACAGCGCAATTCAGAGCTGTGACCTTGCGGCCGATTGTCGCTATCGTTCGCTTCATGAGTTCAGCGCCAAGCGCCTCGGATCAGAAGCCATCACTGGCCGGGTCGACCCACGCCGACGCGTCCACGACGACGGCGTCGATGCCGGGCCCGGAGCAGTTGACGTTGCTTCAATGTCACGACGTCATCGGGCGGCTCGCGGCGCAGACCGACGATCTGCGGGTGCAGCGCCGCGCGAGCGAGCGCACACGCGGTGCCCAGAAGGGTCACAAGGGCACCTCGCGCGCGATGCTCGACGAGCGTGAGGTCGATCAGATCATCGACTGCCCCCGACCGAGGGGCCTGTTAGCAGCAAGCTGAATCGTTCACCGTCGTCGGCGACTAGCGCACGCTGCTCAATGTCTAGTGCCATGTTTACGTTCGTAAAGCGCTCGAAGGCCTTTTAGCTGGGGAAATGGCCTTTAAGTTTGCAAAGCCTGCGAGGTGTCTCTCAGAACAGGAAGTAGCGCTGCGCCATCGGCAGCTCGGTGGCCGGCTCGCAGGTGAGCAGCTGGCCGTCGGCCCGCACCTCGTAGGTGTGCGGGTCGATCTCCATCTTCGGCAGCCAGTCGTTGTGGATCATGTCGCGCTTGGTGACGCTGCGGCAGCCCTTGACGGTGGCGATGGTCTTGTGGAGGCCGGCGCGCGCGGGCACGCCGGCGGCCAGCCCGGCTTGCGACACGAACGTGAGCGAGCCCTGCGCCAGCGCGCCGCCGTAGCTGCCGAACATGGGCCGGTAGTGCACCGGCTGCGGCGTGGGGATGGACGCGTTGGCGTCGCCCATCGCGGCCATGGCGATGAAGCCGCCCTTGAGGATGAGCGCCGGCTTCACGCCGAAGAATGCCGGCTGCCACAGCACCAGGTCGGCCCACTTGCCCACCTCGATGGAGCCGACCTCGTGCGCGATGCCGTGCGTGAGCGCGGGGTTGATGGCCAGCTTGGCCACGTAGCGCTTCACACGGGTGTTGTCGTTGCGCTCCGAGTCGCCATCGAGCGCGCCGCGCTGGGCCTTCATCTTGTGCGCGGTCTGCCAGCAGCGCAGGATCACCTCGCCCACGCGGCCCATGGCCTGCGAGTCGGACGAGAACATGCTGATCGCGCCGAGGTCGTGCAGGATGTCTTCCGCGGCGATGGTCTCGCGCCGGATGCGGCTCTCTGCGAAGGCCAGGTCCTCGGCGATGCCGGCGTCCAGGTGGTGGCACACCATCAGCATGTCCAGGTGCTCGTCCAGCGTGTTGACGGTGAACGGGCGCGGGGGGTTGGTCGACGACGGCAGCACGTTGGCCTCGCCCACCACGCGCATGATGTCGGGGGCGTGGCCGCCGCCCGCGCCCTCGGTGTGGAAGCTGTGGATGGTGCGGCCCTTGAACGCCGCGATGGTGTCCTCCACGAAACCGCTCTCGTTGAGCGTGTCCGAATGGATGGCCACCTGCACGTCGGTCTCGTCGGCCACCGTCAGGCAGCAGTCGATGGCCGCGGGCGTGGTGCCCCAGTCCTCGTGCAGCTTCAGGCCGATGGCGCCGGCCTCCACCTGCTGGCGCAGCGCCTCGGGGCGGCTCGCGTTGCCCTTGCCCATGAAGCCCAGGTTCATCGGGAACGAATCGGCCGCCTTGAGCATGCGCTCGATGTTGGCCGGGCCGGGCGTGCAGGTGGTGGCGAAGGTGCCGGTGGCCGGGCCGGTGCCGCCGCCCAGCATGGTGGTGACGCCCGAGGACAGCGCCTCCTCGATCTGCTGCGGGCAGATGAAGTGGATGTGGGTGTCGATGCCGCCGGCCGTGACGATCATGCCCTCGGCCGCGATGATCTCGGTGCCCGGGCCGATGACGATGTCCACGCCCGGCTGCACGTCGGGATTGCCGGCCTTGCCGATGGCGGCGATGCGGCAGCCGCGCAGGCCGATGTCGGCCTTGACGATGCCCCAGTGGTCGACGATCAGCGCGTTGGTGATGACGCAGTCGACCGCCTCGGCGGCGCTCGGGCCGTTCATGGCCTGGCCCTGGCCCATGCCGTCGCGGATCGTCTTGCCGCCGCCGAACTTCACCTCTTCTCCGTAGCCGCCGGCGGCCAGCGTGAAGTCTTTTTCCACCTCGATGATGAGGTTGGTGTCGGCCAGCCGCACGCGGTCGCCGGTGGTGGGGCCGAACATCTCGGCGTACGCGCGTCGTCCGATCCTGGGCATCAGAGGGCTCCCTGCACGAGGCCGCGAAAGCCGTAGACGGTGCGCGCGCCGGCGAGGTCCACCAGCGACACGGTGCGCTGCTGACCCGGCTCGAAGCGCACGGCGGTGCCCGATGCGATGTCCAGCCGCATGCCGCGCGCGGCCTCGCGGTCGAAGCGCAGGGCGCCGTTGGTCTCGGCGAAGTGGTAGTGGGAGCCGACCTGGATCGGGCGGTCGCCGCCGTTCTCCACCACCAGCGTGATCCGGCGCCGGCCGGGGTTCAGGTCGATGTCGCCATCGTCGGTGAGCAGTTCGCCGGGGATCATCGGTTCCTCGTGACGGGAGAGCAGGCGCGGGTGCACTGGTGCGGTGCGTCGATCGCCCTGATCATGTGATCGGCTGGTGGATCGTCACCAACTTGGTGCCGTCCGGGAAGGTGGCCTCGACCTGGATGTCGGGAATCATCTCGGCGATGCCGTCCATCACGTCGGCCTTCGTGAGGATGCGGCGGCCTTCGCTCATCAGCTCGGCCACGCTGCGGCCGTCGCGCGCGCCTTCCATGATGGCGGCGCTGATGAGGGCGATCGCCTCGGGATGGTTCAGTCTCAGGCCCCGGGCCTTGCGCCGCTCGGCGAGCAGCGAGGCCGTGAACAGCAGGAGCTTGTCCTTTTCGCGCGGAGTCAGGTTCATCTTGCGGAGGGTATTGCACTTTTGATGCCACGCGCAATGGGATGCGGCACGAGTCTTGAGTGCATACCGGCCGAACATGACCGACGCCGCCCTCGAACCGCACCCCACCGCCCCGCCCGCGCCCCAGCGCGTGGTGAAGGTGCGGCGCGACTACAACAGCTGGGTGGCGCAGGAGTCGCTGGAGGACTACGCGCTGCGCTACACGCCGCAGTCGTTCCGCAAGTGGTCGGAGCTGCGGGTGGCCAACACGGCCTTCGGCGCGGCCTCGTTCCTGGTGCTCGAGGCGGTGGGCGCCACGCTGCTGGTGCAGTACGGCTTCGTCAACGCGTTCTGGGCCATCCTGGCCACCGGGCTGATCATCGCGCTGGCCGGCTGGCCCATCGCCGTATACGCGGCGCGCCACGGGCTCGACATGGACCTGCTCACCCGCGGCGCCGGCTTCGGCTACCTGGGCTCCACCATCACCTCGCTCATCTACGCGAGCTTCACCTTCATCTTCTTCGCGCTGGAGGCCGCCGTCATGGCCTACGCGCTCGACCTGGCGTTCGACGTCCCGACGGCCTGGGGCTACCTCGTGTGCGCGGTGGTCGTGCTGCCGCTGGTGACCCACGGCGTGACCGCCATCGGCCGGCTGCAGGTGTGGACGCAGCCGCTGTGGATCGCGATGCTGGTGCTGCCCTACGTGTACGTGTTCCGCGCGCACCCGCACGCGTTGGCGGGCCTGTGGGCGTATCCGGGCGAGGACGGACGCGGCGGCGTGTTCGACGTGCTCAAGTTCGGCAGCGCCATGACGGTGGGCATCGCGCTGATGACGCAGATGGGCGAGCAGGCCGACTACCTGCGCTTCATGCCCGCGCGAACCGCCGCCAACCGGCGCCGCTGGTGGCTGGGCGTGGCCATCGGCGGCCCCGGGTGGGTGTTGCCGGGCGTGCTCAAGATGCTGGGCGGCGCGCTGCTGGCGTGGATCGCCATCGGCCAGTCGGTGCCGCTGGATCGCGCCGTGGATCCGAACCAGATGTACCTGGCGGCGTATGACACCGTGTTCAGCCGACCTGGCATGGCCGTGGCCGCGACGGCGGCGTTCGTGGTGCTGTCCCAGCTCAAGATCAACGTCACCAACGCGTACGCCGGCTCGCTGGCCTGGTCGAACTTCTTCGCGCGCCTCACGCACAGCCATCCGGGCCGCGTGGTGTGGGTGGCGTTCAACACCGCCATCGCGCTGATGCTGATGGAGCTGGACGTGTTCACGGTGCTGGGCAAGGTGCTGGGCCTGTACGCGAACCTGGCCATCTCGTGGCTGATGGCCGTGGTGGCCGACCTGGTGGTCAACAAGCCGCTGGGGCTGTCGCCGCGCGGCATCGAGTTCCGCCGTGCCTACCTGTACGACGTCAACCCGGTGGGCGTCGGCGCGATGGGCATCGCGTCGGTGCTGAGCGTGGCGGCCCACCTGGGCGCCTTCGGCGCGCTGGCGCAGGCGTTCTCGGCGCTGATCGCGCTGGTGACCGCCTTCGTGGCCTCGCCGTTGATCGCGTGGGCCACGAAGGGCCGCTACTACATCGCGCGGCGCGCCGACACGCAGCCGATGCGCTTCCTCGCGGCGGGCGAGGCGATGGGCGACGGCGCGGTGCGGTATCGCACGCTGCGCTGCTGCATCTGCGAGCGCGACTACGAAGGCCCGGACATGGCGCACTGCCCGGCCTACCAGGGCCCCATCTGCTCGCTGTGCTGCTCGCTCGACGCGCGCTGCGGCGACCTGTGCAAGCCCGACGCGCGCCTGGCCACCCAGGCGCGCGACGCCGTGCACGCGCTGCTGCCGCGCCGCCTGTGGGCCGCGGTGGACGGCGGACTGGGCGCGTGGCTGGCGCTGATGCTGCCGGTGGCCACGCTGCTGGCCGGCGTGTGCGCGTTGCTGTACCAGCAGGAGTTGCGCGCGCTTGGCGACGCCGGCGGCGGCTCGGCGGGCGGATTGCGCCAGTCGTGCATCAGCGTGTTCGCGATGCTGCTGCTGGCCAGCGGCATCGTGGGCTGGTGGGCGGTGCTCACGCGCCAGAGCCGGCGCGTGGCGCAGGAGGAGAGCAATCGCCAGACGCAGGCGCTGGGCGAGCAGACGGTGCGGCTGTCGCAGGAGATCGCGTCGCACCGCCAGACCGACGCCGAGCTGCAGCGGGCCAAGGCCGCGGCCGACGCCGCCAACCAGGCCAAGAGCCGCTACATCTCCACGCTGAGCCACGAGCTGCGCACCCCGCTCAACAGCGTGATCGGCTACGCGCAGCTGCTCGACGACGATCCCGCGCTGCCCGCCCACCGGCGCCAGGCCGTGAGCGTGATCCGGCGCGGCGGCGAGCACCTGCTGTCGCTGATCGAGGGCACGCTGGACCTGGCGCGCATCGAAAGCGGCAAGGTGTCGCTGGCCGTCACCACGATGCACTTCCGCGAGGCCATCGACCAGCTGGCCGACCTGTTCGAGCTTCAGGCCGGCGCCAAGGGGCTGCGCTTCCGGCGCGAGTTCGACACGGCGCTGCCGCAGTACGTGCGCGCCGACGAGCGGCGGCTGCGCCAGATCCTGATCAACGTGATCGGCAATGCCGTGAAGTTCACCGAGCGCGGCTCGGTCACCCTGCGCATCCGCCACGAGCGCGAGATGGCCTACTTCGAGATCGAGGATACGGGGCCGGGCATTGCCGAGACGGACCTGGAACGCATCTTCGAGCCGTTCGCGCGCGGCACGGCGCGCGGCAGCCTGGTGGGTGGCGGCGCCGCCGAGAGCGGTGGCACCGGCCTGGGCCTGACCATCGCCAAGATGCTCACCGACCTGATGGGCGGCGAGATGACCGTGCACAGCACGCCCGGCGCCGGCACGCGCTTTCGCATCGTGCTGTTCCTGGCCGAGCAGCGCGCGGGCGCCTCGGTGGCGGCGCCGACGGCCAGGCGGCGCACGGGGTACCTGGGCGCGCGCCGTCGCGTGCTGGTCGTCGACAACGAGGAGGTCGACCGCGAGCTGCTGCGCCAGTTGCTGGAGCCCACCGGCTTCCGCGTGGAGCAGGCGGCGTCGGGCGAGGCCGCGCTGGAACACCTTCGGGCGCACCAGGCGGACGAGCTGCCGGACGCGATCCTGATGGACCTGGCCATGCCCGGCATCGACGGCTGGGAGACCATCCGCCGGCTGCGCGTCGAGGGCCTCAGCGCCGCGCCGGTGGCCATCGTCTCGGCCAACGCGTTCGATCGCCGGCTGGACAACGACGTTGGCATCCGCGCCGACGACTACGTGCTGAAGCCGGTGCGCGGAGAGGAGCTGCTGGAATGGCTGGGGCGCGCGCTGGCGCTGCAGTGGAGCGACGAGCCCGAGCCCGTGCCGACGGCACCGGCGACCGAGCCGGTGGCGGCAACTGCGGATACCGCCCGGCCTTCCGCCTCGTTGCCGGCGCCGACATCGCTGCAGGCGCTTGCCGAGCAGGTGCGCGTGGGCTACCCGCGCGGCATCCACCGCTGGCTGGATCACATCGACGCCACCGAGCCCGCGTGCGCCGAGTTCACGCAGCGTCTGCGCGCGCTGGCCTGCCGCTTCCAGCTCGACGCGATGGCCGTCGACATCGCGCAGGCGCTGCGCACGCGGGAGGCCTCGCATGGCTGAGTGGATGCACGAGCCCCCGGGCGGCGACGCCGTGCTGCCCGGACCGCGGCGCGCGTTGGTCGGCGAGTCCGTGGGCGTGGTGTTGATCGTCGACGACATCCCCGACAACCTCGCGGTGCTGCACGACGCGCTCGACGAGTCCGGCTACACCGTGCTGGTGGCCACCGACGGCGCCAGCGCCATCGCCCGCGCCGCGCAGGCGTTGCCCGACATCGTGCTGCTGGACGCGCTGATGCCGGGCATGGACGGGTTCGAGGTGGCGCGCCGACTCAAGGCCGACCAGGCCACCGCGCCGATCCCCATCGTGTTCATGACCGCGCTCACCGACACCGAGCACGTGCTGGCCGCGTTCGCGGCCGGCGGGGTCGACTACGTCTCGAAGCCGGTGCGTCCGCGCGAGGTGGTGGCGCGCATCGCGGCGCACCTGCAGAGCGCGCGCCACGCCAAGCAGGCGCGCAACGCGCTCGACGCGTTCGGCCACGCGTCGATCGCGCTGCGCCCGGCCGACGGCCGCGTGCTGTGGCAGACGCCGCTGGCGCGCGACCTGATGCGTCGCCATTTCGGGGCCGGCGGCGCGGGCGCGCCCATCGACGATCCAGCTGGCGGCAGCGGCGTGCCTTTGAGCGCGCCCGCGAGCCTGTGCGACTGGGTGCGCGAGCGCGTCACGCGCGCGCCGGACGCGGCGGCGGGCGAGGGCGCCGACACGTGGACCTGCGTGACCGGTACCCAGCGCCTGCACTGCAGCCTGCATCCGGCCAGCGCCGAGGACGAGTGGTTGCTGGTACTCACCGAGAGCAACAACGGCGCGGCCGTGGAGGCGCTGTCGCTGCAGTTCCGGCTCACCGCGCGCGAGGCCGAGGTGCTGTACTGGGTGGCGCAGGGCAAGACCAACCGCGACATCGGCGACATCCTGGGCACGCGCCCCAAGACGATCACCAAGCACCTGGAGCACGTGTTCGAGAAGCTGGGCGTGGAGACGCGCACGGCCGCCGCGTCGCGGGTGCTGGGGACGTTGCCGGAGTTGATGCGAAAACGCTGAAGGGGTCAGGCATTGCCTGCGGGTACGCAGGAGATGCCAGACCCCTCAGCGGCTTTGCCGGCTCGCCTGGAAGTCGAGAAAGCGGATCGCCGAATCGCGCACGGCCGGGCCCGCGCCCGGGTGAGAGGTGACCGCCGTCAAGCGCTTCAGCCACGCGGCGCGTTCGTCGCGCGGCAGCTTCGAGTTGAGCAGCCGGTTGGCCATCCACGCCGTGAGCTCGGTGGGCTGGCGCTCCAGCGATCCGGCCAGCATCCCGGGGTATCCGGGTTGGCTCTCCAGCGCCTGCACCAGCGGGCCGGGCGTGCCGAAGTCGGCCTGCGGATGGCGTTCCAGCAGGGCCAGCAGGGCCGGCGCCACGCGTTCACATCCGGGCAGGGCGGCAAAGCCGGCCAGCAGCTCGTTGAGGCGGTGGACGTTGTCCGAGCCGTCGTCTGTCGGATGGAAGGCCTGGAGGGCGGCCAGCAGGGCGTCGACGGAATCGGTCATGGGTGGCAGTTGGTCAGCATCTGACTCGTAGCGTAGCCTTTCGGCGGCGCGCCGCCGCCGGAGCCGAACAAGCCACCATGGCCTGAGGGGTCTGGCCCCGAACGGGGCCGGACCCCTGGGCAGGCCACTTCGGGTACGACATGTGTCGTATACCGCCGGCGCGCCGCGCTACGTATGCTTCGCTCATCGTCCTCGATCACAGAGGACTTCCTTGAGGAGCGATTCCCCCATGACCACTTCCCGCCGCAGCTTCAGCCTGACGTTGGGTGCGCTCGCCGCATTCGCCTCGTTGACCTCGATGACGCCGGCCCAGGCCGCCGACACGATCAAGGTCGGTGTCCTGCACTCGCTGTCCGGAACGATGGCGATCTCCGAGACGGTGTTGAAGGACACCGTGCTGATGACGATCGCCGAGATCAATGCCAAGGGCGGCGTGCTGGGCAAGCAGCTCGAGGCGGTGGTGGTCGACCCGGCCTCCAACTGGCCGCTGTTCGCCGAGAAGGCGCGCCAGCTGATCACCCAGGACAAGGTGGCCGTCACGTTCGGCTGCTGGACCAGCGTGTCGCGCAAGTCGGTGCTGCCGGTGTACGAGGAACTGAACAGCCTGCTGTTCTACCCCGTGCAGTACGAAGGCGAGGAGCTGAGCAAGAACGTGTTCTACACGGGCGCGGCGCCGAACCAGCAGGCGATTCCCGCCGTCGAATACCTGATGTCCAAGGACGGAGGCGGCGCCAAGCGCTTCGTGCTGCTGGGCACCGACTACGTCTACCCGCGCACGACCAACAAGATCCTGCGCTCGTTCCTGCACTCCAGGGGCGTGAAGGACGAGGACATCATGGAGGAGTACACGCCGTTCGGCCACTCCGACTACCAGTCGATCATCGCCAAGATCAAGAAGTTCTCGAGCGAAGGCAAGAAGACCGCCGTCGTCTCCACCATCAACGGCGACTCCAACGTGCCGTTCTACAAGGAGCTGGGCAACCAGGGCCTGAAGGCCACCGACGTGCCGGTCGTCGCGTTCTCGGTCGGCGAGGAAGAACTGCGTGGCGTGGACACCAAGCCGCTGGTGGGCAACCTGGCGGCGTGGAACTACTTCATGTCGATCAAGAACCCGACCAACGCCGCGTTCATCAAGGAATGGTCGGACTACGCGAAGAAGGCCAACCTGCCCAGCAAGGACAAGCCGCTCACCAACGACCCGATGGAGGCCACCTATGTCGGCATCCACATGTGGGCGCAGGCGGTGGAGAAGGCCAAGTCCACCGACACCGACAAGGTGATCGCGGCGATGGCCGGCCAGACCTTCAAGGGCCCCGATGGCTTCGTGATCACCATGGACGCGAAGAACCATCACCTGCACAAGCCCGTGTTCATCGGCGAGATCAAGCCCGACGGCCAGTTCAACGTGGTGTGGAAGACGCCCGGACCGATCAAGGCCCAGCCGTGGTCGCCGTACATCCCCGAAGACAAGGGCAAGAAGGACGAGCCGGAAAAGAAGTGAGCTGACGATGCGGCGACTCTCACTTCGCAGTGCCCTCATCGCTCTCGTGGCGGTGCTCGGCACGGTCGCCGCTCCCGCCTGGGCGCTCGACGCGGCCCAGGCGCGCGCGATCGCCGTCGGTGACGGCGACGCGCGCATCGCGGCCCTGCAGGATGCGGTGACGCGGGCCGATGCCGGCTTGGCCACCTTCGCGCAGGCGCTGCTCGACGACTCGGTCAAGACCACCGCTGCCGGGGTCTTCATCGTGCACGACGACAAGGCCGTCGACGCCGCCACCGGGCAACCGGCCAAGCTGCCCGACGACGCCGAGGACGTCTCCAACAACAACCGCATGCGCGGCGCGCTGCAGACCGCGCTCAGCGGCCTGCGGCTCGTCTCGCCCGAGCTCGCCACGCGCCGCGCCGCCGTGGACGACCTCACCAAGGGCGACGCCGACCCGGCGCTGGTGCCGGTCATCGACAAGGCGATCGCCAAGGAAACCGATGTCGGCCTGAAGGCCCGCCTCGAGCGCCTGAAGGCCGCGGTGCAGATCGTCTCGCCCGACCGCCCGCAGCGCCTGCAGGCCATCCAGCTGCTGTCCAACAGCGGCGAGCCCACGGTGCGCGCGCTGCTGCAGTCGCGGCTGGCGCCCGACGCCGAGGCCGACCCCGAGCTGCGCGCCGCGCTCTCGCACGCCATCACGCAGGTGGAAGGCCGGCTGGCCTGGGGCGAGCGCCTGGGCGTGCTGTTCACCGGCATCAGCCTGGGCTCCATCCTGCTGCTGGTGGCCCTCGGCCTGGCCATCACCTACGGCCTGATGGGCGTCATCAACATGGCGCACGGCGAGCTGATGATGATCGGCGCCTACACCACCTGGGGTGTGCAGAACCTGTTCCGGCACTTCGCGCCGGGGCTGTTCGACGCGTACATCGTGCTGGCCATCCCCGCGTCCTTCTTCGTGGCCGCTGGCGTCGGCGCCATCCTGGAACGCGGCGTGATCCGCTTCCTGTACGGCCGTCCGCTGGAGACGCTGCTGGCCACGTGGGGCATCAGCCTGGTGCTGATGCAGCTGGTGCGCTCGGTGTTCGGCGCGCAGAACGTCGAGGTGGAGAATCCCTCGTGGATGTCGGGCGGCATCGCCGTCGCCGCCAACCTGACGCTTCCGTACAACCGGCTGGCCATCATCGCCTTCGCGGCGCTGGTGCTGGTGGGCACCTGGCTGTTGATCAGCCGCACGCGCCTGGGCCTGTTCGTGCGCGGCGTCACGCAGAACCGCCGCATGGCGTCGTGCACCGGCATCAACACCACGCGCATCGACACGCTGGCTTTCTCGCTCGGGGCGGGCATCGCCGGCATGGCCGGCTGCGCGCTGAGCCAGGTAGGCAACGTCGGCCCCGACCTGGGCCAGAGCTACATCGTCGACTCCTTCATGGTGGTCGTGCTGGGCGGCGTGGGCCAGCTCGCCGGCACGGTGCTCGCCGCGCTGGGCCTCGGGATGATGAACAAGGCGCTGGAGGGCGTGGCCGGCGCCGTGCTCGCCAAGATCTTCGTGCTCGTCTTCATCGTCGTGTTCATCCAGAAGCGTCCGCAAGGGCTGTTCGCCCTCAAGGGTCGGAGTGCCGAATCGTGACGCCTGTGTCTCCCGTCCAACTTCTGCCGGAGTCCAAGCGCGGCCTTCTGCTCGGCAAGCGCGGCTGGGGCGTCGTCGTTGGCGCGCTGCTGGTGGTGGCGGTGCTGGCGCCGCTGCTCAACCTGGTGGTGCCCGCGGGCAATCCGCTGCACTTCGGCGACTATGGCGTGGCGCTGGTGGCCAAGATCATGTGCTACGCCATGTGCGCGCTGGCGATGGATCTCATCTGGGGCTACACCGGCATCCTGTCGCTGGGCCACGGGCTGTACTTCGCGCTCGGCGGCTATGCGATGGGCATGTACCTGATGCGCCAGATCGGCCACGACGGCAACTACCGCAGCGACCTGCCCGACTTCATGGTGTTCCTCGACTGGAAGACGATGCCCTGGTCATGGGCCGGCAGCGCGTCGTTCGTGTTCCAGATGATCCTGGTGGTGGCGGTGCCCGGCGTCGTGGCGGGCGTGTTCGGCTGGTTCGCGTTCCGCTCGCGCATCAAGGGCGTGTACTTCTCCATCATCACGCAGGCGCTCACCTTCGCAGGCATGCTGCTGTTCTTTCGCAACGAGACGGGCTTCGGCGGCAACAACGGCTTCACCGACTTCAAGCGCATCCTGGGCGCGTCGATCGCGCTGCCGTCCACGCGCATGGTGCTGTTCGTGCTGACCGGCTGCACGCTGGTGGGCTTCTACCTGCTGGCGCGCGCCATCGTCAACAGCAAGTACGGACGCGTGCTGCAGGCCATCCGCGACGCTGAGAGCCGCGTGATGTTCACCGGCTACGACCCGCTCAAGTACAAGCTGTCGATCTGGGTGCTGTCGGCCGTGATGTGCGGCATCGCCGGCGCGCTGTACGTGCCGCAGGTGGGCATCATCAACCCGAGCGAGATGTCGCCGGCCGCGTCCATCGAGATGGCCATCTGGGCCGCGGTGGGCGGACGCGGCACGCTGGTGGGCCCGATCCTCGGCGCGTTCTTCGTCAACGGCGCCAAGAG
>JBBQYL010000052.1:0-27302 GCA_038208735.1 Burkholderiales bacterium
CAGCTCGGCTCCTCTGCCATCTGGTTGCGGCCCCGTGGACATGTGGACAGCCCCAAAGGGCGGCCTGCCCACATGCCCACCGGGCTCGACTACGACCAGCTATTGTGAATGTTGGTTTCCACACGAAACGACGAGGGGCCCCCTGAATCCATGGCCCGACATCTCATCCTTTGCGAAGCCCATGCGACGCAACGCCGAGAGCACGCCGTTCTCGGAGAGCGGGCGCTCGCGAGTCAGGGGGTTGGGAAAGACGTAGCGTCCGTCACCGGTCAACGGCTGCAGATCCCGCAAGACAGCGACGGCCTGCGGCGCCAGCGGCACGATATGTGGATTGCCGTTCGTCTTCGCCTTCAAACGCCCTTTCATACGCGCAGCCGGTACGACCCACACGGCCTTCTCCAGGTCGAACTCCGCCCATTCCGCGTTACGCAGTTCGCCGGGCCGCAGGAACACGAGCGGCGCGAGCGCGAGCGCCGCACGCACGACCGGCGTGCCCTGGTACCCATCGATCGCGCGGAGCAACTCACCAAGCTTCGAAGGGTCGGTGACCGCGGCACGGTGCCGAACCACCGGCAGGACGACGGCCCCCTTGAGGTCGCGCGTCGGGTCGCTCGTGCAGTCCCCGTTCTGCACGCCGAATCGAAACACGGCACCGGCGTAACCCAAAGCGCGGTAGGCGGTCTCGATGGCACCGCGAGCCTCGATGCGCCGCACATGCTTGAGCAGCTCTGGCGGTGTGAGATCGGGAAGCTGCTCGGCCCCCATGAACGGAAACAGGTCGTTCTCCAGTACCGACATAACCTTGAGGCCATGGGTCGTCGACCACGACGGCAGCATGCGCGCATGCCACTCTCTGGCTGCATGCTCGAAGGTGCCCTGTACCGGCAGGCCGGCGGCCGATCGCCGGGAGGCTTCCAGGCGCTTCGCCTTCAGTGTCTTGTCGGCCTTGCGTCTTTCCGCCGGGTCGATGCCGGCGGCCTTCGCGCTTCGCGCCTCGTCGCGCTTGCCTCGGGCCTGCTTCAGCGAGACGTCGGGGTAGGTTCCCAGCGAGAGCATGTTCTCCCTGCCCTCGACGACGAAACGTAAGCGCCACCAGCCCGAGCCCGACGGGCGCGCATCCAGGAACAGTCCTCCGCCGTCGCTGATGCGGCGGGACTTGCCGGTCTCGATGGCCACCTTGATGGCCGCCTTGACGGCGCGGTCGCTGAGCGTGTCTGTCGCCATGAATCGGGTAACTCTGATGTCGTAAAACCTCGATTTCGAGGAGTTACCCAGAATGTTACCCATGTCGTCGTCGGATTCAAGCAGTTCGTACGCGACAGTACGGGACGATCCGGACTCGACAGTGTGCCCGTTTTGCCTATGAAGGCCGGACGTTACCGGACGATTTTGGACGTCCTGGAACTGCTTGAGTGGTAGGCCGTGTTGGACTTGAACCAACGACCAAAGGATTATGAGTCCTCTGCTCTAACCAACTGAGCTAACGGCCCACAAGCCCGCGATTGTACGGACGCATCCGCAAACACAGCAGCCAACGCGACAGCAAGTCGAAGTGGTCGCCAGGACTCAGATTTCCGCCGCGTTTCCCCATCTGTTCGCGCTTTGACAGAAGCGGCCGACATTTAGCATCAGTGACACATTCGGAAGACCGGAAGCCATGTCCCTGTCACCCACCTCCTCGCAGCCCGCCGCCTATGCCTCGCTGAACCCCGGCAACGGCGGAGGGGCGGCCGTGCTGAAAGCGATCGAGGCCGTCCCGGGCAAGATCGTAGAGGGCATGGCGGACGTCGGCGAGGCGGTGGGCGATGCCGCCAGCGCGACCGTGTCGTTCAGCGCCCGCGCGATGCAGGCGCTGGCCGATGGCGGGATGGCGGTGGCGCATGGCGTGGAGGACGTCATCGCGTTTCCGTTCGAGATGGCGGTCGATGCCGTGGTCGGGGTCGAGCACGCGGTCGAAGGCGGCGTGCACCTGCTGGCCAACGGCGTGCACTCGGTCATCAACGGCTTGGAGGCAGTCGCGCATGCGGTGGCCAGCGCGGCGCACGCCGTGGCGGTCGACCTGCCGGCGGCGGTGGCCGAGGACGTGTCCGGCCTGACGAATGCCGCACTCGGCAATGTCTCGACCCTGGCCGGTGCGGCGATGGGCGTGGCGGCCCTGACCGGGACGTCGCCCGTGAAGGTGATCAGCGCGATTCTCTAGGCGCTGCGAAGCAGCGAAGCAGGACGAAGCGCTCAGCGCTGCGACAGCGCGTTGCCCACCAGCTTGGCTGTGATGTCGACGATCTGGATCATGCGGTCGTAGGGCATGCGCGTGGGGCCGATGACGCCCAGCGTGCCCACCACCTGGCCGTCGACCTCGTAGGGCGACGACACCACCGACAGCGACTCGAACGGCACCACGCGGCTCTCGCCGCCGATGAAGATGCGCACGCCTTCGGCGCGGCTGCTGCCTTCGAGCAGGCGCATCAGCTGGGTCTTCTGCTCGAACACGTCGAACATGTCGCGCAGGCCGCGCATGTCGTGGTGCAGGTCTTGCACGCCCAGCAGGTTGCGCTCGCCGGACACCACCACCTGCTCGTCGCTCTCGGCGATGGCGTCGCTGCCCACTTGCACGGCCGCGCGCATCAACGCGGCGATGTCGGCGCTGAGGGCTTCGACTTCCGTCTTCAGGCGCTCGCGCACGTCGTCGATGGACATGCCGGCGTAGTGCGCGTTGAGGAAGTTGGTGGCCTCCACCAGCTGCGACTGGGTGTGGTCGGCGGCGGTGATGATGACGCGGTTCTGCACGTCGCCGTCGGGCGCCACCAGGATGACCAGCACGCGGCGTTCGCCCAGGCGCAGGAACTCGATGTGGCGAAATACGCCGGCGCGGCGCGGCGCGGTGATGACGCCCACGAACGTGGACAGGCTGGACAGCATGGACGCGGCCTGCGCGATGACGCGCTGGGGCTGGTCGGGTTGCAGCTCGCGCGAGCCGCCGATCTCGGTGAGCAGCTGCGACATGGTCGACTCGGCGTCGATCGGGCGTGCGGTGAGCATGGTGTCGACGAACAGCCGGTAGCCGCGCGCGGTGGGCACGCGGCCGGCCGAGGTGTGCGGGCTGACGATGAGGCCCAGCTCCTCGAGGTCGGCCATCACGTTGCGGATGGTGGCCGGCGACAGCTCCAGGCCCGAGGCGCGAGAGAGCGTGCGAGAGCCCACCGGCTGGCCGTCGGCGATATAGCGTTCAACCAGGGTCTTCAGCAGTGTCTTGGCGCGCTCGTCGAGCATGTGGCTCATTGTACGGAGATGGCGAAGGCCTGCGGCGCGCGGGCGCCAGACGGGCGATTTCCGAGGCGTTTGCAGCCGCACGCCGCGAGGGGCGCTGTGGTGTAATTCATCGTATGTCGACCCCCTTCCGTCACGTGGCGCTTTTCGGCAAGTACCAGGCCCAGGGCGTGCGGCCCATCCTGGAGGAGATCGCACAGTTCCTGGTGCGCAGCGGGGTCGAGGTGTCGGTCGATCACGACACCGCCATCAACAGCGACTGGAGCGACTACGGCGCCATGCGCATCGACGAGCTCGCCCAGGTGTGCGACCTGGCGGTGGTGGTGGGCGGCGACGGCACGATGCTGGGCATCGGCCGCGAGCTGGCGCGCCACGGCATCCCGCTCATCGGCATCAACCAGGGCCGCCTGGGCTTCATCACCGACATCGCCGCGAACGCCTGGCGCGAGGCCCTGGCCCCGATGATCCAGGGCGACTACGCGGCCGAGAGCCGGCCCATGATCGAAGGCGGCGTGTGGCGCGACGGCGTGCAGATCTTCCAGGGCTTCGCGCTCAACGACGTGGTGGTGCGCAGCAGCACGTCCAGCATGATCGAGATCCGCGTATCGGTGGGTGCCGACCACGTGGCCAACATCCGTTCCGACGGCGTGATCGTGGCCTCGCCCACCGGCTCCACGGCGTACGCGCTGTCGGCCGGCGGGCCCATCCTGCATCCGGGCATCGGCGGCTGGACGATGGTGCCGGTGGCCTCGCACACGCTGTCCAACCGCCCCATCGTGCTGCCCGACGATCAAGAGGTCTTGCTGGAACTGGTGCAGGGCAAGGAGGCCAGCGCCAATTTCGACATGCACGGCCTGGCCAGCATGCTGCTGGGCGACATCGTGCGCATGCAGCGCTCGGCGCACAAGGCGCGCTTCCTGCACCCGCGCGGCTGGAGCTACTACGCCACGCTGCGCAACAAGCTGCATTGGCACGAGGGCACGACGTGACCCCTCCGGCCCTTCGTGGCTCACCGCATGAGCTCGGAGCCCGGCATGCTCGCGACAACCATCTTTCTTACCTGACCCCATGCTGCGTCGCCTGTCGCTGAAAGACTTCGTCATCGTCGATGCGCTCGAACTCGAGTTCGGCGCCGGCTTCTCCGTGCTCACCGGCGAGACGGGTGCGGGCAAGTCCATCCTCATCGATGCCCTGCAGCTGGCGCTGGGCGCGCGCGCCGAAGGCGGCGTGGTGCGCGAGGGCTGCGCGCGCAGCGAGATCGCGGCCGAGTTCGATTCGCCGGCATCGCTGGCCGAGTGGCTCGACGAGGCCGGCTTCGCCGTCGACGAGTCGCTGCTGCTGCGCCGCGTGGTGGATGCCCAGGGCAAGAGCCGCGCGTACGTCAACGGCAGCGCCGCCACGCTCACGCAGCTGCGCGAGGTGGCCGACCACCTCATCGACATCCACGGGCAGCACGCCTGGCAAAGCCTCACGCGGCCGGCCGCGGTGCGGGCGTTGCTCGACGAGCAGGCCGGCATCGACGCGTCCCCCGTGGCCGCCGCGCACGCCGGCTGGGCCCAGGCCACCGCGGCGCTGGCCAGCGCGCGCTCGCGCCAGGGCGAGCTCGACACCGAACGCGAGCGCCTGGCCTGGCAGCTGGCCGAGGTGGAGCGCCTGTCGCCCTCCGACGACGAATGGCAGGCCATCACCGGCGAGCACGGCCGGCTGTCGCACGCGCAGTCGCTGATGACGGCCACGCAGCAGGCGCTGCAAGAGGTCTCCGACGGCGACCTCAACGCCCTCAAGCTGGTGTCGCGCGCGGCGGCCGCGCTGCGCGAGGTGGCCGACTACGACCCGGCACTGGCGCCGGTCATCGAGGCGCTCGACGGCGCCGAGCTGCAGTTGCAGGACGCGGCGCACAGCCTGTCCAGCTACCTCAATCGCGCCGATCTCGATCCGCAGCGCCTGTCCGAGCTGGACGAGCGAATGTCGGCGTGGATGAGCCTGGCTCGGCGCTTCCGCCGTTCGCCCGAAGACCTGGCCACGTTGTGGGGCGAGTGGAAGGCGGCACTGGCCGCGCTCGATGCGGCCGCCGACCTGGCCGGCCTGCAGAAGCGGGTGGACGACGCCCTCGCGCGCTGGCGCACGGAGGCGAAACGCGTGAGCGGGCGCCGTGCGTCGGCGGCACCGCTCATGGCCGGCCGCATTACGGAGGCCATGCAACAACTGGGCATGGCCGGCGGGCGCTTCGACGTCGCGCTGGTGCCGCAGGATTCTCCGCAGTCGTACGGCGCCGAGACGGTGGAGTTCCTGGTGGCCGGCCACGCGGGCAGCACGCCGCGGCCGCTGGCCAAGGTGGCCTCGGGCGGCGAGCTGTCGCGCCTGGCGCTGGCCATCGCGGTGACGGCGGCGCAGTCGTCGGTCTCCGCCAACGACGACGGAGGTGCGTCAGCGAAGAAGCGTGGCGCGCCGGCCGGCGTCGGCACGCTCATCTTCGACGAGATCGACGCGGGCGTCGGCGGCACGGTGGCCGATTCGGTGGGCCGTCTCTTGAAGCGCCTGGGCCGCCACGTGCAGGTGATGGCCGTCACCCACCTGCCGCCGGTGGCGGCGTGCGGCGACCACCACTTCGTCGTGGCCAAGCGCAGCGTGGGCGGCACCACCACCAGCCAGGTCACGCCGCTGGCGGGCGAGGCGCGCGTGGCCGAGGTGGCGCGCATGCTGGGCGGCGAGCGCAGCTCGGGCACGAGCCTGGCGCACGCGCAGGAGCTCATCGCGCAGGCCGTGGCGGTCGACACGCCGGCCCCGCGCGGGAAGACGGGGGCACGATGAGCGCGGATCCCGACGAACTGATGGCCGACGAGGCGGGCCCGGGAGCGACCACGCCGGGCACGCCGGGCACGCGCGAGATCGTGCTGGTCACCGGCATCTCCGGCTCCGGCAAGTCCATCGCGCTGCATGCGCTGGAGGACGCCGGCTTCTTCTGCGTCGACAACCTGCCGCCCGAGTTGCTGCCCGAGTTCCTGCGCCTCGAGAGCGAGCGCTCCATCCGCCGCGTGGCCGTGGCCGTCGACGTGCGCACCGCCGGCTCGCTGCCGCGCCAGGTGCCGCTGCTCGAGAGCCTGCGCAACGAGGGCGTGAAGGTGCGTCCGGTGTTTCTCGACGCCAGCACCGACACGCTGGTGCGCCGCTACTCCGAGACGCGCCGCCCGCATCCGTTGTCGAAGGGACACAACGACAGCGACGGCCATCGCGCGCTGATCGAGGCCATCGAGCTCGAGCGCGAGCTGCTGGCCGGCATCCGCGTGCGCTCCACCATCCTCGACACCAGCCAGCTGCGCCCGGTGCAGCTGCGCCGCTGGGTACGCGACCTGGTGGGCGCGCACGCCAGCCAGCTGTCGCTCGTGTTCGAATCGTTCGCGTTCAAGCGCGGCGTGCCGCTCGACGCCGACATGGTGTTCGACGTGCGCGTGCTGCCCAACCCGTACTACCTGCGCGAGCTGCGCCCGCTCACGGGCCGCGACGAGGACGTGGCCAACTACCTGCGCCAGCAGCCCGAGGTCATGGAGATGCTTGGGCAGATCGAGGGCTTCCTGCGACGCTGGCTGCCCAACTTCGAGGACGACCAGCGCAGCTACCTCACCGTGGCCATCGGCTGTACGGGCGGTCAGCACCGCTCGGTGTTCATGGCCGAGACGCTGGCGCGACGCTTCTCTGCGGACGTGTCCACGCTGCTGCGGCATCGCGAGTTGGACGCGGTCGAGTAAGGCGCGCCCGCGCGCCACGGCGGTCATCCGTCGCGCCACGGCGGTCATCCTGCGCGCAGTCGCAGGATCCACACGTGCAAAAAGCCGCGATTCAGCATTCCCGGCGCGGCGTCGCTCGATCCGCTGCAACGCCTGCCGAAATCGCTGATGGAGAGCGCCCTTTCGCGGCGCCGCATCGACCCGATTCCGCCGCCGTGTCCAGCCCTTCGCCTCCTCTCGTCGCCGCCAGGAACATGCATCTGCGCCGCGTGCGCCGCATGCTGGTCCAGGGCAGCGCCACCGCCGCCGGGCTGAGCCTGGCGTGGGGCATCTCCTTCGGGCCGCACGAGAACTGGTTGACGGTGGCGCTCGACGTCTGCGCGATGGCACTGTCGGCGCTCGACATCGTGCTGGTGCGCCGCGGCCAGCTGCGCGCGGCCTCGCACCTGTTCGTGGCCGTCATCCTCGCGCTGCTGGTCGTCTCGGCACTGATGCTCGACATCCCCACGGCGCAGGTGCCACGCACGATGCACCTGTTCCTGCTGCCGCTGGCCGCCTGCGCCGGCCCGCTGATGCGCAACGAACCGCGCGTCCTGCGTCACGGCATTCCCGGACTGTGCCTGGCCGCGTTCGCGGTGCTGGCCGGCACGAGCCTGCACGTGCCCAACCAGTTCGCGCTGCCCGATTCCATCCGCTCGGTGGGCCTGTGGGTGGACATCGTCTCGGCGACCGCCATCCTCCACTTTGCCGTGCTGCTGATCCTGGCCGACGTTGCCGAGCGCAACGGCATCGAGCTGGAGCTCCGCAACGCGCTGATCCGCGGCGAGCTGCTGCTCAACTACCAGCCGCAGGTGGACGAAAGCGGACGCGTGACCGGCGCCGAAGCGCTGATCCGCTGGCGTCATCCGGTGCGCGGCCTGGTGCCGCCCAACGACTTCATCCCGCTCGCGGAGTCCACGGGCCTGATGATTCCCATCGGCGACTGGGTGCTGCGCAGCGCGTGCGTGCAGCTGGCGCGCTGGCAGTCGCAGCCGGCCAACGCGGGCATGACGCTGGCGGTCAACGTGAGCGCCTCGCAGTTCGCAGAGCCCGGCTTCGTGCAGCGCGTGCTGGAGATCGTGCGCGAGACCGGCGTGCCCATCGGCCAGCTCAAGCTGGAGCTCACCGAGAGCATGCTGGCCGACGACATCGACGAGGTGGTACGCAAGATGGCCGAGCTCAAGTCGCACGGCGTGCTGCTGTCGCTGGACGACTTCGGCACCGGCTTCTCGTCGCTGAACTACTTGCGCCAGCTGCCGCTCGACCAGCTCAAGATCGACCAGTCGTTCGTGCGCAACATCCTGCGCTCCAGCAAGGATGCGTCGATCGCGCAGACGGTGGTGACGCTGGGCCGCACGCTGGGCCTCGAGGTGATCGCCGAAGGCGTGGCGACCGGCGAGCACCGGCGCACGCTGGCCGAGATGGGGCTGCAGCAACTACCAGGGCTTCTTCTTCGCCAGGCCGTTGGCCAGCGTCGACTTCGACGCGTTCGTGATCGAGGCGGATGCGAGCGCGCGGGCCGCGGAGCGGGCGACGAAGCTCGCGGCAGCGGCACTGCCGGCCTGAACGTCGAATACTGGATCCTGCGACTTCGCGCAGGATGACCGGTGGGGGTGCCATCGTGCGACTTCGCGCAGGATGACCGGCGGCGATGTCATCGTGCGACTTCGCGCAGGACGACTGCTGGAAGTGTCATCCTGCGCGAAGTCGCAGGATCCACGCGCGCAACCTCAGTCCGGCAAGCCCGCATCCAGCAGCTTGCGCACCGGCGACGGAATGCCTACGCCGTCGAGATCGGCGCGCGCGAACCAGCGCCCCTGCGGCGTTTCGGGGACGATGCTGCGCTCCTCCGCCTCGTCGTCCGCCTCGACGTCGCCGTGCACATCGGCCTCGCCGGGTTCGGGCGTCTCCGCAACCGCGCCGTTGACCGCGCGCAGCAGCCCGATCTCGCGCTGGTGTCCGTCCGACACCGACCCGTGCCACTGCAGCCTCAGCGGCTGCAGCATCCAGTCGAAGTGCGTCAGCACATGCTTGAACGGCGCCATCCACTCCAGCGTGCCGGGCCAGTCATTCACGGCGCGCTCGAGCGACACGGCCGTGTCGAACTCGGGCAGCGACCACAGCTGCGCCCACACGCCGGAATCGGCTCGCCGCACCAGCCACACGCGATCCTTCTGCTGCAGCCACAGCAGCACGTTGGCGCGCTTGCCGCGCTTCAGCTTGCGCGTCTTCACGGGAAAGCGCTCAGGCGCGCCCGAGGCGCGGCCCTCGCACTGCACGTGCACGGGGCAGGCGTCGCAGGCCGGACGGCGGATAGTGCACACCGTGGCGCCCAGGTCCATCAGGCCCTGCGTGTAGGTGGCCATCGCGGCGTGCAGCGGCTCGCCCGCGGGCGCCACGGGCAGCAGGTCGGAGGCGATGGCCCACAGCGCCTTCTCGGAGGCGGCCTGCGCGATGTCGCGGTCGTAGGCCAGCACGCGCGTGAGCACGCGCTTGACATTGCCGTCGAGGATGGCCACGCGTTCGCCGAAGCAGAACGCGGCGATGGCGGCGGCGGTCGATCGGCCGATGCCGGGCAGCTCGGCCAACTGCGCCGCGGTGCGCGGAAATTCGCCGCCGTGTTCGACGGCCACCGCCTGCGCGCACTTGTGCAGGTTGCGGGCGCGGGCGTAGTAGCCGAGGCCGCTCCACAGGGCGAGCACGTCTTCCGAAGGCGCGGCGGCCAGCGCCAACACCGTGGGAAAGCGCTGCAGGAAGCGCTCGTAGTAGCCCAATACCGTGGTCACCTGCGTCTGCTGCAGCATGATCTCGGACAGCCACACGCGATACGGGTCACGCGTGAGCTGCCACGGCAGTCCGGCCCGCCCATGCGAACGCTGCCAGGCCACCACGCGCTCGGCGAACGGCGACGCATTCCACTCGGGCGACATCTCGCGGGCGATGAAGGGAGGCCGCTCAGCGTCGGCTGAAAAGAGATCCATGCCGAATCATGCCTTGCCGTCGGCGGCCCGGTGGAAATGGAGGTGTCAGACCGCGGCGAGCTCGAACGGAATCTCGATGTGCTCCGACTCGATGCCCACCGGCCCGCGGCGGGCGATGACGGCGAGGGTCTCGCAGCGCAGGGCCACATCGGTGATCAGGGCCTCGATGCGTGCGGATTGCGCCTCGACGTCGACCACGCGTTCTTCCAGGTCGCCGGCGGCCTGCTGGATGCGCTCGAGCGATTCGCGGCGCTTGCGGAAGCTGCGGCGGCGGTCGCGCAGCTGCGCCTCCATCTGCGCGCTGGCGGCCTGGTTCCACAGCTCGATGTCGCGGGCGGCCGTCTCGAACACGACGCGCAGCTTGGACACGAGCATGCGCACGAAGCGTTCCTTGAACGCCGACGACGCCATGCGCAAGGTCTCGCTCAGGCCAAAGTAGCGGTTGTAGCCGCGTTCGATGGCGGCCAGGTCTTCGCGGTGCGTTGCCAGCTCCGGCGGCAGCGCGATGGACAGCGAGAAGCCGAATTCGGCGTTGAGCTGGCGGAACGTGCCCTGCAGCATCTCGCGCGCCTCGGCCGTGGTGACCTCGGAGTCGGACAGCGCGTGGCGCAGCTTGTCGCACATGCCCAGGAAAGCCTGGCGCGCGCCCAGGTGCAGCCAGCCCGAGTTGAGCGCCGACTGCAGCTGCTTGACCTCGGCGCGGATGCGCTCGCTGGACAGCTGGTTCTGCGTGTCGCGCAGCAGGCGAGTCTGCACGGCGCGCAGCGCGGTAAGGCGGGTGACGCAGCGTTCGAACTCGGCGGCGTCTTCCTGCACGCGGTCGAGCAGATGGCGCACGCGCGCCCCGCTCTTGCCGCGCAGGCCACGCAGCTCCAGCAGTTGTTCGGAATTCTGGCGGCGCTGGTCGCGCAGGCGCGCGTTGACCTGCGCGCGAAGCGATTCGACGCCCTGCACCACCGCGTGCGTGAGCACCTGCTGGCGCGCCGGCAGCAGCTCGTTGGTGAGCGCCGCCTCGAGCGCCGGCAGGCGGCTCCTGGCCAGGTCGGCCTCGTTGTTGTTCAGGCGCGCGTGCAACGCGATGCGCGCCGACACGGGGAACACGCGGTCGCGCGGCATCTGCAACGTCTGCGCGGTGACCTCGCACTGCTTCTGCACCAACGCCTCGTTCTGCGCGTCGGTGAGCAGCGGGTCGGCCAGCATGTCCACCTTGTTGAGCACCACGAAGCAGGCCATGGACTGGCCGCCCAGGTGCTCGTTCCAAACCGAGAGGTCGCTCTTGGTGACGCCGGCGTCGGCGCCCAGCAGGAACAGCGCGGCGTGCGCGCCGGGCAGCAGGCCCAGCGTGAGTTCGGGTTCGGTGCCGATGGCGTTGAGGCCCGGCGTGTCGAGCACCACCAGCCCGCGTGCCAGCAGCGGGTGGGGGTAGTTGATCATCGCGTGGCGCCAGGCCGGCACCTCGACGTGGCCGTTCTCGTCCAGCGGCGGGTTGTCTTCGGGGTCGGTGTCCGACCACAGGCCCAGCTCGCGGGCGACGTCGGGCGTCACCTTGCGGGTGTGGGTGACCTCGGACAGCGCGGCCGCCAGGGCATCGGGATCGGACGGATCGAGCGGCACGCGCTTCCAGCCCTCGCGGCTGGCGCGCAGTTCGGTGAGCGACGAGCCTTCGCGTCGGGTGTCGATGGGCAGCAGATCCAGCATCGGCTGGTCTTTTTCGTCCCAGGCGAGCTCGACCGGGCACATGGTGGTGCGGCCGGGCGAGGCGGGCAGGATGCGGCGACCGGTGTCGGCGAAGAAGATCGCGTTGATGAGCTCGGACTTGCCGCGCGAGAACTCGGCCACGAAGGCCACCACCAGCTTGTCGGCCAGCAGTCGCTGGCGCAGCGACTCGGCGATGTCGGCCGATGGGGCCGAGAGCAGGTCGTTGCTGGTGAAGAACCTGGCGATGCTCGACAGTTCGCGCGCAAGCGACTGGCGCCAGTTGGCCAGGGCGTCGAAGGCGGGTACCAGCGATTGATCTTTCGTCGTCATCCCAAGCTCTTTATCGTCGCGACGGTCGGCGCCATTGGCGGCGGCATCTGGTGCATATATTGACCAGTTTGACGGAGGATCGTAGCGCGATCGTCTGCGGTCGATCGCTTGATAACCACGGAAAATGCGAAGTATGTCGCATTGCGGAGTGCCCGGCCACTGCTCGGCCGTGGCAGAGGGCGGTCCGCCGAAACCTCCGGATACATTCTCTGCAAATACTCACGAACGCGAGTATTCGAAAACGCCCGGGGCAATATTCCTAACGCTTTTGACAGGTGGCGCAGAAAAAGGTCGCACGCTGTCCCTGGACGATACGCCGGACGGGAGTCGCGCAGGTATTGCAGGGCTGGCCCGCGCGGCCGTACACCTGCGCCTGCTCCTGGTAGTGGCCGGCGGCACCGTTGGCCGAGAAATCCTTCAGCGTGGAGCCGCCGGCCTCGATCGCCTGGCGCAGCACCTGACGCACCGCCGACAGCAGGCGCACCGCCTTGGGCTTGCTGATCTTGTTGGCCGGCGTGCGCGGGTCGACGCGGGCCAGGTGCAGCGCCTCGCAGGCGTAGATGTTGCCGGCGCCCACCACGAGCTCGCCCGACAGCAGCACCGTCTTCACGGGCCTGCGCCGCGCCTTCAGGCCGGCGTGGAAGCCGGCCTCGTCCAGCGCCGGGTCGAACGGCTCGGGGCCCAACATCGACAGCAGCTTGCGCGCGGGCTCGGCGTCGATGGCGGGCGACCACACCACCGCGCCGAAGCGGCGCGGGTCCGTCAGCCACAGGCAGCCGCGGTCGGTGAACAGGCGGAAATGGTCGTAGCGACCCCGCTCGGCGGGCGGGGGGCCGAAGGCGAGTGCGCCCGACATGCCCAGGTGGATCAACAAGCCCCCGGCCGACGCGTCGTCGCGTCCAGGCTCGGCGCCGGTCGACGCCTGGGGCAGCCCTGGCAGGCGGTTTGCCTCGCCGGAAACGGCGGCGTGACGCGCCAGCGGCAGCCACAGGTACTTGCCGCGCCGCGTCATGTCGCCACATTCGGTGCCCACGAGCGCCTGCGGATCCTGCCCCAGCGGCCAGCGCAGCGGCAGGCCCATCTCGACGTCCGTCACCCGCGCGCCCAGCAATCCGGCGGCAACGCTGCGGCGCGTAACTTCTACCTCTGGCAACTCGGGCATGGTGATTTCTCGGGGCCTAGAATGGACTGATATGGAGCGGCAATGAGTCAAACACAAGGCTTGAAGCGCAACCGCACCCAGGCGGCGACGCGGGCGACGAGAGCCTTGATCGGACTCGCGCTGGCGGCGTTGCTGCCCGCGGGTGCCTGGGCGCAAAACCAGAAGAACGCGGCGCTGCCGCCCGCCGCTCCGGCCTCGGTGCCCACCATCGCGCTCGAGCCCGGGCCGGTGGTGGACAACTCGTACCTCGACGGCCCGCTGTTGTACCAGCTGTTGCTGGCCGAGTTCGCGTTGCGCGAGAACCAGCCTGGCGACGCCATCGAGCTGATGCTGGAGGCCGCGCGTCGCAACAAGGACGACGCGCTGTATCGGCGCGCGCTGCAGATCGCGGCCGAGGCCGGCGCCGGCGACAAGGCACTGTCCATCACGCGCAGCTGGCGCCAGACGATGCCGCGTTCCACCGAGGCGCTGCGCATCGAGATCCAGCTGCTGATCCAGCTCGACCGCGTGCCCGACACGGCCGAGCCGCTGAAGCAACTGCTGTCCATGAGCACCCCAATGGAGCGCTCGGCGCTCATCTCCAGCCTGCCGCGCGCCCAGCAGCGGGCCCGCGACAAGGCGGGCGCCACCGAACAGTTCCGCCAGATCCTGCTGCCCTACATGGAGGCGCCCGACACCGGCGTGGCCGCGCGCGTGGCGCTGGGCCGCATGCGCCTGAACCAGGGCCAGCCGGTGTTCGCGCTCGACATGGCCGAGCAGGCCCAGGCGCTGGATCCCAAGTCGCTGCAGCCCGTGCTGCTGGCGCTCGACGTGATGAACGCCGCCACCGACGGCACACCCGCGCGTGCGTCCGTCGCCGCGCCGGCGTCCAGCGCGGCCGCGCCCGCGCCCGCCCCCGCGAAGCCGGCCAACGGCATGCCGGCGTCCAACGGCACGGCGCCGTCCACCGAGCTCATCGCCAAGGCCGAGGTCATCGTCAAGCGCTACCTCGCGCAGCCCGACGCCGAGCCCGTGGTGCGCCAGGCCTACGCCAGCGTGCTGGCCACGCAGCAGCGTCTCACCGACGCGGCCGAGCAGCTTCGCCTGGCGCTGAAGGACAAGCCGCGCCAGGCCCAGATGTGGCTGGCGCTGGGCGAGATCGACCTCGAGCTGCACGATCCGGTCACCGCCGACACCGACCTGAGGCGTGCGCTCACGCTGGTCACCGAGCAGATGGCCGAAGACGCCGCCGCCCGCAGGGCGCTGGCCGCCGCGGCCGCCGCATCGGGCGCCGACACCACCGCCAGCGACGACGACGACACGCCCGACGCCCCCGCACCCGGCGCCGACCCGGCCTCGGGCAACCCCGTGCGCCTGGCCCACGTGCAGCTGCTGCTGGCGCGCGCCGCCGAGCAACGCCACGACGACGCGGCCGCCGCCAGGTGGCTGGCCGAGGTCGATGCCAAGGACGCCGACCTGCAGGTGGTGTCGCTGCGCGCCAGCCTGCTGGCCCGCCAGGGCAAGCTGGCCGAGGCGCTCAAGCTGATCCGCGCCGCCGACGCGTCGACGCCGGCCGAACAGCGCTACAAGTTGCTCACCGAGGTTCAGCTGCTTCTCGACGAGAAGAAGCTGGGCGAGGCGCGCGACGTGCTGGGCAAGGCCACCGCCGAGATGCCCGACGACGTCGATCTCGTCTACCAGGAGGCCATGGTCGACGAGCGCCTGAACCGGCTGGACGACATGGAGCGCCTGCTGCGCCGCATCCTGACGCTGCAGCCCGACAACTCGCAGGCGCTCAACGCGCTGGGCTACTCGCTGGCCGACCGCAACCTGCGGCTCGACGAGGCGCTGGCCATGGTGCGCCAGGCCCACGAGCTGTCGCCGGCCGATCCGTTCATCGTCGACAGCCTGGGCTGGGTCGAGTACCGCATGGGCCATTTCGACGCCGCCGCCACGCTGCTGGCGCAGGCCTACTCGTCGCGCAAGGACACCGAGATCGCCGCCCACCTGGGCGAGGCGCTGTGGGCCGACGGCCGGCACGACGAGGCGGCACGCGTGCTGCGCGACGCGCACCGGCTCGACTCCGGCAACGAGGTCCTCAAGCAGACGATGACGCGCCTGAAGGTCGCCCCGTGAGCCTGGCGCCCCCCGGTGCCGAAGCCCCCCGAGGGGTCTGGCATCTCCTGCGTTTGCGCGGGCAATGCCTGACCCCGATCGCCAGCACGCTCGCCTTGGCAGCCCTGCTGTCCGCCTGCGCCACGCACCCCCCTCCACTCCCCGGCCACGTCTACTCCGGCAAGCTCGCTGTACGCACTGACGCGTCCTCCGACCAGCCCTCGCGCGCCGTCAGCGGCCAATTCGAGTTGAGCGGCAACGCGTCCAGCGGCCAACTGGTGCTCACTAGCCCCATCGGCACCACCGTGGCCCGCGCGCGCTGGTCGGATCCCGTGGGCGCGCAAGGCGTGCCGTCGAAGATCGAGCTGGAGTCCGACGGCGGCACCACGCACTACGCCACGCTGGAAGACATGATGCAGCGCGCCATCGGCGACCAGCTGCCGCTGCCGGCGATGTTCGACTGGCTGTCCGGGCGCCCGTGGCCGTATGCGCCGGTGCAGTCGGGCGACGCCACCGGCTCCTTCAGCCAGCTCGGCTGGCGTGTCGACCTCTCGCAGTTCCGCGACAACCAGCTGATCGACGCCCAGCGCCCCCAGCCCGCGCCGGCGCTGCACGTGCGCGTGAAGCTCGACGCCCCCGAGCCGGCCGCCTCCGCTGCCTCCGCGCCTTGAGCCGCCCATGGCCGTCAAAGCGTTCTTCGACCTGCCCGCGCCGGCCAAGCTGAACCTGTTCCTGCACATCACGGGGCGCCGAGCAGACGGCTACCACCTGCTGCAGTCGGTGTTCATCCTCATCGACTGGGCCGACACGTTGCACGTGGAACGCCGCGACGACGGCCTGCTGCGCCGCCACGACCTGGGCCCCGCGCTGCCCGCCGACGACCTGAGCCTGCGCGCCGCCCGCGCGCTGCAGCAGGCCACCGGCTCCACGCTCGGCGCCGACATCTCGGTGCTGAAGAACGTGCCCTGGGGCGCCGGCATGGGTGGTGGCAGCTCCGACGCCGCCACCGTGCTGCTGGCGCTGAACCGGCTGTGGAACCTGAACCTGCCGCGGACGCGGCTGCTCGAACTCGCCACGCCGCTGGGCGCCGACGTGCCCTTCTTCGTGGGCGGGAACAACGCGTTCGTGGAGGGCATCGGCGAGCGCCTGGCGCCCTTCGAGTGGACGCCGCACCGCTACGCGGTGGTGAAGCCCGCAGAAAGCCTGGGAACCGCAGGCATCTTTTCTCATCCAGACTTGGCACGCAACACGGAGGCTGCTACACTAGCGGGCTTCGTTGCACAGCTTGATGCGCAGCAAGAACAGTCAGAAACGGCGTTTTTCGGTCACAACGACCTGCAGCCGGTGGCCCAGGCCTTGTGCCCGCCCATCGCCCAGGTCGCCAGTTGGCTCGAGAAGCGCTACGGCAACAGCCGGATGACGGGTTCTGGCAGTGCGGTGTTTGCAACGGTCGGCGCAGATGGCGTTTCGTGGCCCCAGGGTGAACTCCCGCAAGGCTGGAACGGCCGGATGTGTCGCAGTCTCGCCCACCACCCATTGCGGGCCTGGGCAGACTGACACAAAGTTGACGGGTTCGGCCTCGGCCGGATCCTGTGTAGGGGAGTCGCCAAGTTGGTTAAGGCATCGGATTTTGATTCCGACATGCGAAGGTTCGAATCCTTCTTCCCCTGCCAAATGTCTTTGCCCGGCGTTACCAGATAACGCCGCGGTCTGAAAAAGCCGGTCGCAATGGCCGGCGCCCGGTCTCGCTGCGCACCCGCCCCAACGGAGTCTCCGACGTGCTGTTCAACACGGTCCTGTTCACAGGCAACGCGAATCCTGTGCTGGCGCAGGAAATCGCCACGCAGCTCGGTACCGAGCTCGGCAAGGCGAAGGTCGGCCGCTTCTCCGATGGCGAGTGCGACGTCGAGATCCATCAAAACGTCCGCGCTCGCGACGTCTTCGTCATCCAGTCCACCGGGGCGCCGACGAACGAGAACGTGATGGAACTGCTGATCATGGTCGATGCGTTGAAGCGCGCCAGCGCGCGCCGCATCACCGCCGTGATCCCGTACTTCGGCTACGCCCGCCAGGATCGCCGCTCGCGTTCCACCCGCGTGCCGATCAGCGCCAAGGTCGTGGCCAACCTGATGGAGGCCGTCGGCGTCGAGCGCCTGCTCACGATGGACCTGCACGCCGACCAGATCCAGGGTTTCTTCGACATCCCCGTGGACAACATCTACGCGTCGCCGGTGCTGCTCACCGACGTCAAGTCGAAGAACTACCGCGACCTCGTGGTGGTGTCGCCCGACGTCGGCGGCGTGGTGCGCGCCCGCGCGCTGGCCAAGCAGCTCGGCTGCGACCTGGCCATCATCGACAAGCGCCGCCCGAAGGCCAACGTGTCCGAAGTGATGCACGTCATCGGCGACATCGACGGCCGCAACTGCGTGATCATGGACGACATGATCGACACCGCCGGCACCCTCGTGAAGGCCGCCGAGGTGCTGAAGGATCGCGGCGCCAAGAGCGTTTACGCCTACTGCACGCACCCCGTGTTCTCCGGCCCGGCCGTCGAACGCATCAAGAATTCGGCGCTCGACGAAGTCGTGATCACCAACACGCTGCCGTTGTCCGACGCCGGCAAGGCCTGCAAGAAGATCCGCCAGCTGTCGGTGGCCTTCCTGTTCGCCGAGACCATCCGCCGCATCTCCGACGGCGAATCGGTCACCTCCCTCTTTGCGGAACAGAACAACAACTTCTGATCCGCATTTCCCGATCCTTCGGCCGTCCGCCCACGAGCGGAGAAGCGGTGGCTGGATCGTCTTTACCGGGCGCCTGGTCGCGGGGCCCAAATCTGGAGTATCACCATGAAGTTCACCGCATTCGAGCGCAGCCTGCAGGGGACCGGAGCGAGCCGCCGCCTGCGCCTGGCTGGCAAGGTTCCCGGCATCGTCTATGGCGCCGGCCAACCGCAAACGATCGAACTCGATCACAACGCCCTCTACTTCGCGCTGAAGAAGGAAGCCTTCCACTCGACGGTTCTCGAGATGGAACTGGGTGGCAAGACCGAACAGGTCCTGCTGCGCGACTTCCAGATGCACGCGTACAAGCAGATCGTGCAGCACATCGACTTCCAACGTGTCGACGCTTCCACGCGTCTGCGCAAGAAGGTGCCGCTGCACTTCGAAGGCGAAGAAAACTCGCAGGCCGTCAAGACCGACAGCGCCGTCGTCAACTACGTCGCCACCGAAGTGGAAGTCGAATGCCTGGCCACGCAGTTGCCGGAATTCATCACCGTCGACCTGAGCGGCCTGGTCAAGGGCAAGTCGCTGCATGTGTCCGACCTGAAGTTCCCGGCCGGCATCAAGGCCGTGCGCCACGGCACGCAGAACCCGGTGGTCGTGTCGGTTGCTGACCCGAAGGTCAACGCCGAAGACGCCGCCGCCGAAGCCGCCGCCGCGGAAGCCGCAGCAGCAGCTGCCGCCGCCACGGGTGGTAGCAAGGGCAAGGGCGGCAAGGCCGCTCCCGCCAAGACCGCCGCAGCCGCTCCGGCCGCCGCCAAGAAGAAGTGATCTCGCGCGGCGACGGCCGCGTCGGGATTTCTCTGGAGAGCCCCGCTTCGGCGGGGCTTTTTCGTTTCTGGGCGTCCAGCAACGATTGGCGACAATGCATGCGCACACATGACGCGCGTTCTGGACGCGCATTGCGGACGGGCGTAGACTTGTTCATCCGCCCGATCGGGCCTCGACCTAGCCTACGCCATGCGCCAATCACATGCAGTCCGTTCCCCGTCCGGCAGCGGCGAAGGCGCGCCCGCGCGAAAGTCCACGAATCTCACTCTCGCAGTTCGTTTGGTGGCCGAGGCGCGCGAACTCGGCGTGAATGTGTCACAGGCGGCCGAGGTCGGGATCGCTGCTGCAGTCGCAGGGCGCCGGCAGCAACGTTGGCTCGACGAGAACCGCGACGCGCTGGAAAGCTCGAATGCGTTCGTCGAGCAGCATGGGCTTCCGCTAGCCGAGTATCGAAATTTCTGAAGATGGCGCGCTTTCATGTCTATGCCAGCGCGGAGGGCGGCGCATTGCTCATGGATGTCCAGGCGAATCTCCTGGATCATCTCAATACCTGCGTCGTGGCGCCCTTGCTGCCGGTCGACAAGGCACCGAAGCCAGCCCGGGTCTTGAATCCGATGTTCGAGATCGGCGGCGTTCCCCATCTGATGGTCACGCAGTTCCTGGCGACGGTGCCGCGCCGAGCGATGGGACATGAAATCCTCAATCTCGAAGAAGAGGCGAGTGTGATCGTCAACGCCCTGGATTGCCTCTTTCAGGGCATCTGAGCCAGCGCCAGGAGTCGCCATGTCCGCCCTCACCCGAATCAAGCCCTACGCGCAACTGCTCTGCGCGGCCTTCGTGGGATTCCTGGGCGCGGCCATCGGCGTCACGGCCTTGGGGCACGCATTCGACCCCGAGCACATCGGCCTCTGGAGCGGCCCGCACGCGTTCTTCTTCGGTCCGCTCGACGGCGAGATTCAGGCGCACCAGCTGCCGGCGAGCACGCTGTACGTGGTCGCCGTGATGGCGGTGTTGCTAGCCTTCTTCGTGGCGCGCGAGCTGGTGGGCTTTGCGCGGGCCGGATTGAGGCGCCAGGCCTGACGGGTCTCAACGCTTGATGAGCGCTTTCGCCGCCGGAAGCATCGCTTTCCGTCGACGTCGCCAGCGCTGCTGTCCTTGCCGGCCGCCACCGATCCGAAGACGAATTACGCCCCGAAGTTTGCCATCTCTTCACCCAGCCGCACGCCCGTGCCCGGCGCCCAGCCCGCGTTGAACGCGATCTCGCCCTTCGGGAACGTCATGATCACCGTCGACCCGAGCAGGAAGCGGCCCATCTCGACGCCCTTCTTCAGCTCGATGTTCTGGTCGTCATAACGCCACTCGCGGATCTGCCCGGGGCGCTTCGTGTTGACAACGCCGTGCCAGACGGTCTGCATGCTGCCGACGATGGTGGCGCCAACGAGCACCAGCGAGAACGGCCCGCGTGCGCCTTCGAACAGGCACACCACCCGCTCGTTGCGCGACCATAGCCCCGGCACGCCCTGCGCGGTCACCGGGTTCACGGAGAACAGGTCGCCCGGAACGTGGATCATCCGCGTGAGGCGCCCGTCGCAAGGCATGTGGATGCGGTGGTAGTCCTTGGGGCTGAGATAGATGGTGGCGAAGGTGCCGTCGAGGAACGGCTCGGCAAGGGCGGCGTTGCCGCCCAGCAGCGCCTGCGTGGTGTACTCGTGGCCCTTGGCCTGGAAGATGGCGTGCTTGTTGATGCGGCCGAACTGGCTGATGGCGCCGTCGACCGGGCACACCAGGTCGGCCATGGCGATGGTGCGCGCGCCGGGCTTGAGCGCGCGGGTGAAGAACTCGTTGAAGGTCTTGTACGCGGCCGGGTCGGACTGCAGCGCCTCGTCCATGTCGACGTTGTAGTCGCGGATGAAGTTGCGGATGAGACGCGTGGTGATGCGGCCGCGCTCGCGGCCCGCGACCCACCCCGCGAAGTTCGTGAGGAGCTTCTTGGGATAGAAGTACTGCGGGAGGACGGCGAGACGGGACATATCCGGTCGATTTTATCTGGCCGCACTGGGCGCGGCCGAGCTCACCGGCAACCGGGCCGCCCGCGCCCGCCGCGCCTCAGTTCAGAAGCGCGTCCGGCGACGTGAATTCGAGGCCCAACGCCTGCGCCACCGCCTCGAACGTGACCTTGCCGTTCGCCACGTTGAGACCGGCCTTGAGGTGCGGGTTGGCGCGCATCGCCGCCTGCCAGCCCTGGTCGGCCAGCGCGAGGCCGGGGCCGATGGTGGCGTTGTTGAGCGCGAACGTGGAGGTGCGCGCCACGGCGCCGGGCATGTTGGCCACGCAGTAGTGCACCACGCCGTCCACCACGTAGGTGGGGTCGGCGTGCGTGGTGGCGCGCGAGGTCTCGAAGCAGCCGCCCTGGTCGATGGCCACGTCGACCACGACCGCGCCTTTCTTCATGCGCGAGATCATGTCTCGCGTGACCAGCTTGGGCGCGGCGGCGCCGGGGATCAGCACGCCGCCGATGACGAGGTCGGCGGCGAGCACCGCCTCCTCCACCGACTGCGCGCTCGAGTACAGCGTGGTGATGCGGTTGCCGAACACGAGGTCCAGCTGGCGCAGGCGGTCGACATTCTTGTCGAGCACCGTCACGCGCGCGCCTGCGCCCACCGCGCACTGCAGCGCGTGCGTGCCCACCACGCCCGCGCCCAGGATGGCCACGTGGCCGGGCGCCACGCCGGGCACGCCGCCCAGCAGCACGCCCATGCCGCCCTTGCTCTTCTCGAGATGGGCGGCGCCGGCCTGGATGGACATCCGCCCCGCCACCTCGCTCATCGGCGCGAGCAGCGGCAGGCCGCCGCTGGCGCCGGTGATGGTCTCGTACGCCACGCACACGGCGCCCGACTTCACCAGCGCGGCGGTCTGCTCGGGGTCGGGCGCCAGGTGCAGGTAGGTGTACAGCAACTGGCCGGGGCGCAGCATCGCGCACTCCTGCGGCTGCGGCTCCTTGACCTGGACGATCATGTCGGACTGCGCGAACACCTCCTGCGCGGTGTCGACCAGCGTGGCGCCCGCGGCGCGGTACTGCGCGTCGTCGAGGCCGATGGCCGCGCCGGCGCCGGCCTGCACCTGCACCGAGTGGCCGTGCGCGACGAACTCGCGCACGCTCGCGGGCGTGAGGCCCACCCGGTACTCGTGGTTCTTGATCTCCTTCGGAACGCCGATCTTCATGATGTCTCCGTCGCATTTTTTGGAAAGGACAGTCTGTGCCTGCCTCGGGAAACTGTGAAGCTGCATCGCAACAAGTCCGATTACAGTAGCGTTGCTTATGAACCTGCTCGACTTCGCCGCGCTGGAATCGCTCGCCGCCCTGGCCGAGGCGGGCAGCTTCGAGCGGGCCGCGCAGCTGCTGTCGGTGACGCAATCGGCCGTGTCGCAACGCCTGCGCGCGCTCGAGACGCAGGTGGGCCAGCTGCTGGTGGTGCGCTCGCGCCCGCTGCGCATGACCGAGTCCGGCAAGGTGCTGCTGCGCTACGCGCGCCAGTTGCAGGCGCTGCGCGCCGACGCCGCGCGCGAGCTGGGCGCCACGCAGATGCGCGAGGAGCGCCTGCCCATCGCGATCAATGCCGACAGCCTGGCCACCTGGGTGCTGGGCGCGCTCGACGCGCTGGTGCACGCTGGCCAACGCGAGGGCTACGGGCTCGAGCTGATCGTCGACGACCAGGACTTCACGCACGACCGTTTGCGCGAGGGCGAAGTGCTGGGCTGCGTGTCCACCGTGTCGATGGCCCTGCGTGGCTGCAGCTGCCAGCCGCTGGGCCACATGCGCTACATCGCCGTGGCCAGCCCCGCCTTCGTCGAGCAGGCCATGCCCGCCGGTCTCAACGAGGCCAACTTCGCGCGCCTGCCGTTCATCGTGTTCAACCGCAAGGACGACATGCAGGCGCAATGGGTGGCACGCGCGATGGGCCTGCGCGACCCGCGCCTGAAGGAGCGCTTCGTGCCGTCCAGCGAGGCCGGCGCGCGCGCCGCGGTGATGGGCTGGGGCGTGGCCGTCATCCCCGAGCTGCTCGCGCGGCCCCACCTGGACGCCGGCGCGCTGGTGGCGATCCGGCCCGAGGCCGCGATCGACGTCGCGCTGTACTGGCACCAGTGGAAGCTGGGCACCGGCCTCGACACGCCCGTCGAGGCGGGCGCGCCCGTCGCGCGCTCCGGGCTGATGGAACAGGTGGGCCAGGCCCTCATCTCCGGCGCCCGGGCCGCGCTGCTGCAACCCTGAGAAAGCCCATGCTGATCCTCGAGACCGACCGCCTGCGCCTGCGCTGGTTCAATGCCACCGCCGCCGACGCCGACTTCCTGCGGGCGCTGCTCAACGACCCGGGCTGGCTCGCCAACATCGGCGAACGCCACGTGCGCACCCGACGCCAGGCGCTGACGTGGATCGCCACGCGCCACACCGCCCCGTACGGACGCCTGGGCTTCGGCTTCTGGGCCGTCGAGCGCAGGTCCGACGGCCGCCTGATGGGCATGTGCGGCCTGGTCAAACGCGACACGCTGATGGAGGTGGACGTCGGCTACGCGCTGATGCCCACGTTCCGCGGCCAGGGCTACGCCCGCGAGGCCGCCGCCGCCTGCGTGCGCTACGCGCTCGACGTGCTGGGCCTGCCCGAGGTGTGGGGCATCACCGGCCCCGACAACGCGGCATCGGCCGCCGTGCTGCGACAGATCGGCCTGGAGGACGCGGGCGTCACGCGGCTGGTGGGCGAGGAGCGCGAGACGTGGATCTTCAAGTCGCCGCGCGTCGATCAAGGCGACGACCGCGTCCAGATCGACGCGCTCACGCGCCGCTTCCTGGCCGCGTTCACCAACCGCGACGGTGCCGTCCCCACCCTGCCCGCGTTGCCGCACTGGTTCATGCTCGACGCCACCGTGCGCGTGGCCGACGCGATGGGCACGGTCAGCAGCACCAACCTCCACGGCTTCATCGGGCCGCGCGCCGAGATGCTGGCGCACGGACGCCTCGTGGATTTCGAGGAGCACGAGACCGAATCGCGCACCGAGATCCGGGGGGCCATCGCGCAACGCTGGCTGCGCTACGTCAAGCGCGGCACGCTGGACAGCGTGGTGTTCGAGGGCGGCGGCACCAAGGCGATCCAGTTCGTGCGCACGTCGCGCGGCTGGAAGATCGCGTCGCTGGTGTGGACGGACGACGTGTCCGTGAACGGATAATCCCCGCATGATTCGATTGATCGTCGGCCTCGGCAACCCCGGGGCGGAATACGAGGACACGCGCCACAACGCGGGCTTCTGGTGGGTGGACGGCGCGGTGCGCCAGCTCAAGGGCTCGCTCGGGCACGACCCGAAGTACCACGGCTTCGTGGCGCGCGTGAACCGGCCCGAGGGCCCGGTGTGGCTGCAGCAGCCGCTCACCTACATGAACCTGTCGGGCAAGGCCGTGGCGCCGCTCGCGCGCTTCTTCAAGATCCTGCCCGACGAGATCCTGGTGGTGCACGACGAGCTCGACATCCCGCCCGGGCAGATGAAGCTCAAGAAGGGCGGCGGCAACGGCGGCCACAACGGGCTGAAGGACATCCAGGCCCAGCTAGGCACGCCCGACTTCTGGCGCCTGAGACTGGGCATCGGCCATCCGGGCGACCGCAACGAGGTGGCCGCCTACGTGCTGCGCAAGCCGCCCGCCGCCGAACGCGAGCTAATCGAGAAGAATGTCGACGAGAGCCTGCAAGCGCTCGAGTCGCTGCTGGCGGGCGACATGGACAAGGCGATGATCAGGATCCACGCCAAGCCGCCGCGTCCCAAGCCGCCTCGTCCGCCGCAGCTCAATCCGCTGCTGTCGTCGTTGATGTCCAAGGTGCCGGCGTCCAAGCCGTCGTCCACCCCCCCTGCGAACCCTGCGGGGCCGGCTTCGGCCGGCACGCAGGAGCCGCAGAGTGATCCCAAGGACTGACCCGCTTTTTCCTCGCCCCCGCGTCATCCGCTTCGGCGGGGTGATGCTGATATGCCTCGCCGCGTTGTGCGCTGACGCCGACGCCACCCCCTCACGCAAGGCGCGCACGCCCAAGGCGGCGTCGTCGCCCTCCACCGCGCAGATCCTCGCGCCGTCGGCCGACACCGTGCCGGACGAGTTGCCGCCCGAGCGGCAGGTCTGGCGGTGCGGCAGCAGCTACACGGCGCATCCCTGCGCAGGGGCCAGGCCGCTGGCCGTGGACGACGCACGCACCGAGGCGCAACGCCGCCAGTCGGCGGACCTCACCGCGCGCGACAAGCGGCTGGCGGCCTGGTACGAGGCGGGTCGGCGCGAACGAGAGACGATCGCGTCGGCGCCCGCGCAGGGGGGCAGAAAGGCCGCCATCGCCGTCTGCACGGACACCGCGATGATGACCTGCGTGCCGAAGAAGCCGCGCTCGCGCAAGATCCTGACGTCGGGGGCGTCGGGTCCGGCGATGGCGGGCAAGGCAGGCAACTGACTGGCGAACATGGATCCTGCGCGAAGTCGCAGGATCGACCCCAGAGGAAGGCCTACGCCGCGGTCGGGATGGAGCCGTCCAGCCCCAGCAGGTGCCGGTACTTGGTCATCAGCTGGTCGGCCGACTCCACGTGCTGCGGGTTCACCGGGATGCACTCCACGGGACACACCTGCACGCACTGGGGAGAGTCGAAGTGGCCCACGCACTCGGTGCACTTGTCCGGCGCGATGACGTAGTAGTCCGCGCCCATCGAGATCGCCTCGTTGGGACATTCGGGTTCGCAGACGTCGCAGTTGATGCACTCGTCCGTGATCATCAGGGCCATGGAATCTACTCGGCGTCGCGCGGCTGGGCGATGCGCTCTTTCAGCTTGGACAGCACCAAGGGTGCCACGAACTTGGAGACATCACCGCCGAGGACGGCAATCTCGCGCACGAAGGTGCCGCTGATGAACTGGTACTGGTCGGACGGCGTGAGGAACAGCGTCTCGACGTCGGGCATCAGCTGGCGGTTCATGCCGGCCATCTGGAACTCGTACTCGAAGTCGCTCACGGCGCGCAGGCCGCGAACCACCACCTTGCCGCCGTTGTCCACCACGAAATCGCGCAACAGGCCGCGAAACGCCACCACTTCCACGTTCTTGTACGGCTCGGCCAGCTCAGTGGCGATCTCCAGCCGCTCGGCGATGGAGAACATCGTGCGCTTGTGATGGCCGGCCGCCACGGCCAGGATCAGGCGCGGGAACAGCGTGCTCGCGCGGCGCATCAGGTCCTGGTGCCCGAGGGTCATCGGATCGAACGTGCCGGGATAGACGGCGGTGAGGGACTTGGTCACGGCAGGCCTTGTCAGTTCTTGCGGATCAGGTGCGCGTGCACGGCGCCGGCGCGCGAGTGCCGGTACAGCTCCAGGCCGCGCTCGGCCAGCGACGCGGCGTCGAACGGCGCCGACGCCTCCAGGTAGATCCAGCCCTGCGGCACCACGCAGTGCAACGAGGCGGCCAGCGCCGACTCGAACAGGTTGGCGTCGAACGGCGGGTCGAGGAACACCAGGTCGAACTGCGCCGGCGCCCGCTTCATCCAGGCCATGGCGTCGGCCTGGGTGATGGTGACGGCCGTGGCGCCCAGCCGGGTCTTCGAGGCGGTCAGGCCCGCCACCAGCTTGGTCTCGCGCTCCAGCATCTGCACCGTGGTGGCGCCACGCGAGGCGGCCTCGAAGCCCAGCACGCCGGTGCCGGCGAACGCGTCGAGCACGCTCCAGCCGGCCAGGTCCTGCCCCAGCCAGTTGAACAGCGTCTCGCGCACGCGGTCGGGCGTGGGACGCAGGCCGGGCACGTCGGGCACCGGCAGCAGGCTGCGGCGCCATTGGCCGCCGATGATGCGGATCTCGTGTGAGGCGTTGGCCGCGGCGCGGCGTTCGTGCTTCTGGGCGGCCTTCTGCGCGGGCGTCGGCTCGACGGGCACGGCAGCCGCCGCGGCGGTGCGCGCGGCACGAGCGGCGCGCGTGTTGCGCACGGGCACGTCGTCGTCCCAGGGATCGGGGGCGCGGGGCGCGGAGCGGGTCGGGTTCTTCACGGGAGCTTTCGGGAAATCACGCGCAATTGTCGCAGGACGCGCCAAATACAGCTTGTCGGGCGATCGGGGCCCGGCCCCTCGGCCTACTGGCGTACGGGAATGCCGCGCGCGGCCATCACCGCCTTGGCCTCGGCCACCGTGTGGTCGCCGTAGTGGAAGATGCTGGCGGCCAGCACCGCGTCGGCGCCGCCCTGCTGCACGCCGTCGGCCAGGTGATCGAGCGTGCCGACGCCGCCGGAGGCGATCACGGGCACGGTGACGGCGTCGGAGACGGCGCGGGTGAGCTCGAGGTCGAAGCCGGCCCGGGTGCCATCGCGGTCCATGCTGGTGAGCAGGATCTCGCCTGCTCCCCACTGCGCCATCTGCGTGGCCCAGGCCACCGCGTCGAGGCCGACGTTGTGGCGCCCG
>JBBQYL010000053.1:0-27189 GCA_038208735.1 Burkholderiales bacterium
GGAACACGGCATCGTCGATGGCATCCAGGCTCACCGTGACGCGCTTCAGCCCGGCGGCCCGCAGCGCCGCGGCCTTGCGCGCGAGCAGGGAGCCGTTGGTGGTGAGCGTGAGGGCTAGCGGCTCGCCGTCGGGCGTGCGCAGCGCGGCCAGCATCCCCACCAGGTGCTCGAGGTTCTTGCGCAGCAACGGCTCGCCGCCCGTCAGGCGCAGCTTGCGCACGCCGGCGTCGGCGAACACCCCTGAAAGCCGCGTGATCTCCTCGAAGCTGAGCAGGGCGGACTGCGGCAGGAAGGCGTGGTGGTTGTCGAACACCTCCTTGGGCATGCAGTAGCTGCAGCGGAAGTTGCATCGATCGGTGACGGAGATGCGCAGGTCGCGCAGCGGGCGCGCGAAGGTGTCGAGGCGATCCTGGCCGGGCCGCAGCCCGCTGGCGGGCACGGCCACGCCGGCGCCCGCGAGGCCGCGGCGTAGGTCGGTGATGGCGATGGTCTTGCCCATGGCTCGATTGTGCCCGCACGCGGCGAACGCGATGAGCAGCAGGTCTATCGACCCGCAAACGAAACAGCCCGCACGGTGGCGGGCTGCTGCGGGACGACGCGGTGCGCTTTCAGCGCTCGGCCATCTGGCGCGCGAATGGCGCGTGGTTGGGGCCCAGCGAGGTGGGGGCACCGGAGGGCAGGGTGGGCAGCGTGCTGCCCAGGCGCAGGCCCGACGGGTTCAGCGACGCGGCGGGCGACAGCGCCGCGGGCATCGGCGTGACCACTGCACTGTTGAGGGTGGACTGACCCGACAGGCGCGCCGTGAGCGAGGCCAGCATCGACGTCCCGGCAGCCGTGGGCGAGCCGCCGGCGTCGGCCAGCTCGGGCACGCGCCGCGCGCCGGTGAAATGGCGCGCCCAGTAGGAGATGTTGATGTCCTCGATGCGCACCGTTTCGCCGGTACGCGGCGAGTGGATGAACTTGCCGTCGCCCAGGTAGATGCCCACGTGCGAGAAGGTACGGCGCATCGTGTCGAAGAAGACCAGGTCGCCGGGCTTCAGGTCCTTGCGGTCGACCTTGGCGAGCTCGGGCGCATTGGCCTGCTCGTCGGCGCGGTGCGGCAGCACGCGGCCCAGGCTCATCTCGAACACGTGGCGGGTGAATCCGGAACAATCGAAGCCGGTCTCGGCGGTGTTGCCGCCCAGCTTGTAGCGCACGCCCAGGAAATTCATGGCCGAGTCGAGCAGGCCGGAGGTGCCGTCGCGCACTTGCGTGATGAGCTGGGTGCTCTTGGTGGTGACGGTGTCGAGCAGGCCCTGGTCGTCGACCGGGCGCATGGCCGGCTGGCGCAGGGACTGAGGTGCGGCCAGCGCGCTGCCGACCGGCGCGCCCAGCGCGGCCGACATCAGCAGGAGCCCAACGAGTCTGGGGAGGTGGCGGGGCGACTGCGAAGCCGCTGCCCCTCGACAATTCTTGAAGATTCGCACAGGGCTAGCATACATGATGCCAACTCGAAGGGTCAACGCGGCGGGCAGGTAAAACCCGAGCAAATACAAAGACTTGCATGCGGTTACGTCGAATTTGAAGAAGCTTTTCCCCGTGTTTCCGGTCGGTAAATCTGCAACTCGACACAACGTGCTCGGAAAATGCGTCTACACGCAGTGACAATCGCGCGGCTGTTCGACAGGACGTCAAAAGCCTGCTGTCGAGCAGCTTTCCCGATTCCCGGAGAACCGATGAAGAGATCGAACGTGATTCACGCCGCGCTGGCGCTGGCGACCGCCCTGGTTCTGGCGGCCGCGCCCGCCGACGCGGCGCCGCGCAAGCGCGCCGCCCGCGCCCGGGCCCACCCGAAGCCCATTCCCGTGAAGCCGGTGGTCGAGAATCCGGTCGCCGACCTGCCGTTCCCCAAGTTCGACCGCGGCCCGCAGGTGGCCTCGGCCTGCACCACCGGCCTGGAAGGCGCGATGCTGCGCGTGAAGGAACTGGAGAAGCGCAAGGCCGGCGCCGACTGGCTCAAGGGCTGGGAGTCACTCTACGACTGGGAGGAAGACCAGAGCGGGCCGGTCATCTTCCTGCAGAACGTGCACCCCAGCGCCGAGGTGCGCGCCGAGGCCGAGAAGTGCGACCAGCGCTGGAGCGACTTCCAGTCGGCGCTGGGCATGAACGAGCTCGTGTTCAACGGCGCGAAGCAGTCGGTGGCGCTGCTGAAGGATCCCGTCGACAAGCGCGCCGCGCAACTCGCGCTGGAGGCCTTCGAGGATTCCGGCGTGGCGCTGCCCAAGGACAAGCAGGCGCGCGCCAAGGCCATCGCCGACAAGCTGTCCGCGTTGAGCCAGCAGTTCAACCGCAACATCCGCGACGCCCGAACGCGCGTCGCGTTCACCGACGCCGAACTGAAGGGCGTGCCCGAGTCGGTGTGGAAGGATCAGCCGCGCGACGCCGACGGCAAGGTGACGCTGCCCATCGACGGCCCGGCCTACGCCGGCGTGATGCAAGGCGCCGAGGACGCCGGCGCACGTGAGCGCCTTTGGCGCGCCAAGACCAACGAGGGCGGCCAGGACAACCTCAAGCTGCTGGCGCAGATCGAGCAGTTGCGCCTGGAGGAGGCGAAGTTGTTCGGGCTGGCCAGCTACGACGAGTTCGTGCTGCGCCGGCGCATGGTGGAGACGCCGGCGCGTGCCGCGAAGTTCCTCGACGACGTGCACGCGGCCGTGGCCGACGACGACAAGCACGACACCGCCGAACTGCGCGACGCCAAGGCGCGCCACCGGGGCCAGCCGCTGGAGGTCACCAGGCTGCAGCGCTGGGACACGATGTTCTATGCCGAGCGCGTGCAGCGCGATCGCTACGCGGTCGACGACGAGGCGTTCCGCCCGTACTTCCCGCCGCAGGAGAGCCTGCGTTTCGTGATGCGCGTGGCCGAGAAGATGTTCGGCGTGCGCTACGACAAGGTCGACGCCTCCGCCACCTGGGCCCCCGAAGTGCAGGCCTGGGCCGTCACCGACGTCGCCAGCAACAGGAAGATCGCCACGCTGTACGTCGACCCGTATCCGCGCGACGGCAAGTACAACCACGCCGCCGCCTGGAACTTCCGCAACGGCGCCAGCAGCGTGCCGCGCCAGGCCCAGTCGGCGCTGGTGGTCAACTTCGACCGCCGCGGCCTGTCGCTGCGCGAGCTCGAGACGCTGATGCACGAGTTCGGCCACACGCTGCGAAACAACCTCTCGGCCACGCGCTACGCCAGCGACGCCGGCGAGAACGTGGTGCAGGACTTCGCCGAGGCGCCGTCGCAGATGCTGGAGGACTGGGTGTACGACAAGAAGGTGCTCAAGGTCTTCCAGGACGTCTGCCCCGCGTGCAAGCCGGTGCCCGACGAGATGGTGGACAAGGCACGCGCCGCGCGCGACTTCGGCAAGGGGTCGCAGGTGGCGCGCCAGCAGCTCTACGCGGCGTACGACCTGGCGCTGCACGGCACGTCGGCGCCCGATCCGATGGAGACCTGGGAGAAGATGGAGGCCGCGACGCCGCTGGGCTACGTGGCCGGGACGACGTTCCCGTCGGGCTTCGCGCACGTGGCGGGCGGATACGGTGCCGGGTACTACGGGTACCTGTGGAGCCAGGCGGTGGCGGTCGACATGCGTGGCGCGTTCGGCGGCGACAAGCTCGATCCCAAGGTCGGGGCGCGGTATCGGGCCACGGTGCTCGCGGAGGGCGGGCAGAAGCCGGCGCAACAGGTGGTGAAGGATTTCCTGGGGCGCGAAGGCAGTCCGCAGGCGTTCTTCGACTGGCTGCGCAAGTAGCCGAACTTCCGGGCGAGCCCCGGGCGAACCCGGGGCTCGGAAACGGGCGCGGCGCGGGACACTGTCACGTTCCCGTCACAATTCCAGTCGTCCGGTCCATGTCCCGTCGTTCCCTCTCCACGCTGCTTGCCGCGGCGCGCGCCCGTTCCCTTTCCCCTCAGTTGCTTTCGTTCTGCGGGCTGATCCTGGCTTGTGGCGGCTTCCTCTTCTCGTCGCCACAGTCCTGGCGACTCATGGATGCCTCGCTGGGGCTTGCCGCCGCCAGCGCGCTGGTGGCCTGGCTCGACCGCCGACGCCTCGTCGACGCGCTCGTCCTGGCGCTGCCGCCGCTTGCCGGAAGCCTGGTCGACCCCGAACTCGGCGCACAGGCGTTGTCGGTCGCCTGCCTGGCGGCGTACCTGGTCACGCGGCGGCCCCGCTTCGCGGCCGTGGCGGGCAGCGCCGCGGTCGCGCTGCTGCTGGCCGGCGTTCGCCTCAAGCTGCGATTCGCGGGCACGCCTCTGACCTGGCAGGACGTGCGCTTCTTCTTCCGCCAGTTCCAGGGCAACATCGGCGTCCTCGGCACTCAGCCAACGCTGTTGTGGTCCGCGGGGGCGGTGATCCTGCTTGCGCTCGCGTGCTGCATCGCGGCCTGGCGATGGAATCCGTCCGGACGGGCGGTGGGGCGATCGGCACCGATCGCGGCGGCCGCACTGGCCGCGCTGCTCGTGGCGCACGGCGCCGGGTTGATCGTGCAGGGCGTGAGGGAACTGAGCGGCTCCGGGGCCTGGTTCGTCGCGGACGGCCTGGTCGAGCGGCCGCTCGTCGGCTTCTTCGCGACCGCGTCGTTGCAGCCACGCTGGGAAGTGCCGGCCGCGGACACCCAGGCGTTCGGGCAGGACAGCCAGGGCAGGGTGACCTCGGGCGACGGATCCCGGCCCGCCGACATCGTCGTGATCCTGCAGGAGAGCCAGTTCAACCCGGCGACGATCGCCGGCTGCTCGTCGGCGGCGTGCCGCCTCGACGCGTTCGGGGCTTCCAGCGACACCGTCGCCCACGGGCCGCTGCAGGTGCACACCTTCGGTGGCGGCACCTGGCTCTCGGAGTTCGCCCTCGAGACGGGCGTGCCCCACGACGCGTTCGGGCCCGCGGGCGAATTCGCGCCGTTCAACGTCGCGCCGCAGGTGAAGCATTCCTTCGTGCGCTCGTTGAAGGCGGCCGGCTATCGCACCATCGCCCTGTACCCGACGCGCGGCGACATGATGAATGGACGCGCCGCGTACGCCGGGTACGGCTTCGACGAGTTCCTCGACGCCGCGCAACTGGGCCTGCCCGAGACGTGGGGCACCTCGGATGCATTGGTGCACGAGGCCGCGCGGCGCATCCTCGCCCAGCAGCGGCAATACGACCAGCCGGTATTCCTGTTCGTCGAGACGCTCTTCAACCATGCGGAGCACGGCATCCACATGGAACGCGTGCCCGCCGCGCTGATGGCCGAGGTCTCGGGCGATTTCCCTGCGCAGGACGAGGCCCGGAGCGTCGCGGACTACCTCTGGCGCAGCCGCCAGTTCGAACGCGAGATCGTGCTCACGCGGCAGGCGGTGCTGGGAACTTCGAGGCCCGCGGTGCTGGCCTGGTTCGGGGATCACCAGCCCCCGTTCGCCAACGCGGTCACCCTTCGCGGCCGCATCCGGTCGATGCCGACCGAGACGGGCGTCGTGCCGGTCAAATATCAGACCTGGTACGAGGTCTCGAGCAATCGGCCCCGCCGCATCCGGAAGAATGTGGCGGACGCGCTGGACCTCGTGTTCCTGCCCGGCCTGCTGGCCCAGGCCGCGGGCGCGCCGATCGACCACTGGCTCGCGGCGAACGTGCAGGCGAGGAACGAGTGCGCCGGATTGCTGGAGTCGTGCCGGACGCCCGGCGCGCGCGAGGCCTACCTGTCGTACCTGTGGGGCGATCTGAAGGAGTTCGCGCTTCCCTGATCCAACGGAAAAGGGTCGCCGAAGCGACCCTTTCGTGATTGGAGTACCCGTCGGCCTACAGCGCGTCCGAGGCAAAGTCCGCCAGCCGCGAGCGCTCGCCCCGCGCCAGCGTGATGTGGCCGCCGTGTGGCCAGCCCTTGAACCGGTCGACCGCATACGTGAGGCCCGAGCTGCCCTCGGTGAGGTACGGCGTGTCGATCTGCGCCAGGTTGCCCAGGCAGATGATCTTGGTGCCGGGCCCGGCGCGCGTGATCAGCGTCTTCATCTGCTTGGGCGTGAGGTTCTGCGCCTCGTCGATGATGACGAACTTGTTGAGGAACGTGCGGCCGCGCATGAAGTTCAGGCTCTTGACCTTGATCTTCGAGCGCACCAGGTCCTGCGTGGCCGCGCGGCCCCATTCGCCGGCGCCCCCGTCGCCCTTGGACAGCACCTCGAGGTTGTCGTCGAGCGCGCCCATCCACGGGCCCATCTTCTCTTCCTCGGTGCCGGGCAGGAAGCCGATGTCCTCGCCCACCGGCACGGTGACGCGGGTGACGATGATCTCGCTGTAGCGGCGCTCGTCCATCACCTGGGCCAGCCCGCAGGCCAGCGTGGCCAGGGTCTTGCCGGTGCCGGCCGTGCCGGTGAGGGTGAGGAAGTCGACCTCGGGATCCATCAACAGGTTCAGCGCGAAGTTCTGTTCACGGTTGCGTGCCGTCACACCCCACACCGCGTTCTTCGCGTGCGTGTAGTCCTTCAGCGTCTTGAGCACGGCCGACTTGCCGGTGATCTCGGTGACGCGCGCGTACAGCGGCGCGGCGCCCGGGGTTTCGAGGTAGACGAACTGGTTGATCATCAGCGTGGGCACCAGCGGCCCGACGATGCGGTAGAACGTGAAGCCGCCCTGGTTCCAGCTCTCCATCGTCTTGCCGTGCTTGTCCCAGAAGTCGGCGGGCAGGGCCAGGACGCCGGTGTACAGCAGGTCGCCGTCGTCCAGCGTCTTGTCGTTGAAGTAGTCTTCCGCGGGCAGGCCCAGCGCGCGCGCCTTCACGCGCATGTTGATGTCCTTGGACACCAGCACCACGTCGCGTCCTTCGTGGTGTTCGCGCAGCGCCTGCACCACCGCCAGGATCTGGTTGTCGGCCTTGCCCTGCGGCAGGCCCGACGGCGCCTTGGCATCGAGGAACTGGGTCTGGAAGAACAGCTTGCCGCCGGCCTCGCGGTGGCCCGTCTTCGACAACGGAATGCCCGCCACGGGGTCGAGCGAGCCTTCGGTGGCCAGGCCGTCGAGGTCGCGCGAGACCTGGCGCGCGTTGCGTGCGACCTCGGTCATGCCCTTCTTGTGGTTGTCGAGCTCCTCCAGCGTGATCATCGGGAGGTAGACGTCGTGCTCCTCGAAGCGGAACAGCGACGTCGGGTCGTGCAGCAGCACGTTGGTGTCCAGCACGAACAGCTTGGCCGGGCCGCCCGAGCGGGCGCGCTTGCGGGCGCCGCCGAGGCTGGTCTTGGGCTTGGCAGCGGGCGCCGGCGCGATCGGGTACGCCGCCGGGGCCTTCACGGGCAGGCCGCTCGGGGCGGGCGTGCGCGCCAGCGGGGCGGACACCGGGGCCGCCGCGGGCTTGGGCACCGCCTTGGCGACGGCCGTCTCCGCACGGTCGTCATGGAGATCCAGCAGTTTCGACGTCGGTTCCGCGGCCTTCTGGGCGCGGCGGCTCGTCTTGGGAGCCGATTGCGATTCGTAGTCAGCAGCCGACAGAAGAGCTGCGCGAGTGGCGGGAGGCTTCGGTAGTGGCATGAGGAGGTGCGTACGAGTCGCGTGGTCAGGAAAAGGAAAACAAAAAAGCCGCACAGGAACCTGGGCGGCTTTTTGCTGGAAGTGCGCGGTGGTGTTCAACGGGCATGAAACCCATTATGCACATTCTGGAAGTCGACTTTCCGCGTGAGTCCCGTGGACAAGCGGACACCGCCGAGGCAGTGTCCGCTGCAGTCTACGGATAGCTGAGCAGGTTCACCGGCACGGTGCCCGGATCCGACGCCAGTCCGCCGGTGTTGTTGACCACGTGGCTGATCGTGCCGTTGCCGCCGAGGGACACCGTGAGGATGTCGTGCAGCTTCACGCCGGCGGTGTCGGGCACCTCGAAGCCGCGCGCGGCGTTGATGTTGGTGTTCGTTCCTCCGATGTTGAAGAAGCAGTAGCTGCCCAGGCCCCAGCCCTCGTGGTTCTTCACGTTGGCGCCCACCTTGTACGCGGCCCAGCCGTTGCCGTTGCCGCTGGTCCACGCGGCCTGGCTCGGCACGTCGTAGGGCATCTCGTTCTGGAAGAAGATCGTCTTGCCGTTCTCGCCGTTCCACAGCACCTGGTACTTCTGGTAGTGCTCCACGAACAGGCCGGTGGCCAGCACGTTGGCGCCGTTGACGAGCAGGCCCGTCTCGGCCGTGTTGATCGTCCAGCCCGTGGCGGCGCTGCCGTGGTCGGCGCGCCCGGCCCAGATGTCGTCCACGATCACGTTGTTGCTGTTGACCACGAGGCTGTTGGTGGCCTTGCCGGCCACGGCGCCGCCGATGCGGAAGAACACGTCCTGAACGGTGGTGGGATTGCCGGCGTGGCTCACCGTGGAGGTGCCGGGGCCCACCTGCAGCAGCGCGGCGCTGTTGGTGGTGCCGGCGTCGAACAGCAGGCCGGCGATCTTGACCCCGTCCACGTCGGCCACCGTCATCGGCGTGACGCCGCCGGTGGGCTGCAGCGTGGGAAAGCCCAGCCCCAGCACCACCGTGTTGGCGCGCGTGATGTTGATCGGCTGCTCGATCGAGTAGACGCCCGGCGTGAAGAACAGGTTGAGGCCGGCGGCCAGCGCGGCGTTGAGCGTGGCGCCGGTGTCGCCGGGCTTGGCCACGTAGAACTGGCTCATCGGGATCGACGTGCCCGGCGTGGGCACGGTGTTGCTCCAGCTGGCGCCGGAGGAGTTGGTGCGCAGGGAGGGCACGAACACGCGGTACTTGCCGGTGGAGTCGATGTAGAGGTACGGCTTCTCGCGCGAGACGGGCGTGGTGCCCACGGTGGTGTCGGGCGGCGAAGGGAACGACTGTGCCGGGGCGCCCACCACGCCCGAGAACACCGTGTTCCACACGCCGTCGTACCACACGCCCACGTTGGAGTCGCGGGTGTACCACTGCTGTTGCGAGCCGGTGGACACGATCGAGTCGACGCGGCTGTCGGCGATGTAGCCGCCGCTGGAGTAGCCCTGGCCCTGGCCCTGGTTGGTGGGGCCCATGTGCAGGTTGCCGATGATGTGCACGCGGCGCATCGGCGCGGCCTGCGACACGGCCCATACCGTGGTGCCGCCGCCCGGCACGATGGCCAGGTTCTCCACCGAGCGCCAGAAGTTCTGCGTGGCGTTGGTCTGGTCTCCCAGGTTCCAGCCGCTGTCCACGGTGACGCCGCCGTTGAGCTGCACGTCGTTCGGGTTCTGGCCCAGCCCCTGGACCGACTCGTAGAAGCCCAGCTTGGCGGTGACGCCGTAGGTGCCCGGCTTGAACAGGAACGCGAAGCGCTGGGTGCCGAACTGCGCGGTGGCGCTCAGCAGCTCCGAGTTGAAGGCGGTGTCGAGCGCCGACTGGATCGTCGTGGCCGACATCGACGTATCGAAGATCTTCACGTTGGCGCCGAAGTCCGGCGTGTCCGACGTGGGGATGGTGGACAGCTTGATCAGGTGGAACGACGACGCGGCGTCGTTGAAGCTGCTGGCCGCCAGGTCGGCGTTGTTGGCGGTGAGCTTGAGCACGCCACCGCCGTAGTTGACGTCGGCGTAGAGGTCGACCTCGTAGCCGGCCTGCACCTTCACCGACGAGACGCGGTCGTTCCAGGTGGTGCCCACCCAGCTGCTGTCGGCGCTGGCGCAGAACGAGTCGCCGCCGTAGTTGGCGTCGGCATAGAAGCACACGGGGCCGGACGGCGCGGGCGCGGGTGCCGGTGCAGGAGCGGGCGCGGGCGCGGGAGCAGGCGCTGGGGCCGGCGCGGGCGAAGGAGCGGGGGCCGGAGCGGGGGCGGGCGCGGGCGCGGCCGGCACGGCATACGTGAAGGTGGCCGAGTCGTAGGCCGGCGAGCCGTTGTTGTAGGTGAACGAATAGCTCAGCGCGTTGCCGCCGGCCACGGTGACGGGTTGCTCGTCGCGGGCGGTGACCGTGTTGTAGGTCATGCGCAGGTTCTGCTGCGGCCCGCCGTTGACCTGGTAGTGGACGTCGACCCAGGTCGTGTTGACGTTCGACTTGAACCAGATGGTGGCCGTGGGGCCCGAAACCGTCACGCCTTGCGTGAAATCGGCCGCGTACGCGTGGGCGCCGAATGTCAGCGCCGCCGCGAATACCACCCACGGGGAGCTCTTGAATCCAATGGTCTGCATGTCTCGTTCCTTGGCGTTGTTTTTGATCGCCAATGGATTGTGGGATTCGAAGAAATCACCATTCTGACCTAATGAAACAAGACGTATCGGAACAAAGTTTTCGTAGGGACGCACTTTCGTGAAAGCGCTACCAATGAGCGCCGCTTCGTCAACGAATAATATTCGCTTGATATTGACATGAAAGCGGTTTCAAAGATTAACAAATGCCAGTTTGTGAGGCATTTGCAATCATGTTATTTGCTGCCTTGCAGCATATATATTCGACGAAGGGTATTCAACGAAAAACAGATCCAATACCCGAATTCGGGGATGGCTAAATATTCAGAAAGTGCGCCGGCTACGGATAGCTGACCAGGTTGATCGCCTCCGCGCCCGTGCTCCTCGTGGCGCCGCCGCTGGCGTTGACGACGTGGCTGATGGAGCCGTGGCCGCCCAGGGACACCGTCACCAGGTCGTGCAGGCGCACGCCCGGAGTCTCCGGCACCTCGAACGCGCGCGCCGCGTCCACGTGCGTGTTCCTGCCGCCGATGCTGAAGAAGCAGTAGCTACCCAGCCCCCAGGCCTCGTGCCGGGTCACGCCGTCGCCCACCTTGTACGCGGCCCAGCCGTTGCCGCGCCCGCTGCTCCAGGCGGCCTGGGCGGGCACGTCGTAGGGCATCTCGTTCTGGAAGAAGATCGTCTGGCCGTCCTCGCCGTTCCACACCACCTGGTGCTTGCGGTAGTGCTCCACGAACAGGCCGGTGGCCAGCACATGGGCGCCGTTGACGGTGACGCCGGTGTCGGCCGGGTTCACCGTCCAGCCCGGGCGCACGCTGCCGTGGTCGGCGCGCCAGGCCCACACGTGGTCGATGAGCGTGTCGTCGGCGTTGACCACCAGGCTCTCGGTGGCCCGGCCGGCCACGGCGCCGCCGATCCGGAAGAACACATCCTGCACGCTGATGGGGCTGATGGCGTGGCGCGCGGTGGCACCCAGCGGGCCCACCACCAGCAGCGCGGCGCTGTTGGTGGTGCCGGCGTCGAACAGCAGGCCGGCGATGCGCACGCCGTCGACGTCGGCCACCGACATCGGCGTGACACCGCCCACGGGCTGCAGCGTGGCGAAGCCCAACCCCAGCACCACGGTGCCCGGCCGCGTGACGGCCAGGGTCTGGTCGATCGGATAGAGGCCCGGCGTGAACAGCAGGTTCAGGCCCGCGGCGAGCGCGGCATTGAGCGTGGCGGCGCTCTCGCCGGGGCGGGCCACGTGGAACTGGCGCAGCGGGATCGAGCCACCCGCCGTGGGCGCCCGGGTGCTCCAGCTGGTGCCCGACGCCTCGATCCGTAGCGCCGGCAGGAACACCCGATACCTGCCATCCTCGTCCACGTACAGCCAGGGCTTCTCGCGCGATCGCGGCGTGGTGGCCAGCGAGGTGACGGGCGGCTTCGGAAACGACGTCGCCGGCGCCCCCACGACGCCCGAGAACACCATGTTCCAGCCGCCGCCCTGCCAGCCGCCCACGGTGCTGCCGCGCGTGTACCACTGCTGCTGGCCGCCCGTGGCCACGCCGCCGTCGACGCGGCTGTCGGCGAGGTAGCCGCCGCTTGAATATCCTTCGCCGGGCTTGCCGTCGTTGCTCGGGCTCACGCGCAACGTGCCGAGGATGTGCACGCGGCGCATCGGGGCGGCCTGCGACACGGCCCAGGTGGTGACGCCGCCGGTCGGCGCCACCGACAGGTTCTCCACCGAGCGCCAGAAGTTGATCAGCGCGTTGCCGCGGTCGTGCAGGTTCCAGCCGCTGTCGGCCACCACGTTGCCCGTGATGCGCACGGCGTCCGGCTCGAGGCCCAGTCCCTGCACCGAGGTGTAGTAGCCGAGCCTGGCCGTGACGTCGTAGTGGCCCGGCTTGAACAGGAAGGCCACGCGTTGGGGGCCGAACTCCGCGTCGGGGCTCAGAAACTGTGGATTGAACGCGGCATCCAGCGCGGCCTGGATCGCGGCCTTCGGCATGGACGGATCGAAGACGTGGACGTTCGGGCCGAGGTCGGGCGTGTCCGACGGCGGTGCCACGGCATCGGCGGCGCGCGCGTGGGCGGCGGTGGCGAGCAGGGCGGCGAGAGCGGCCTGGGCGAGGCGTCGAGCGGGGGTGTTGGAAAGGGTCACGAAGCCATTGTGGCCGCGTATGAATGCGCTTTCAAGAATGCCTCATGCGGCGCAGGCGGCCTCGACGTCGGCACGGCTGCGCGCGATGGGCGGGCCCAGCTCGCGCCGGCCATCGGAAGTGACCAGGATGTCGTCCTCGATGCGGATGCCGCCGAAATCCGCGTGCTTTTCGAACATCGCGTAGTCGATGAAGCCAGCGTGCCGGCCTTCGGCCTTCCAGCGCTCGGTGAGCCAGCGGTTGATGTAGATGCCGGGCTCGATGGTGACGACGAAGCCGGGTTGCAACGGCCGCGCGAGACGCAGCGACTTGTGGCCGAACAGCGTGCTGCGTACGTACCCCTCGCCGTAGCCCACGTCGTTCTCGCCGAGGCCCTCCAGGTCGTGCACGTCCAGGCCCATCATGTGGCCGGTGCCGCACTGGAAGAAGATGGCGTGGGCGCCGGCCTGCACGGCCTCGTCGGCGTCGCCGCGCATGAAGCCCAGCGCCTTCATCCCTTCCACCATCGTGTGGCAGGCCAGCTGGTGGATGTCCCGATAGGGCACGCCGGGAGCGACCGCGGCGATGGCGCGCGTCTGCGCGTCCAGCACCAGGTCGTAGAGGTCGCCCTGCAGCCCGGCGAAACGGCCGCCCACGGGAATGGTGCGCGTGATGTCCGACGCGTAGCCGATGGGCGAGTTGGCGCCGGTGTCGTTGACGATCAGCTCGCCGCCGCGCAGCGTCACCGAGTGGTCGTGGTTGTGCAGGATCTCGCCGCGGCTGGTGAAGATGGACGGGTAGGCCAGGCGCCGGCCGTGGCGCAGCGCGAGGCCTTCCATCGCGCCGACGATCTCCTGTTCGACCACGCCCGGGCGTGCGAGTCGCATCGCCAGGTGGTGAAGGTCGCGTGTGACGTGCAGCGCGTTCTCGATCTCGGCCACCTCGGCCGTGCCCTTGACGGCGCGCAGCGCGATCACGGCCAGCGTCAGCGCGCGGCTGGCGGCCGACTCCAGCTGCGCGTCCGCCAGGCCCAGCCAGGCCGACAGCGCCAGGCGCGACTCGCCGCGGTATGGCTTCAGGAAGTGCACGTCGCGACCCCGCGAGCGCGCGGCCGCGAGCGTCTCGCCCAGGCCCGCCCGCGTGTCCGTGGCGCCGACGCCCGACAACGCCGCGCGTTCCGCCATGCTCGGCAACGGCCCGGTCCACACGAGGTGGTCGATGCCGATGTCGTCGCCGAACAGCGTGACCTGGCCGTCGTCGATGTCGACCAGCAGCGCGAGCTCGGGCTGCTGCAGCCCGCAGAAGTAGAGGAAGCTCGAGTCCTGGCGGAAGTCGTACGCGTTGTGCAGGTAGTTCATCGGGCTGTCCACGTGGCCCGGCAGCAGCACGAGTCCGCGGGCGCCAGCAGCCCGCAGGCGGGCGAGCAGGGCGTCGCGGCGGGCGGCGTACGTGGCGGCGGGAAACATCGACATGGCGGGGATCCTCGGGTTCTGGCGCGGTTTTCGTGAATTATCCGGGCTGCGGGCCGCAGGAAGTTCGGTCCTCGCGGGGTCTAGGCGTTACCTCGGAAGCAGGCACCGCCCGTGGCTGCGAGAATGCGCCCGCATTCGATGTCGCGGTCACGAGCCGCGGCGCCGCTCACCCTGCCACCGAATCCGACCCCCTCATGGCCCTGCTGCAACTCGACGACGAACAGATCAAGACCTGGACCCGCGCCCAGAAAGACCAATGGTGGCTCACCAACGTCTACCGCGGCGACATGGCCCAGCTCACGTGGCGTTCGGGCATCACGGGGTTCCTGCTGGGCGGCGTCCTGTCGGCCACGGCGCTGTACATCCTGGCCAAGACGGGCATCGGCATCGGCGTGGGCCTCACGTCGGTGTTGTTGTCGTTCGCCATGTTCCGCAGCATGTCCACGGCGGGCATCGCCAAGGACTTCACCGTCCTCGAGAACAACGCCACGCAATCGATCGCCACGTCGGCAGGCTACGTGATGGCGCCGCTGGGCGCCGGCCTCACGGCCTACATGGTGATGACCGGCCACGTGCTGCCATGGTGGCAGATGGTGGTGTGGCTGATCGTGGTGTCCATCACCGGCGTGCTGCTGGCCTTCCCCATGAAGCGCCGGTTCATCAACGAGGACCAGCTCCCGTTCCCGGAGGGCCGTGCCTGCGGCGTGGTGCTGGACTCGCTCTACACGGGCGGCGCCGAGGTGGGCCTGTTCAAGGCCAAGCTGCTGTACGTGTCGGCGGCCGTCACCGCGGCGTGGGAGCTGCTGGTGATGGACGGCTGGGAACGCCTGATCCAGTTCAAGATCCTGCGCATGAACGTGTGGGCCGGCCTGACCGAGCCCTGGACGCTGCACGAACATCTGGACGACTACTACTACGCGTGGCTCGCGAAGATGCACCTGGCCGCGCCCAAGATCCTGGGCACCGACATCCGCCAGCTGGGCCTGCGCTTCTCGCTCGATTTCGCGATGCTGGGCATCGGCGGCCTGATGGGCGTGGCCGTGGCCACCAGCGTGCTGATCGGCGGCATCGTCAACCTGGCCATCCTGGCGCCGGTGATGATCGAGCACGGCGACATCGTGGCGCGCACGCTGGCCAACGGCCACGTGGTTCCCATCTCGCGCGCCGAGATCGTCAACCAGTGGTCGATCTGGTGGGGCGTGTCGATGATGGTGGTGGGCGCGATGGCCGGCCTGTTCGCCAAGCCCGACCTGTTTACAAAGACCTTCGCCTCGATCGGCCGGATCGCGCGCTCCAAGGAGCCGCGCAGCGACGTGCTGGAGCACATCGAGGTGCCCCTGTGGGTGTCGTGGATCGGCGTGCCCGTCTTCAGCATCCTCGGCGCCTGGGCCACGCACGACTTCTTCGGCGTGCCCTGGCTGCTGTCGCTGGTGTCGCTGCCCCTGATCTTCATCCTCACCGTGATCTGCACCAACTCGATGGCGCTCACGTCATGGATGCCGATCGGCGCGGTCGCCAAGATCACGCAATTCTCGGTGGGCATGGTCGACCGCCTCAACCCGGCCAGCAACCTGCTGCCGGCCACGATGACGGCGCAGATCTCGATGAACGCGGCCTCGCTGCTGTCGGACATCAAGCCGGGCTACATGCTGGGTGGCAAGCCGCGCCACCAGGTGTGGGGTCACGTGATCGGCATCGTCTCGGGCGCGATCTTCTCCGTGCCGCTGTTCTTCCTGCTGTTCCTGCGGCCCGATGCGACCGGAGTGGTCGACGCGACGAAGATCATGTCGGACGCGTTCCCGATGCCCGCGGCGGTGCAATGGCGCGGCGTGGCCGAGATCATCTCCAAGGGCTTCCACGGCGCGCCGCACACCGCGGTCATGGCCGCGGCCATCGCCGCCGTCGTCGCGCTGGCCATGGAGATGGCGCGCATCTTCACCAAGGGCCGCTTCCCGCTGTCGGCGGTGTCGGTGGGCCTGGGCGTGGTGCTGCCGTTCGACTCGTGCGTGGCGATGTGGATCGGCGCGATGGGCTTCTGGATCCTGGGCCGCATCTACAGGACGGCCGGCACGCAGGGCCACAAGATCTGGGTGGAGGGTGCGGAGCCGATCTGCGCCGGCCTGATCTCGGCCGCCGCGCTGATGGGCATCTGCGACGCGTTGATCAACGTGTTCCTGGCCTGATCGACCTCGGACTGTCTGGGCGCCCCTTGCCGGCATGACCGTCCCCGCCACCCCCGCCTTCGACGCCGACGCGCTCTTCGCGCGCCTGGCCGCCGACGACTGGGCCTGGCGCCTGTCGGAGTTTCCGCAACTGGCCACGAGCGTGGGCGATGTTCGACAACCAGCTGCATGGCTTCATCGCGGCGGCCGAATCGCACGCCGACCGCATGCCGCTCAACAGCGACTCGAGCTTCTACGGCCCGCTGGTGGATCTCGGCGACGTCCAGCCGTTGCGCGACGTGCCCGAGTACCGGCGCTTCATCGCCCGGCTGGCCGACATCCCGCGTTTCTTGCGCGAGCACATCGACCTGCTGCGCGAGGGCCTGGCCACCGGCTACACGGTGCCGCAGGCGGTGCTGGCGGGCCGCGACCAGCCGCTCGCCGCGATCCCCGCGCTGGACGATGCGACGCTGACGCCGTTCTGGAAGCCGTTCGCCGCGTTTCCCGCGGACGTGCCGCAACCCGAGCGCGGCCCGCTCCAGGACGCCGCCCGCCAGGTGATCGCCCACCAGGTGCTGCCCGCGTACCGCGAGCTCCTGGCGTTCCTGCGCGACGTGTACGTGCCCGGCGCGCGCACCACCACGGCCGCGTGCGACCTGCCCGACGGCCACGCGTTCTACGCCGCGCAGATCCGCCACTACACGACGCTGCCCCTGACGGCCGACGAGATCCACCAGCGCGGGCTGCAGGAGGTGGCGCGCATCCTGGCCGAGATGCGGGGCGTGATGCGCGACGCGAAGTTCGACGGCGACCTGCCGGCGTTCCTGAAGTTCCTGCGCACCGACGCTGGCGGCGGAGCAGGGCGGGCATCCGGCGTTCCGCCGCCACGGCTTCGTCGACGCTTACGGCGAGGGCTGGGCGCTCTACGCCGAGCACCTGGGCAACGAGATGGGGGTGTACCTCACCCCGTACGAACAGTTCGGCCGCCTCACCTACGAGATGTGGCGTGCGGCACGGCTGGTGGTGGATACCGGGCTGCACGCGAAACGCTGGAGCCGCGAGCGGGCGCGGGCCTACCTGCTGGAGCACACGGCGCTCAGCGAGCACGAAGTGGCCACCGAGGTCGACCGCTACGTGATCTGGCCCGGGCAGGCGCTGTCGTACAAGATCGGCGAGCTCACCCTTCGGGGGCTGCGCGCCCGCGCCGAAGCCCGCCTGGGCGCTCGATTCGACCTGCGTGCATTCCATGACGCCGTGCTGGCGCTGGGTTCGGTACCCTTGGGGCTTCTCGAGGCGCAGGTCGACGCGTGGATCGCGCAGCGGCTCGCCGCCTGACCTTCCACAAGGAATCCGTTGCCCATGGCTTCTCGACTTGCCCGATCCGCCGCCGTCGCGGCGCTGCTGGCCGCCAGCGCCGCCCTCGCCAACGCGCAGGCCTCCGCACCCCACGTGCGCACCACCGCCGACATCCTGCGCGACGCGCCGGCCAGCGCGTGGCGGCACCCCGATCCGAACGACGTGCTCGCCATGACGCTGCCCTCGGGCATCGTGTGGATCGAGCTGGCGCCACGTTTCGCGCCGCACCACGCGGCCAACATCCGCACGCTGGTGGCGCAGCACTACTTCGACGGCCTGGCCGTGATCCGGGTGCAGGACAACTTCGTCGCGCAGTGGGGCGACCGCGCGGCCAACGACGAGGACACGGCCCACACGCGCTCGCTGGGCGCGGCCGAACCCAAGCTGCAGCCGGAGTTCTCCGTGCCGCTGGCAGGCCTGCGCATCGATCGCCTGAAGGATCGCGACGTGTGGGCGCCCGTCACCGGCTTCGTCGACGGCTTTCCGGTGGCCGCCGACCCGAAGACGCATCGCGCCTGGATCGCCCACTGCTACGGCACCATCGGCGCGGGCCGCGGCGACACGGTGGACAGCGCCAACGGCGCCGAGCTCTACGCCGTGATTGGCCAGTCGCCGCGCGGCCTCGACCTGAACATCACCCCGGTGGCGCGCGTGCTGCAAGGCATGGAGCTGCTGTCGTCGCTGCCGCGCGGCGGCCAGAACATGGGCTTCTACGACAAGCCGGAGCAGGACGTGCGCATCACGAAGATCGAGCGCCTGGCCGACATGCGCGAGGCCACGCGTCCCGACATCCGCGTGTTCCGCACCGACGTGCCGCAGTGGAACGAGATCATCGAGTCGCGCCGCAATCGCAAGGACGGCTGGTACGTGCACAAGGCGGGGGCGATCGACCTGTGCAACATCACGGTGCCGGTGAAGATCGAGCCGAAGGCATCGATGTGACCGCGGCTCGGCGCCACATTCGCCATATCGCACCGGCGGGCAAGCACCGAGCCCGTCGGCCACAGGCGTGAAAAAACCGCCCCGGGGGCGGCTTTCATCAGCAGAAGCAGCGCCCCGCTCGGGCGGCCCTGACGTTCAGGCGGCCTTGACGTTCAGGTCCTTCACGGCCTTGAGCACTTCGTCGACATGGCCCGCCACCTTGATGCCGCGCCATTCGCCCACCAGCATGCCGGTGGCGTCGATGAGGAAGGTGGAGCGCTCGATGCCCTTCACCTTCTTGCCGTACATGATCTTGTTCTTGACCACGCCGAACATGTGGCACAGCTTCTCTTCGGTGTCGGCGATGAGTTCGAAGGGCAGCTCGAGGCTTTGCTTGAACTTGTCGTGCGACGCCATGTTGTCGCGCGAAACGCCAAATACGACCGCGCCGGCCTTGATGAACTCGGCGTGCATGTCGCGGAACTGCATGGCCTCGGTGGTACAACCCGGCGTGTGGTCCTTGGGGTAGAAATACAGCACCACAGCCTTGCCCTTGAAGGCTTGCGGCGTGAACTTGACGCCGCGGGTGGCGAGTGCTTCGAATTCGGGGAGCGCTTTGTTCAGTGCAGGCGTCATGTAGGGTCTCGGTCGAACCGTCGGTCGATCTGGGTGCGTGACGTGGTCAGGGTCGGGTGGCACGGCTCGAGATGACATCGAGTCGGGCCGGCACAACCATCGATTATAGAGTGAACTGCCCACGTGCCCCTCCGGGCATGTCCGGGGCGTGCAACTGGCCCCCGGCCCGGCCATGGAAACCGCGCGCAAAGCACGTGTTTCCGTGGCGTGAACGGGCTCAGGCGGCGGGGGCCAGCAGGATGGCCGCCACCACGCGGCGGCCCTCGTTGGCCAGCACGGTGTAGGTGCGGCAGGCCGCGCCGCTGTCCATCGTCTCGACGCCGATGCGGCGCTCGATCAGGCTGCGGTAGAGCGCCGGCGACACGAACTTCAGCTTCGCGCCGCTGCCGAAGATCACGACCTCGGGGTCGTACTCGAGCAGCGCGTCGAAATGCGCCTTCGTGAGGTCTTCCACGCCCCGCGCGTCCCACGCCTTGGCCTGGCCGACCCACGGCACCAGCATGCTGGTGGCGTGCGCTTCGGCGTTGATGCGCAAGGTGTCGACGTCGTAGCGGGTGATGTTGTTCACCCCGTCCAGCGTGTCGGGTTGGAATTTCACGGGTCTGTCCTGGGCGGTCTGGAGGCATCGCGATTATAGGAAGCCGGCCTTTCGCGACATCGACCGAGGGCCATGCGCCGACCGCCCCACGCCAACCCTTCGCCATTGCGAAAGACAGCGTTCCAGCGACTGTCCCGGGTGCATCGACGCAACGCCGAGTGGTTTCCCTATGAGAAACTTGGGAGAGACGGCGTCTTCTCAAGCGAGACGCCCCGATTTCTTTTCTTACAGGGATGCCGGCCGTGAAGCCGATCGCCAAGTCCACCAAGCTCGCCAACATCGGCTACGACATCCGTGGCCCGGTCCTCGACAAGGCCCGCCAGATGGAGGACGAGGGTCACAAGATCATCAAGCTCAACATCGGCAACGTGGCCGCGTTCGGGCTCGAGCCGCCCGACGAGATCGTGCAGGACATGATCCGCAACCTGCCGCACGCGGCCGCCTACACCGACTCCAAGGGACTGTTCGCGCCGCGCAAGTCCATCGTCCACTACACGCAGGAAAAGAAGATCGTCGGCGTGACGGTGGACGACGTGTACCTGGGCAACGGCGCCTCCGAGCTGATCGCCTTCAGCATGAACGCGCTGCTTGACTCCGGCGACGAGGTGCTGATCCCGTCGCCTGACTACCCGCTGTACACGGCGGTGGTGGCCCTGTCGGGCGGCACGCCGGTGCACTACATGTGCGACGAGCAGTCGGGCTGGATGCCCGACATCGCCGACATCCGCCGCAGGATCACGCCGCGCACCAAGGCCATCGTCGTCATCAACCCGAACAATCCCACCGGCGCGCTGTATCCGGTGGAGATCCTGCAGGAGATCGTGGAGGTGGCGCGCCAGCACGAGCTGGTGATCTTCGCCGACGAGATCTACGACAAGACGCTGTTCGACGGCGCGACCCATACCAGCATCGCCTCGCTGGCCGACGACGTGCTGTGCGTCACCTTCAACGGCCTGTCGAAGAACTACCGCTCGTGCGGCTACCGCGCGGGCTGGATGGTGGTGTCGGGCGCCAAGAAGTACGCCAAGGACTACATCGAGGGCCTGAACATGCTGGTCTCGCTGCGCCTGTGCGCCAACACGCCGGGCCAGCTGGCCATCCAGACGGCGCTGGGCGGCTACCAGAGCATCAAGGATCTCGTGGCGCCCGGCGGCCGCCTCGCGCGCCAGCGCGACCTGGCCTACGACCTGCTCACGCAGATTCCCGGCGTGACGGTGGTCAAGCCCAAGGCCGCGCTGTACATGTTCCCGCGCCTCGACCCGAAGCTGTACCCGATCGCCGACGACCAGCAGTTCGCCTACGAGCTGCTGGCGGAAGAGAAGGTGCTCATCGTGCAGGGCACCGGCTTCAACTGGGCACAGCACGACCATTTTCGCGTGGTGTTCCTGCCCAACGTCGACGACCTCACCGAGGCCGTGTCGCGCATCGCGCGCTTCCTCGACGGCTACCGCAAGCGCCACGCCGCCTGACCATGCGGCGCGTCCATTTCCTCGCGTTCGCGGCGCTGGCGCTGCCGGCCGCCGCGTTTGCGCAGTCCTTCGAAAGCAAGGACTGGCAGGTGGTGTGCGACAACACGCGCACCTGCCGTGCGGCGGGCTACAGCGCCGAAGGCAGCGAGAACCCCGTGTCGGTGTTGATCGCGCGTTCGTCGGGGCCCGGCAGGCCCGTCTTCGGCGAGCTGCAGCTGGGCGCGCTCGGCGCGCGCGCCGTGCGGCCGGCGAGCGTCGCGCTCCTCGTCGGGGGCCGTGCGGCGGGCACGATCCGCATCGACAGGGCCAACCACGCCGACCTCCCGCCCGCCGTCACGGGGGCGCTGTTGAAGGCGCTGCTGGGCGGCGCCGACGTGGCGTTCGCGGCGGCCCGCACCACGTGGCGCCTGTCGGGCGACGGCGCGGTCGAAGCGCTGCAGAAGATCGACGATGCCCAGTCGCGCGCGGGCACGCGGTCGGCGCTGGTGCGCACGGGCACGCGCAGCGACGCCGACGTGGCGTCGCCGATGGCGCCGCCGCGCTTCGAGGCCGGCAACATTCCGCCCCTGCGCGCGCCGGGCGACGACGCGCTGGTCGTGCGCGTGCTGGCCGGCATCCAGACCAACGCCGACTGTCCGCTGCTGGACGATGGCACGGCGCAGGCCAGGGCGCGACTGTGGCACCTGGACGCCAATCGCCTGCTGGTGACGCAGGCCTGCCGCGCCGGCGCCAATGGCTACTGGCTGGCCAACCAGCGGCCGCCCTACGATCCCAAGCCGCTCACCTACGCGGGCGCCGATTTCGACGGGTCCGGCACCATCACCGCCCGCGCCGCGAGCGCGCCGGCGGGTGATTGCGGCAGCGCCCAGGCATGGACCTGGAACGGCTATCGTTTCGAGCAGACGTATGCCGCCACCGGCGGACTGTGCCGTGGCGTGAAGGCGGGCGGGGCCTGGGAGCTTCCCAGCCTGGTCGCCGAAGTGGTTCCCGGCAAGTGACAACGAGCAAGCAACACGAGGTGAAATGAAAATGAAAGCGATCCAGGTCGGCCTGCTGGGCATCGGAACCGTCGGTTCCGGCACGTACAACGTCCTCACGCGCAACCAGGAGGAAATCCGCCGCCGCGCGGGCCGCGCCATCGAGATCACGATGGTGGCCGACCTCGACGTGGCGCGCGCCATGAGCGTCGTGGGCGACCACGTGAAGGTGGTGGCCGACGGCCGCGAGATCATCGCCAATCCCGACATCGACATCGTCGTCGAGCTGATCGGCGGCTACGGCGTCGCCAAGACGCTGGTGCTGGAGGCGATCGCCGCCGGCAAGCACGTGGTCACCGCCAACAAGGCGCTGCTGGCCGTGCACGGCAACGAGATCTTCGCGGCGGCGCGCGAGAAGGGCGTCATGGTGGCGTTCGAGGCCGCGGTGGCCGGGGGCATTCCCATCATCAAGGCGCTGCGCGAGGGCCTCACCGCCAACCGCATCGAGTGGATCGCCGGCATCATCAACGGCACCACCAACTTCATCCTGTCCGAGATGCGCGACAAGGGCCTCGACTTCGACGTCGTGCTCAAGGAGGCGCAGCGCCTGGGCTACGCCGAGGCCGACCCCACCTTCGACATCGAAGGCGTGGACGCCGCGCACAAGGCCACCATCATGAGCGCCATCGCGTTCGGCATCCCGATGCAGTTCGACAAGGCGCACGTGGAAGGCATCGTGGGCCTGCAGGCCGCCGACATCAAGCACGCCGAGGCGCTGGGCTACCGCATCAAGCTGCTGGGCATCACTCGCCGCCGCCCCGACGCCGGCGGCATCGAGCTGCGGGTGCATCCCACGCTGGTGCCGACCAAGCGGCTCATCGCCAACGTGGAGGGCGCGATGAACGCCGTCGTGGTGCAGGCCGACGCCGTCGGCACCACGCTGTACTACGGCAAGGGCGCGGGCGCCGAGCCCACTGCCTCGGCCGTGGTGGCCGATCTCGTCGACATCACGCGCCTGCACACCGCCGACCCCGACCACCGCGTGCCGCACCTGGCCTTCCGCGCCGACGCGCTGGCCGACACGCCCATCCTGGGCATCGCCGACGTCGTCACGTCGTTCTACCTGCGCCTTTGCGTGGCTGACGAGGCGGGCGTGCTGTCGCGCATCACCACCACGCTGGCCGAGCACGACATCTCCATCGACGCCGTGCTGCAGCGTCCCAGCCCCGACCGCAAGGACGGCCAGCAGGACCTGATCATCCTCACGCACAACACGGTCGAGGGCAGGATGCGCCAGGCGATCGCGCAGATGCAGGCGCTGCCGACGGTGCTGGCGACGATCGTTTCCATCCGCAAGGAAGACCTGGCCTAGTCATGACGACCCCCTCGCTCCTTCCGTCGCTGCCCCCCAAGTGGGAGCTCATCAGTTCTCGGGAGACCCTCGCCCGATGAAGTACCTCAGCACGCGCGGCGACCCCACGCCGCGTTCCTTCAGCGAGATCCTGCTGGAAGGCCTGGCGCCGGACGGTGGCCTGTACCTGCCCGATCACTACCCGAAGGTGGACGACGCCACGCTCGCGCAGTGGCGCGGCCTGTCGTACGCCGAGCTGGCGTTCGAGATCCTGTCGCTGTACATCGACGACATCCCGGCCGCCGACCTGAAGGCGCTGGCGGCGAAGACATACACGGCCGAGGTCTTTGGCAGTGCGGCCATCGTGCCGCTGCGCGCGCTCGAGCCGGGCGTGCAACTGGAGGCGCTGTCCAACGGGCCCACGCTGGCCTTCAAGGACATGGCCATGCAACTGCTGGGCAACCTGTTCGAATACGAACTGGCACGCTGCGGCGAGACGCTCAACATCCTGGGCGCCACCTCCGGCGACACCGGCAGCGCGGCCGAGCACGCCATGCGCGGCAAGCAGGGCGTCAACGTGTTCATGCTGAGCCCGTACGGTCGCATGAGCCCGTTCCAGCAGGCACAGATGTTCAGCCTGCAGGACGAGAACATCCACAACCTGAGCGTGGAGGGCGTGTTCGACGATTGCCAGGACATCGTCAAGGCCGTGTCCAACGACCTGGCGTTCAAGCGCAAGTGGCGCATCGGCACGGTCAACTCCATCAACTGGGCGCGGCTGCTGGCCCAGGTCGTCTACTACTTCGCCGGCTACATCCAGGCCACGAAGACGAACGCCGAGAAGGTGAGCTTCGCCGTGCCCTCGGGCAACTTCGGCAACGTCTGCGCCGGCCACGTGGCGCGCATGATGGGCCTGCCCATCGCGCAACTGGTGGTGGCCACCAACGAGAACGACGTGCTCGACGAGTTCTTCCGCACCGGAACGTACCGCGTGCGCGGCTCGGCCGAGACCTTCGAGACCTCGAGCCCGTCGATGGACATCTCCAAGGCGTCCAACTTCGAGCGCTTCGTGTTCGACCTGCTGGGCGGCGACGGCCCGCGCACCCGCGAGCTGTTCGGCGCGGCGCTGCAGCGCGACGGCGCGTTCACCCTGCTGCCGGCCGAGAAGGCCCGCATCGCCGGCTTCGGCTTCGTGTCGGGCCGCAGCACGCACGCCGACCGCCTGGCCACCATCCGCGACACCGACGCGCGCTTCGGCGTCGTCATCGACACCCACACCGCCGACGGGCTGAAGGTGGCGCGCGAGCACCTGCAACCCGGCGTGCCGATGCTGGTGCTCGAGACCGCGCTGCCCATCAAATTCGCCGACACGATCCAGGAAGCCCTGGGCCGCCGGCCCGAGATGCCCGCGGCGCTGGCCGACCTCGAGTCGCGTCCCAAGCGCTTCACGGTGATCAAGGCCGACGTGGACGTGGTGAAGGCGTTCGTCGAAGCGCACGCGCCGGCGCATTGAGTCGACCCATGCACCCTCGCAGCCTTGCCCTGGTCCGGGTGCTGGCCGTCGCCGGGGCCGTCGTCGCGGCCGCCGTCCACGCCCAGCCCGCGGTGCCATCCCCGTCCTACGGGCCGGAGCTCGAAGGCTTCGACTACCCGCAGCCCTTGCACCACTTCGCCTTCACCTCGCAGGGCGAGGCCTTGCAGATGGCCTACATGGACGTGGCCTCGGCGGGCGCGGCCAACGGCCACACCGTCGTGCTGATGCACGGCAAGAACTTCTGCGGCGCGACCTGGGCCCATCAGATCGACACGTTGAACTGGTGCGCAACACCGATGCGCTTCTGAAGTCGCTGGGCGTGGCGCGCGCCACCCTGGTGGCGCATTCCACCGGCGGGATGATCGCCACGCGCTACGCGTTGATGTTGCCGCAGGCCGTCCAGCAACTGGTGCTGGTCGATCCGCTGGGGCTGGAAGACTGGCAGGCCAAGGGCGTGCCCGCGCCTACCGTAGACGAATGGACGCGGCGCGAGCTGGGCCAGACCGCCGACAAGATCCGCGACTACGAACGCCAGACCTACTACGTCGGCCGATGGAAGCCGGAGTACGAGCGCTGGGTCGACATGCTCGCCGGCCTGCAGCAGGGGCCCGGCCGCGAGTTGGTGGCGCGAAACTCCGCGTTGATCTACGACATGATCCAGACACCAGCCCGTGGTGTACGAGTTCCCGCAGCTGAAGGTGCCCACCGTGCTGATGATCGGCACGCGCGACACCACGGCCATCGGCAGCGACGTGGCGCCGCCCGACGTGAAGGCGCGGATCGGCCACTACGACGTGCTGGGGCCCGCGGTGGCCCCGGCGCACTGAGCGAAGACGCCGATTTGCGGCGCATTTGCCACGCCCGGCTCCGGGCGGCGCGGCGCTGTTGCATCATTGCGGACTCATGACTGAAATCGCTTCCGTTCCCGCCTCTCCCGCGCCCGGCCGTGGCCCGCTCATCAGCGCCGACGACGCGCTGGCGCGCCTGCTCGCCGCCGTCGTCCCGCTCGATCGCGTCGAGACCGTCTCCACCCCCGACGCCTGGGGCCGCATCCTCGCGCAGGACGTCGTCTCCGCCGTTCACGTGCCGCCCGAGGACAACAGCGCCATGGACGGCTACGCCATCCGCCTGGCCGACCTCGGCGGCGCCATCGGCACGTTGCTGCCCGTCAGCCAGCGCATCGTCGCCGGCCGCCCCGGCGAGCCGCTGGCGCCCGGCACGGCGGCGCGCATCTTCACCGGCGCGCAGGTGCCGGCCGGCGCGGACGCGGTGGTGATGCAGGAGAACTGCGAGGCCCTGCCGTCGTCGGGATCGCACGATCCGTTCGGCGGCGTGCGGGTGAACGAGGTTCCGGCGCCCGGCATGGCCATCCGCCGCCAGGGCGAGGACGTGATGAAGGGCCACGTCGTGCTGCGTGCGGGCCATCGCCTGGACGCCGCCGCCATCGGCCTGGCCGCCACCGTGGGCATGGCCAGGCTGGACGTCGCGGCGCGCCCGCGCGTGGCGCTGTTTTCCACCGGCGACGAGCTGGTGATGCCCGGCGAGCCACTGCCGCCGGGCGCCATCTACAACTCCAACCGCTTCATGCTGGGCGCGCTGCTGCGCGGCCAGGGCTGCGTCGTCACCGACCTGGGCAACGTGCCCGACCGGCTGGACGCCACCCGCGCCATGCTGCGCGAGGCGGCGCAGGGCCACGACCTGATCCTGAGCTCGGGCGGGGTGTCGGTGGGCGAGGAGGATCACCTCAAGCCCGCGCTGGCCGCCGAGGGCCGGCTCGACCTGTGGGCCATCGCCATCAAGCCGGGCAAGCCGCTCGCGTTCGGCGCGGTGCGGCGCGCGGACGGCGAAACCTGGTTCATCGGACTGCCGGGCAATCCGGTATCGAGCTACGTCACGTTCGCGCTCTTCGTGCGGCCGGTGCTGGCGCAACTGCAGGGGGCTCAGGCCGTCACGCCGCCCGGCACCCCGGTGCGCGCCGATTTCGCCTGGCCCAAGCCGGACAAGCGGCGCGAGTTCCTGCGCGTGCGGCGCAACGACGACGGCGGCCTCGACCTCTACCGCAACCAGGGCTCCGGCGTGCTCACGTCGCTGGCCTGGGGCGACGGGCTGGCCGACATCGCGCCGGGCCAGGCCGTGAAGCCGGGCGACCTGGTGCGCTACCTGTCGCTGGCGGAGCTGGCGCCGTGAGGCTCACGCTGAAATACTTCGCGTCGCTGCGCGAGTCGCTGGGCGCCGGCGGCCCGCTCGACTGGACGCCCGAGGCCGAGCCCTCGGCCGCGGCCCTGCGCGCGTGGCTGCGCACGCAGTCGGACGCGCACGCCCAGGCGCTTGCGCCCGGGCGGGCGGTGCGCGTGGCGGTCGACCAGGCGCTGGCCGACGAGTCGGCGCGGCTGCACGACGGCGCCGAGGTGGCGTTCTTCCCGCCGGTCACCGGAGGCTGAAGCATGGCCGCCCGCGTCCGCATCCAGGAG
>JBBQYL010000054.1:0-27183 GCA_038208735.1 Burkholderiales bacterium
TCGTCGCGGACGCTATAGGCCAGGTTGCCTACGTACAGTTTGTTTCCCACGGGGGAAGCCCTTTCAAAGATAAAAAACCATGTGGAGCTTCAACCCAGCGTGATCCATCAAGCGAAGGCGCCGCAACCAGACACAGCATCAGCGGGAGACAGTTGCGCGAAGCAACCGCAGCCCTGGAATGATTATGAGCCTAACAAATCACGAAATGCAAAGCGCAGTCAAGGAAATTGTTGTTTTGTCGTTTCCGGGCGGTGAACCCCCTTCTTTGCAGCGGAAAAAAGCCGGCTCCGCGAGGTCCGCCAGGGTTTGAACCAACGGGTTTTCCCGCAACGAAAGCGGCCATCCGGACCGGCGAGCGGAACTTCGTTGCTCGGATCGACTCAGCCGCGGCGAGAATCGCGGAATGGACCTGCACCCGCTCAAGCCGCTCGTCGCCTTGCTGGCGATCGTCAACCCGATCGGGGCGATCCCGTTCTTCCTGCACTTCACGCACAACCTGACGCGGGAACAGCGCCAACGCACGATCCGCGTGGCCTCGATCGCCGCGTTCACGGTCGTCGCGATGAGCGCGATCTGCGGCTTGCAGATCATCGAGTTCTTCGGCATCACCATCGCCTCGTTCCAGGTTGGCGGCGGCCTGCTGCTGCTGATCTCGTCTCTGAACATGCTCAACGCGCAGCAGGCCGAGAGCCGCGGCTCGGACGTCGGCGACGGCCAGGCCAAGGCCGACGCCGGCGACTCCATCGCCATTGTCCCGCTGACAATCCCGCTGCTGACCGGCCCGGCCACGATCTCGACGATGGTCATCTACGCCGACAAGACCCGCGGCCTGCTCGAGCATGCGGTGCTCGTCGGCTACGGCGTGGTCATCGGCGTGGCCACGTTCGCCGCGTTCTCGGCCGCCGGCCGCATCGCCAAGCTGCTGGGCCGCACGGGCATCAACGTGATGACGCGGCTGATGGGCCTGATCCTCGCGGCGATGGCCGTCGAGCTGCTGTCGGACGGCCTGCTCAAGCTGTTCCCGGCGCTGTCCGGGCTGCCGGCCTCCAATTGAGTTCGCGCATCCTCCTGCTCGAGGACGATCCGGCGATCGCCGGCACGGTGGCGTTCGCCTTGCAGCGCGAGGGCTTCGCGGTCGACCACGTGCTGCTGGTCGGCGCCGCGCGCGCCAGCGTGGCGGCCGCGCGCCCGGCGCTGGCGATCCTCGACGTCGGCCTGCCGGACGGCAGCGGGCTGGACCTGTGCCGCGAGTGGCGCCAGTCGGGGGCCGACGCACTGCGTGCGCTGCCCATCCTGATGCTGACGGCGCGGGCCGAGGAGCTCGACCGCGTCGTTGGCCTCGAGCTGGGCGCCGACGATTACCTCACCAAGCCATTCAGCCCGCGCGAGCTGGTGGCACGGGTGCGCGCGCTGCTGCGGCGCGCGGCGTTGTCGCCCCCGGCCGCGCCGGCACCCGCGGCCGGGCTGTTCGAGCTCGACGCCGATGGCCAGCGCATCCGGTTCGCCGGCCAGTGGCTGGCACTGACCCGGCTCGAGTTCGGCCTCCTGCGGGCGCTGCTGCGCACCCCTGGGCGCATCCGCTCGCGCGAGGCGCTGCTCGACGAGGCGTGGGGCGCCGACGGCGAGGCCACCGACCGCACCGTCGACACGCACGTCAAGACCTTGCGTGCCAAGTTGCGCGCCGTGCGCCCGGACCTCGAACCCATCACCACGCATCGGGGCATGGGCTACGCCCTCGACCTCGACGTTGCCTGAGATGCGCCTCGGCCTGCGACTGCTGTTCGCGTTTTTCGTCATCACCGGCCTGGCCGGCTTCTTCGCCTTGCAGGTGTTCCAGAGCGAGGTCAAGCCGAGCGCGCGCGAGGTGATGGAGGACGCGCTGGTCGACACCGCCAACCTGATCGCCGAGCAGGCCGCCGCTGACCTGCGCGCCATGCCGCCTGGCGGCACGCTGCTCGACTCGCGCCTCGCCCATGACGTCGATGCCTACCGCCGGCGCCCGGTCGACATCCAGATCTGGGGCCTGCACAAGCGCACGCTGGACCTGCGCGTGTACGTCACCGACGCCGGCGGCCGCGTCGTGCTCGACTCCGGCTTCGGCCCGGAAGCGCCGGGCACGGCCGCCAGCTCCGCCGTCGGCGCCGACTACTCGCAATGGCGCGACGTCCACCTGACGCTGCGTGGCGAGTACGGCGCGCGCGCCACCCGCAGCGTGGCCAGCGACGACGCGAGTTCGGTGATGTACGTGGCCGCGCCGGTGCGCGACGGCGGCCGCATCATCGGTGTCGTCACGGTCGGCAAGCCGCTGGCCACGGTGCAGCAGTTCATCGATCGGGCCCAGCGCCGCATCTTCGTCGCCGGCTTCTGGCTGCTGGGGCTGTCGGCCGCCGTGGGCGTGCTGGTGACGATCTGGGTGGTGCGCTCGGTGCGCCGCCTCAAGACCTACGCGACGCAGGTGCACGCCGGCGAGCGCGTGCCGGTGCCGCAGCTGCCCGGCGAGCTGGGCGACCTGGCCGTGGCCGTCGACGAGATGCGCGAGCGTCTGGAAGACCGCGAGCGCCTCGAGCACACGGTGCGCGCGCTGACGCACGAGCTCAAGAGCCCGCTCACCGCCATACAGGGCGCGGCCGAGCTGCTCGGCGACGCGTTGCCCGCGCCCGACCGCGCGCGCTTCTCGCAGCAGATCCAGGAGCAGTCGCTGCGACTGCGCGACCTGGTCGACCGCATGCTGGAGCTGTCGCGCCTGGAAGGCCAGCGCGCGATCGCCAATCCGCGCGCCATCGTGCTGTTGCAGCTGATCGACGAGGTCGCCAGCGCCCACGTGCCGCTGGCGATCCAGCGCGGCATCGGGCTGGTGTGGGAGGCGCGCGCCGATCTGGTGCTGACCGGCGAGCCGGAGTCGCTGCTGCTGCTGTTCTCCAACCTGTGGTCCAACGCGCTGGACTTCGCGCCCGAGGGCTCGGCCATCACCGTCTCGCTGCGCCGCGTCGGGCCGGAGGCCGTCTTCACGCTGCGCGACGTGGGGCCCGGCGTGTCGGACTTCGCGCTGCCGCAGCTGGGCCAGCGCTTCTTCTCGCTGCCGCGTCCGCGCGACGGTCGGCGCGGCAGCGGCCTGGGCCTGGCGATCGTGCGCCAGGCGGCGGCGCTGCATGGCGGCAGCGTCGCCTTCGAGCCGGCGGCGCCCGGCCTGCGCGTGACGGTGCGCCTGCCGTTCTGAGCGGCTTCACGCTCGCCACACAAACCTCATCACGCCCTCACGGCCCGACGGCATCGTCGCGGCATCGGCGCCACTCCCTGGCGTGCAAGAGGAGCGAGAGATGAAGTTTCCGTTGTTGGCCAAGGTGGGCGCGATCGCGCTGGTGGGGCTGATGCTTGTGTTCGTGCTGTCGCGCATCGAGGGGCTGGTGCAGGAGCGCAAGGGGCGCGGCGAGGAGGCGGTGCGCGGCGTGGAGCGCTCGCACGCCGCGGCGCAGTCCGTCGTCGGGCCGCTGCTGCAGCGCGAGTGCACCGAGGAGTGGGACGTGGTCACGGGCACGGGCAAGGACCGCGTGGTCACGCCCAACAAGCGCGAGTTCACGCTGATGCAGGTGCCCAACCGGCTTGCGGTGGATGGCCGCACCAAGGCCGATCCGCTGTGGCGCGGTTTGTTCAAGATCAATGCCTACGCAGGCCACTTCAGCGTGGCGGCCGACTTCGTGACGCTGACCCCGCTGCAGCCCAAGGCCGACCATGAGGGCGGCAAGCTGCGGTGCGCCGCGCCGGTGCTGCTGCTCGCGCTGAGCGATGTGCGCGGCGTGCGCGCGGCCACCGTCAACGCCGACGGGCAAGCGCTGGACGTGCGGTCCGGCACCTCCAGCGCGGCCTACGCGCGGGGCCTGCACGCGACGCTGGCCTCGGCACGCGCGGACGGTGATGCCGGTGCGCGTCCGTTGTCGGTGCGCCTGGAGCTCGACCTGATCGGCACCAGCAAACTGGGCTGGGTGCCGGCCGCGGACAGCACGCGCTGGACGCTCAATTCGGACTGGCCGAGCCCCTCGTTCGGCGGCCAGTTCTCACCGGCCGATCGCGCGGTGCGTGCCGACGGCTTCACATCCACCTGGAACCTGTCGTCGCTGGCCACCAGCGCGCCGGCGGACATCGCCAAGGGCCTGCCGCTGTGCACGCCAGCCAGCGTCGGCGAGAGCGACGCCGAATCCGCCGACGGCGCGGGCGCGCAGGCCGCCAAGTGCCTCGACGTGATGAGCGTGGCCTTCATCGACCCGGTCAACCCGTACGTGCTGAGCGACCGCGCGGTGAAGTACGACTTGCTGTTCATCGCGCTCACCTTCATCGCCGTCGGCCTGATCGAGGTGCTGTCCGGCCGTCGCGTGCACCCGGTGCAGTACCTGCTCGTCGGCCTGGCACTGTCGCTGTTCTTCCTGCTGCTGCTGTCGCTGTCGGAGCATCTGGCGTTCGAAACCGCGTACGCCGTGGCGGCCACGGCCTGCGCGCTGCTGCTCGGGTTCTACGCGAGCTCGATGCTGGGCCGCCTGTTGTCGGGCGTGCTGTTCGGGCTGGGCATCGCGCTGCTGTACGGCCTGCTCTACGTGCTGCTGCAGATGGAGCAGAACGCGCTGGTCATCGGCTCGGTGATGCTGTTCGTGGGCCTCGCGGTGGTGATGATGCTGACGCGCCGCATCGACTGGTACGCGCTGTTCGCGCGGTTGCGCGCGCCGGTGGCCCCCGCCGCAGCGGACGCGCGGGGTTGATCGTGGACCTGCGCAGCTGGCGCCCCAGCACGTTCGGGATGCTCTTCATGCTGTTGGTGGGCGTCTTCCTCGCCAGCGTGCCTGGGTGGCGCGCGGTCTACTTCGTCTGGATGGTGCCCAGCGGCATCATCCTGGCCGGGCTCGCGTTGTCGACGCTCGGTGCAGGGCTCGCGCACGCTGTGCGGTGCGAATGGCGGGTCTTGCGCCTGGACGTGATCCAGTTGTCGATCTTGGTCTTGGGCATGGCCGCGCTCCCAGCCTTGTTGCACCTGTCGGACTGGTTGGAGAGGCTGGAGTCGTGATCTCTGAAAACGCCGCACGCCGCACCAGCTGGCTCGACGCCTGGGCCACCGCCTGGACCAGCGACCACGGCATGGACACCCCCACCTCGCTAAGATGCGCTTCCATGCACCTCGGCGACCCGTTCGACTTCATCGTGATCGGCGCCGGCACGGCCGGTTGCCTGCTGGCCAACCGGCTCTCGGCCGATCCGCGCCACCGCGTGCTGCTGGTCGAGGCGGGTGGGCGCGACACCTATCCGTGGATCCACATCCCCGTGGGCTACCTCTACTGCATCGGCAACCCGCGCACCGACTGGCTCTACAAGACCGAGCCCGACCCGGGCCTCAACGGCCGCGTGCTGCGCTATCCGCGCGGCAAGGTGCTGGGCGGCAGCTCCAGCATCAACGGCATGATCTACATGCGCGGCCAGGGCCGGGACTACGACGGCTGGGCCCGGCGCACCGGCGACCCGGCTTGGGAATGGGCCAACTGCCTGCCTTACTTCCTCAAGCACGAGGATCACTGGCGCGGCGACGAGGCCGGCGACCATCCGATGCACGCCGGCCCGGGCCATGACGCCACCGGTCGCCGTGGCGGCGGCGAATGGCGCGTCGAGCAGCAGCGCCTGTCCTGGCCCATCCTCGACGCGTTCGCGAAGGCGGCCGTGGAGGCCGGTATCCCGGCCACCCCGGACTTCAATCGCGGCGACAACGAAGGCGTCGGCTACTTCGAGGTCAACCAGCGCCGCGGCGTGCGCTGGAACTCGGCCAAGGCCTTCCTGCGGCCCGCGCTCAAGCGCGCCAACCTGCACCTGCTCACGGGCGCGCACGTCACGCGACTGCTGCTGGAGGACGCGCCCGCGGGCTCCAAGGACAAGCTCGTCGCACGCGGCGTCGAGCTGCGCATCGGCACCGACGCGCCGGTGCAGCTGCGTTGCCGCGGCGAGGTGCTGCTGTCGGCCGGCGCCATCGGCTCGCCGCAGATCCTGCAGCTGTCGGGCATCGGCGACGGTTCGCGGCTGGCGGCGGCGGGGGTCGCGCCGCGCCATGAGCTGCACGGCGTCGGCCGCAACCTCCAGGATCACCTGCAGGTGCGCGCCGTGTTCGCCGTCGACAACACGCGCACGCTCAACACCCTGTCGGCCAGCCTGTTCGGCAAGGCGCGCATCGCGGCCGAGTACGCGATCTCGCGCAGCGGGCCGATGAGCATGGCGCCGTCGCAGCTCGGCGCGTTCACGCGGTCCGACCCGCAACGCCCGTGGGCCAACCTGCAGTACCACGTGCAGCCGCTGTCGCTGGATGCCTTCGGCGAACCGCTGCATGCGTTCGAGGCCTTCACCGCCAGCGTCTGCAACCTCAACCCGGAGTCGCGCGGCGAGGTGCACATCACGTCGGCCGACCCGCTCCAGGCGCCGCGCATCGCGCCGCGCTACCTGGCCACCGAGGGCGACCGCCGCGTCGCGGCGCAATCGCTGCGCCTGACGCGCCGCATCGTGGCGCAGCCGGCGCTGGCGGCGTTCCACCCGCGCGAGGTCAAGCCGGGGCTGGAGTTCCAGACGGACGACGAGCTCGCCCGCCTGGCCGGCGACATCGGCACGACGATCTTCCACCCGGTCGGCACTTGCCGCATGGGCCGCGACGACGAGCCCGACGCCGTGCTCGACTCACGCTTGCGGGTGCGCGGCGTTGCCGGCCTGCGCGTGGTGGACGCCAGCGTGATGCCCGACATCACCAGCGGCAACACCAACTCGCCCACGTTGATGATTGCCGAGCGGGCCGCAGAATGGGCCCTCGAAAAAGTCACGACTTGAAGAGGTCATGAACTGGTATCAACCAATGTTGGTGCATTGTGACAGCGGGAAACCCCCGATGGGCAGCCCAACGGTGCGCCCCTAAAGTGCACATACTTTCTTGTCATATGCACCCACAAGGTGCGCCTGACACTGAAGGGGGTACGAGGAGACATAACACGCCGGTCCGAACGCTTATCGGGCCAGGCAGGCGGCGCTGGCCATGTGGTCGGCGACTGCCAGACACAGAACAGACGAAGGGCGCAACCTACAGGTGGCGCCCTTTTGTCCTTTCTGGGGCGCAATTTCCGCCCTGCCGCACTCCGCTGGCCCATAGTCCGCGCCCACCGATAATCCCGCCATGATCGATCTCATCATCGTGGCGGCCGCATCCGGCCTGGCAGGCTTCGTCGATGCGGTGGTGGGCGGCGGCGGACTGGTGCTGATTCCCGCGCTGTTCGCGACCTATCCCAGCGCCGTCCCGGCGACGCTGTTCGGTACCAACAAGGGCGGCGCCATCTGGGGCACGGCCTGGGCGGCGGTGCAGTTCGCGCGTCGCGTGACGCTCGCGCGCGTGACGATGGCCTGGGGCATGGCCGGCGCGCTAGCTGGCAGCTTCGCCGGCGCCTGGCTGGTCACTCTCGTCAGCGCCAAGCCGCTGAAGCAGGCGCTGCCTTTCGTGCTGCTGGCGATCCTCGCCTACACGGTGGCCAAGAAGCAGCTCGGCCGCGACCACGCGCCGCGCCTGCAGGGCAACGCCGAGGCGCTGGCCGCGGGCCTGATCGGCCTGGGCATCGGTTTCTACGACGGCTTCTTCGGTCCGGGCACCGGCAGCTTCTTCGTGTTCCTGTTCGTGCGCATCCTGGGCTATGACTTCCTGCATGCCTCGGCGGCGGCCAAGCGGCTCAACACGGCGACCAACTTCGCCGCGCTGGTGCTGTTCGCGTGGACGGGCCACATCTGGTGGCACATCGCCGCGGTGCTGGCCGTGGCCAACATCATCGGCAGCCTGCTCGGCACGCGCCTCGCGCTCGCCCGCGGCGCGGGCTTCGTGCGCCTCGTGTTCATCGTCGTCGTCTCGCTGCTGATCCTGAAGACGGCGTGGGATTCGTTCGGACCGATGCTCGCGGCACGCTGACCAAAAAAAACGGCCCGCATCGCGGGCCGTTTCGTTTCAGCGCAACGGGCGTTTCAGCCCTGGCCGTCGATGGCGTGCAGCGTGTTGCCCTCGACGTTGACGCGCGCCCCGACGTTCGGGATGCTGGCCTGGCGCACGGTGCGCACCGTGCCGTCTGCCATGCGCACGCGCACGTCGTAGACGGTGGCGACGCGCTCGTGCGACTCGATCGCGTTGCCCAGCAGGCCGCCACCGATGGCGCCAATGACGCCGCCGACACTGTGGTTGCCGCGGCCGGCGATCTTGCTGCCTACCAGCGCGCCGCCCAAGCCGCCGGCTACGGCGCCCACGCCGTTGTTCTGGCCCTTGACCTGCACGGCGCTGTAGCCGTCGATCACGCCACAGGTGGTGCACACCGGCGCGGCGGCGGCGACTTGTTGCGGCTCGTTGCTGTAGCTGCCGGTGTTGTTGTGCGTCGGCGTGTGGTGCACAGGGTGTGCCGGCGACGTCGCGCCTTGCTGCGCGACGACCACGGGGGCATTGGCAACTGACGACTGCTGGGTCGTCGAGGCGCCCGGCGTGGACAGAAGCGGCGTGGCCGAGGCGGCTTCTGGCAATGCGTCGTTGTTCTTCACGACCAGCGTGGTCGCGAGGGCGATGATCGTCAGGGCCATCAGGCCGCCGCCGATCCAGACGCCGCGATGGATGCCGCTGGCGACGGAACGGTTGGCATTCGGGGTGGTGGTCGTATTCATGTCGTAGTCCTTCTTTCATGCCCGTGTTGTCGGGCTGGTATCCATTAAACGAGCGGGGCCCCGGTCTGGATGTCAGCCAACGTGCCGAGTTGCGTCAGAACGTGAGTGAAAGGCAGCTCATCCGTGCTCCTCCGACGCGTCCGTTGCCGTTTGTCCTACAAGAACAGGGGCGGCCCCGCTCGGGTACGCTTCGCGCCATGTTGAAAGACGTCTCGTTCTCGGCCCTCGTCGCCGGCTTCATCGCGGTGCTGGTGGGTTTCACGAGCTCGGTGGCCATCGTTTTCCAGGCCGCGCAGGGCCTGGGCGCGACGCCGGAGCAGATCACGTCCTGGATCTGGGCGTTGGGCGTGGGCACCGGCGTGACAAGCATCGGGCTGTCGCTCTGGTACCGCCAGCCGGTGCTCACCGCGTGGTCGACGCCGGGCGCGGCGCTGCTGGTGGCCACCCACGGCGTGACGTTGCCGGCCGCTACCGGTGGCTTCATCATTTCCGCGGTGTTGATCACGCTCGCGGGCGCCTCAGGCCTGTTCGAGCGCCTGATGGACCGCGTGCCGGTGGCGATCGCCGCCGCGCTGCTGGCTGGCGTGCTGACCCGCTTCGGCCTCGACGCCGCGCTCGCCACGCAGGGCGACCCGCTGCTGTTAGGCGTGATGGCGCTGCTCTTCCTGCTCGGGCGACGTCTCTGGCCGCGCTTCGCGGTGCCGGGCGTGCTGCTGGCGGGCATCGCGGTGGCGGCGGCGCGCGGCGGCATCTCGCTGGCCAACGTGCAGTGGGGCTGGGCCAGGCCGGTGTTCACGATGCCGGAGTTCAGCCTCGCCGCGGCGATCGGCGTCGGGTTGCCGATGTTCATCGTGACGATGGCGTCGCAGAACCTGCCGGGCGTGGCTGCGCAGCGGGCGGCGGGCGTCACGGCGCCGGTGTCGCCGGTGATCGCCAGCACCGGCATCGCGACGCTGCTGCTGGCGCCGTTCGGCTCGTTCGGACTGAACCTGGCGGCCATCACGGCGGCGATCTGCATGGGCCCGCAGGCCCATCCCGATCCGCGGCGCCGCTACATCGCGCCGGTGTCCGCGGGCTTGTTCTACCTGCTGATCGGCCTGGGCGGCGGCGCCGTCGTCGGGCTGATGGCCGCATTCCCGCATGCGCTGGTGGTGGCCGTCGCCGGCCTCGCGCTGCTGGGCACGATCGCCGGCGCGCTGTCGTCGGCCCTGGCCGTCGAGAAACACCGAGACGCTGCCGCGTTGACCTTCCTCATCACGCTGTCGGGCGTGACGTTGGGCGGGATCGGCGCGCCTTTCTGGGGTGTGGTGGCCGGCGCTGTCGCGCTGGGTGTGCAACACTTCCGGTCTGCGACGCCGTGACCCACAGTCCTGCGCGCTGAAAACCCCTGCCGACCCGCGTCGGCGCGCCGCACGCGATCATGTCGTGCCGCGCTCGTGAAAGCCGCTCGCCGGCCCACGTCCCTTCCATTTTTCGCCCGTGCGCCCGCGCGTGGGCGCGCGTCCACCCTGTCCAGGTGCCTCCATGAAGCTGCTGTTCGTCGCCGATCCGCTCGATACGTTCAAGATCTACAAGGATTCGACTTTCGCGATGATGCGCGAGGCGAGCCTGCGCGGCCACACGCTGTGGGCCACGCAGCCGGTCGATCTCAGCTGGCAGCGCGGCGGCCGCGTGCAGGCGCGCGCGCTGCCGCTCACGCTGACCGGCGTCGACAGCCACAGTCACGAGCCCTGGTACACGACCACCGGCCCCGAGACGGTGGTGCTGGCCGAGTTCGACGCCGTGCTGATGCGCAAGGACCCGCCGTTCGACAGCGAGTACTTCTACGCCACCCACCTGCTGAGCCACGCCGAGCGCGACGGCGCCCTGGTGCTCAATTCGCCGGCCGCTTTGCGCGAGCACCCCGAGAAGCTGGCGATCCTCGAGTTCCCGCAGTTCATCGCGCCCACGCTCGTCACGCGCTCGGCTGCGGACGTGCGCGCGTTCCACGCCGAGCACAGGGACATCATCCTCAAGCCGCTGGACGGCATGGGCGGCGCGGGCATCTTCCGCGTGGCGGACAACGGCATGAACCTCGGCAGCATCGTCGAGACGCTCAACCTGGGCGGTGCGCAGACGCTGATGGTGCAGCAGTTCGTGCCCCAGATCGTCGACGGCGACAAGCGCGTGCTGGTCATCGACGGCCAGCCCGTGCCGCACACGTTGGCACGCATCCCGCAAGGCAGCGAAGTCCGCGGCAACCTGGCCGCTGGCGGCAAGGGCGTGGCGCGCGAGATCACGCCGCGCGAGCGCGAGATCGCCGGCGTCATCGGGCCGAAGCTGGCCCGGCGCGGCCTGCTGCTGATCGGGCTCGACGTGATCGGCGACGTGCTCACCGAGATCAACGTCACGAGCCCGACCTGCTTCCAGGAAATCACCGACCAGACCGGTTTCGACGTGGCCAAGATGTTCGTCGACGCGCTCGAGGCCACGGTCAAGCGCACCCTTTCCCGACCGACCACCGAAGGTCATGACCCTTTCTAACCACCCGCGCACTGCGCGGATTGATTGCAACTGATGGCCCTGCTGACTCTTACCAATGCCCACCTCGCGTTCGGACACGTCGCGTTGCTGGATGGCGCCGACTTCGCGCTCGAGACCGCGGAACGCGTCTCGCTGATCGGGCGCAACGGCACTGGCAAGTCCAGCATGCTCAAGATCCTGGCTGGCATCGACAAGCCCGACGACGGCATGCTGCAGGTCGAGCGCGGCCTGCGCCGCACCTACGTGCTGCAGGAGCCGCAGTTCGCCCCCGGCATCAGCGTGTTCGACGCCGTGAGTGAAGGCGTTCGCGAGGCCAAGGAAACCCGCGAGAAGTTCGAGAACCACGACGGCGTCGACCACGACGACATGGATCGCCTGCAGACGCGCCTCGAGGCGCTCGGCGGCTGGGACTGGGAGCGCCGCGTCGACGAGACGTTGCATCGCCTGGACCTCGATCCGCAGGTCCTGGTGGAAAAGCTCTCCGGCGGCGTTCGCAAGCGCGTGGCGCTCGCGCAGGCACTGGTGGCCACGCCCGACGTGCTGCTGCTCGACGAGCCCACCAACCACCTGGATCTGGATGCGATCGACTGGCTCGCCGACCTGCTCAAGAACTACCGCGGCTCGCTGATCCTGATCTCGCACGATCGCGCGTTCATCGACGCGACGGCCACCCGCATCGTGGAACTCGATCGCGGCAAGCTGCGCAGCTACCCGGGCAACTTCACCACGTACGAAGCGACCAAGGCGCGCGAGATGGAGTCGGAGGCACTGGCCAACGCCCGTGCCGACAAGCTGCTGGCGCAGGAAGAGATCTGGATCCGCAAGGGCGTCGAGGCGCGACGCACCCGCAGCACGGCCCGCATCGGCCGTCTGGAAGCCTTGCGCGCCACGCGCGTGGCGCGCCGCGACCAGGTGGGCCAGGTGCGACTCGAAGTGGCCACGGGCGGCCAGTCCGGCAAGATCGTCGCCGCCCTCGAAGAGGTGACGATGCGCTACGGCGAGCGCACGCTCATCGACAAGTTCACCACCACCGTGCTGCGTGGCGACAAGATCGGCCTGATCGGCCCCAACGGCTGCGGCAAGACGACGCTGCTCAAGCTGATCCTGGGCCAGCTGCAGCCGACATCGGGCACCATCAAGCTCGGCACGCAGATGAATGTGGCGTACTTCGACCAGATGCGTGCCGGCCTCAATCTCGACGCCACGCTGGGCGACACCATCAGCCCGGGCAGCGAGTGGGTCGAGATCGGCAACTCGCGCCGCCACATCATGAGCTACCTGGGCGATTTCCTGTTCGCCCCGGAACGTGCCATGGCCAAGGTGTCGTCGCTCTCGGGCGGCGAGCGCAACCGCCTGCTGCTCGCGCGGCTGTTCGCGCTGCCGGCCAACGTGCTGGTGCTCGACGAGCCCACCAACGACCTCGACATCGACACGCTGGACCTGCTGGAGGAACTGCTCGCCAACTACCCCGGCACCGTGTTCCTGGTGAGCCACGATCGGCGCTTCGTCGACAACGTCGTCACCAGCACGCTGGTGTGGGAAGGCGACGTCAGCCCCGGCCTGTGTCGCGAGTACGAAGGCGGCATCGAGGACTGGCAGGCCCAGCGCGCGCGCAGCCGCGCCAGCGGTGGCGCGTCCGCGCGCGGCGCCGCGCCGGCATCCGCGCCCACGACCGCCCCCGTGGCCTCGGCCGCGGCCGCGCCCGCGGTGCCGGCCGCCAAACCCAAGGCCAAGCTGAGCTACAAGGAGCAGCGCGAGCTGGACGAGCTGCCCAGGAAGATCGAGGCCCTGGAGGCCGAGCACAAGGCGCTGGAAGCCTCGCTGGCCAGCACCGAGCTCTACACGCAGGGCAAGGACAAGATCGCCGCGGCGCAGGCCCGCTTCGCGCAGCTGGATGAACAGCTGCTCGCGATGATGGAGCGCTGGGAAGCGCTGGGCAAGAGGTAGGAGCCCCCCATCAAGCGCCCGTTCGTCACGCATCGTCGCCTCGCGATCGCGGCGGCGGCCGCCCTGGTGGCAGGCCTGGGCTGGTGGTGGGTGCGCGGGCCGGCGATCCAGCACGGTGCCGCGGCGTTGCCGCCCGAGATCGACATCGATCCGCCGACGATGCGCGCGCAGCGCGAGGCCGGGTTGGCGCTGGCCGTGACGCCGGACGATCCGTGGACGTTCGCGGAGTCGCTGGCAGCGTCCGCGCCGTCCAAGGCAGCTTTGAAGGAACAGTGCGGCATCGAGGATGGGCCGCAGTTTGCCAAGCCCGAGGCCGAGGGCGACACGCCCGTCCAGATGCGTGCGCCCACGGCACGTTTCATCGATGCGCAAGCCCGACTCGATGCCGCGCTGCGTGCAAGCTCGGAGCCGCTGGATCGCGCCGTGGCCGACCTGATCGATGTCGGACGCATGCGCGACATCGCAGGTCGCGATGAGGCGGTGGTCCAACAGGCGGCGACCACCTCGGATGCGAGGCTCTATGCCATCGGCTACGGCCTGTGCCATTCGCTGCGGGATGCCCCACCCAGCTGCAGTTCCATCAGCGCTCGGCGCTGGACGCAGGTCGACGCGGGCAATGGCACGCCGTGGATTCATCTGCTTGCGCAGGCGCAGGCCAGTGGCGACGACGCGGGCATGCGGGAGGCGATGGAGAACCTGGCGGCGTCATCGCGCTTCGACCTCTACTACACCGCGATCCCGGGCGCGATCGCCAGGCACGTCACCGATGACACCCCGGAACTGGCGGCGGCGAGCGACCTCGTGTCCAAGGGCGAAGGCGAGGCCGCGAACTCGGCGTTCCCGAGCTACTCCGCGCTGATGGATCTCTGCCGAAACCATGCCGGCGGCGATGAGGCGCGTGAGCGGCAATGCCGCACGACCAGCGACACGATGGCCGCTCATTCGGACACGCTGCTCAGCGTCGCCATGAGCGGCGTCCTGCTGTTGCGCACCACGGGCGATTCGTCGCGCCGTGATGCCTTTCGCGCCGAGCAGACCGTCCTGAAGAACTGGTCGCCGGCGACCGGCTTCTCGCCCTGCCAGGACATGCGCGACTCGCTGAAGATGCACGTGCGGGGCGCGCAGGTCGGCGAGGTGGAGGCCATGCGCGAACGGGCAAGGAAATTCGTGACGCCCTGAGCGAACTCCCGATGACTCGTATTCCAGTCCAAAAATGCCGATCTGGACTGAAATGCGCTACACCTTGCCGCGCGAAACCCGTTTCCCTCACCCCACCCGCGCCTTCTCGAACGCCCGCCAGAACCTCGCATCCTGCGTCGTCGCGAAGTTGATCCGCATCAGCGTCGACGGCCGTCTTCCGGGATGAAACACCGTGCCCGGCGCCAGCAGCCACCCGTCGTCCAGCATGTCGGTGGCCAATCGTTCCGTATCCACGCCGGTGTCCACCCAGCCGAACAAGCCCGCAGGCGGCGTGGCGAAGCGGCAGCCGGCGGCCAGCGCCAGCTTCACGCTGCGCGTGCGCGCCGCGCCGAGGCGCGCGATCACGCGGTCGGCGTGGCGGCGCAGCCAGCCCTGCTCCAGGCAGACCGAGACGGCCTGTTCGAGCAGCGCCGGCGTGGTGAGCGTGCCCAGCAGCTTCACGTCGACGAGGCGCTCCACGAGGTCCGGCGGCGCGGCCAGGAAGCCCACGCGCCAGCCGGGTGCCAGGATCTTGGCGAAGCCCGACACGTAGACGGTCCGGCGCAGGCCGTCGAGCGCGGACAGGCGCGGGGCGTGCGCGGGCGCCAGATGGGCGTAGGTATCGTCCTCGACGATGCGGAAGTCGTGTTGCTCGGCCAGCCGCAGCACCTGGTGCGCGGAGGCCAGGCTCAACGAGACACCGGTGGGGTTGTGCAGCACCGAGCAGGTGACGTACAGGCGCGGCTGGTGGGCCTTGGCCAGCGCGGCCATGGCGGCCAGGTCGGGACCGTCGACGCCGCGCGGCACGGGCAGCAGGCGCATGCCCAGCTGCGTGAGGCGCGCGAACTCCACCGACCAGCCGGGCTCGTCCACCAGCACGGCGTCGCCCGGCGTGAGCAGGCCGCGCGAGACGATGTCGAGCGCGTGCGTGGCGCCGTTGGCGGTGACGATCTGGCCGGGCGTGGCCGGCACGCCGAAGTCGGCCAGGCGCTGCGCGAGCGCGTGGCGCAACCGGCTGTCGCCGGCCGGCTCGCCGTAGCTCAGGTAGCTGGAGGGCAGGTGCGCGTCGCTGGCGGAGCGCGCGGGCGACATCACGCGGCGCAGCGCCGTCTGCAGCATGGCGGCGTCGAGCCACTCGGCCGGCAGCGTGCCCAGGCCCGGCGCGGGATGCTGCTCGTCGGACGCGAACATGCCGCGGATCAGCGCGGTGGCGTCCACCGGTGGCGGCCGCAACGGGGCGCCGGGGCGCAGCGCGGTCGCGGTCGTGATCGCCACCCGTGTCGCCGGCTCCTGCGGATCGATCGACGGCGTGCCCGTGGTGCGCGGCGTCATCGTGTCGGCCTCGCGCACGAAGAACCCGCGCTGGCGCTTGGCCTCCACCAGGCCTTGCGCCAGCAACTGGTCGTAGGCGGCCACCACGGTGGACGGGCTCACGCGATGGCGGCGCGCGCTCTCGCGCACCGACGGCAGTCGCGCGCCCGGCAGCAGCAGGCGCTGGCGGATGCGCGCGGCGTAGTGGCCGGCGAGCTGCTCGGCCAGCGTCTGCGCGGCGCTGCGGGCCAGCACGGTCGCGCCCACCGCGACGGGCACCGGGGCCGGCGGCGCCACGCCGGAGCGCCGCGTGCGGGACGGGGACGATGTCGAAGGAGGCGTTGAGTCGTCTTGCATGGCGCGATCCTGGCGGCGGGTGAGCACGATCTGTATTGCCGGGGGCACCGATACAGATCACCGAACTGCACCGAAGACTGTACTGCTCGTGTATTGATTATCAGCCTAGACTGACGGTCCCGACCGCCGTTCGTCCGTCTTCTTTCGAAGGCACGGCGCGCCCGCCGCACCCCTCATGCGCCTCGAGCCCCAACCCGCCTTGCCGCTGCCGACGCCCGGTTGCGCCGCGGCGCGCGCCGTGGCCTCCGAGCATGAGCGGCGCCCGCGCGCGGGGCTGTGGCTGGGCATGCTGGGCATGCTGATCTTCGCCGCCACGATCCCCATGACGCGGCTCGCCGCGGGCAGCAACGAGGCGCCGCAACTGCCGCCCGTGTTCGTGGCCATCGGACGCGCCGGCGTCGCCGGCCTGCTGTCGCTGGTCTACCTGCTGGTGACGCGCGCCCCGCGGCCGCGCCGCCATCACTGGACGATGCTGGGCGCCACCGTGCTGGGCAACGTGCTCGCGTGGCCGCTGCTGCTGGGCCTGGCGGTGCGCCAGGTCGATGCCATGCACGCCGCCGTCATCACCGGCCTGATGCCGCTGGCCACCGCCGCGGTCGGGGCGGTGTTGCTGCACCAGCGGCCGTCGCGCGGCTTCTGGGCGTTCGCGCTGCTGGGCGCGGCGCTGGTGGTGACGTTCGCCGCGTGGAGCGGCGCGGGCCGCCCGCAGCGGGGCGACCTGCTGTTGCTGGGCGCGGTGATCGCGTCGTCCGTGGGCTACATCACCGGCGTGCGCGTGTCGTCGGGTGCGGACGGCATGACGCCCGAGCAGACGATCTCGTGGGTGCTGGTGCTGGCCCTGCCGGTGACGCTGCCCGTGCTGGTCACCCAATGGCCCACCGTGCCCGTGCATGCCGCGGCCTGGGGCGGCTTCGCCTACGTGGCGCTGTTCTCCATGTGGATGGGCTTCTTCGCCTGGTATCGCGGACTGGCCTGGGGCGGCACGCTGCGCGTCAGCCAGGTGCAGCTGCTGCAGCCTTTCGTCTCGATCCTGCTCGCCGTGCCCCTGCTGGGCGAGCGCCTGCGCCCGGCCACGCTGGGCTTTTCCATCGCCGTGATGGCGTGCGTCTACCTGGGCCGGCGCATGTCGGCCGGCGCGCCATCACCGCGCATTTGATGTTCGAATCCCGTTGCCCCTTTTCCTGAAGGCCTTTCCATGACCGGTTCCACCTCCTCTTCCGAAACCTCCCGCTCGCCCTGGCAACTGGCCCGGCGTTGCGAACGCATGAACCCGTCGGTCATTCGCGAGATCCTCAAGCTCACCGAGCTGCCGGGCGTGCGCTCGCTGGCCGGCGGCCTGCCGTCGGCCGAGACCTTCCCGGTCGAAGCCGTGCGCGAGGCCACGGCCAAGGTGCTGACCGACTCGCCGCGGGAGGCGCTGCAATACGCGTCCAGCGAAGGTTTCGGTCCGCTGCGCGAATGGGTCTCGGCCAACCTGGGTGCTCGCGGCATCGACGCGCCGGCCAACCGCGTGCTCATCACCAACGGCTCGCAGCAAGGTCTCGACCTGGTGGGCAAGGTGATGCTCGACGAAGGCAACGTGGTCGCCGTCGAGACGCCCACGTACCTCGGCGCGCTCCAGGCCTTCAACCCGAACGAGCCGCGCTTCGTGTCGGTGGCCGGCGACGCCGACGGCCCCCTGCCCGACGCCATCGACGCGCTGCCCCAGGGCACGCGCTTCATGTACGTGCTGCCCAACTTCCAGAACCCCACGGGCCGCGTGATCCCCGACGCCCGTCGCGACGCCATCATCGCCGCCGCCCAGCGCGCCAACATCCCGCTGGTGGAAGACAACCCGTACGGCGACCTCTGGTACGACGAGCCGCCTCCGAAGCCGCTGGCCGCGCGCTGGGGCGACGGCGTGCTGTACCTGGGTTCGTTCTCGAAGGTGCTCGCGCCGGGCCTGCGCCTGGGCTTCATGGTGTGCCCTCCCACGCTGTACCCGAAGCTGCTGCAGTCCAAGCAGGCGGCCGACCTGCACACCGGCTCGTTCAGCCAGCGTGTGGTGCACGAGGTCATCAAGAACGGCTTCCTCGACCAGCACATCCCCACCATCCGCGACCGCTACCGCACCCAGCGCGACGCCATGGACGCGGCGCTGAAGGCCTCGATGCCCGCCGGCTGCGAATGGCTCAAGCCCAGCGGCGGCATGTTCTTCTGGCTGCGCCTGCCGGCCGGCTGCGACGCCATGGCGCTGCTGCCCAAGGCCGTGGAGGCCGGCGTGGCCTACGTGCCGGGCGCGGCCTTCTATGCCGACCACCCCGACACGCGCACGCTGCGCCTGTCGTTCGTCACGCTGGCGCCGGCCGACATCGCCGAGGCGGTCAAGCGCCTGGGCGACGTCGTCAAGGCGCACCTGGCGTCTCAGGTCGCGGCATGAGCGCGACACGCCAGCGCGGTTTCAGCCAGGTCGACGTCTTCACCAACGCCGCCTTGCTGGGCAACCCGCTGGCCGTCGTGCACGACGGCAGCGGGCTCGATACCGACCAGATGGCCGCGTTCGCGCGTTGGACCAACCTGTCGGAGACCACGTTCCTGTTGCCGCCCACCTCGCCCGAGGCCGACTACCGCGTGCGCATCTTCACGCCGGGCGGCGAGCTGCCGTTCGCCGGCCATCCCACGCTCGGTTCGTGCCACGTGTGGCTGCAGGCCGGCGGCCAGCCGAAACGTGCGGGCACCGTGATGCAGGAGTGCGCCATCGGCCTGGTGCCGCTGCGCCGCGGCGACCGGCTCGCATTCGCTGCGCCGCCCACCACGGTGGAACGCGCCGACGCGGAGCTGCTGCACCGCGTCTACGGGGCGCTGGGTCTCGACCCGGCGCGCGTGCGTGACGCGGCGTGGCTGTCCAACGGCTTTCCCCAGCTGACGCTGCTGCTGGACAGCGCGGCCACGGTGCTGGCGCTCAAGCCCGAGCATGCGGCGCTCAAGGAGCTTGGCAAGGTCGGCGTGGTGGCCCCGCACCCGGCGGGCGGCGAGCTCGACTTCGAGGTGCGTTTCTTCGCGGCCGCCATCGGTATCAACGAAGACCCGGTCACCGGCAGCCTCAACGCGAACATCGCGCAGTGGCTGATCGGCACCGACCGCGCGCCCGCCCGCTACGTGGCCGCGCAGGGCACGGCCATGGGCCGGGCCGGCCGCATCCACGTGCAGCGCGACGCCGAGGGCACCTGGATCGGCGGCGACGTGGCGGCATGCATCGCCGGCACGGTGATGCTCTGATCCCTTTGCAGGAGACCCCGCGATGACCGAGGAACTGTTTCGTGCCGACGCCACGCTCGCCGAGTGCGACGCGGTCGTCACCGCCGTCGACGAACGCGGCGTTCAGCTCGATCGCACGGTGTTCTATCCGCACGGCGGCGGCCAGGCCGGCGATCGCGGCGAGCTGGTACTGGCGGACGGTCGCGCCATCGCCGTCGTCGACACGCGCAAGGGTGAGCAGCCCGGCGACGTGGTGCACGTGCTGGCAAACGCCGACGAGTTGGCGGCCTTCGCGGTCGGCGCGAAGGTGACCGCGCGCATCGACATCGTTCGCCGGCGCGCCCACATGCGTTTCCACACGGCCACGCACCTGCTGTGCGCCCTGATTCCGCATCCGGTGGACGGTTGCTCGATCACCGCGGAATACGCGCGCCTCGACTTCCACATGACCGACCCGCTGGACAAGGACGCGATCGAGGCCGGCCTGGCCCGCCTCGTGGCCGAGGCCCATCCGGTGTCCATGCGCTGGATCACCGACGCCGAGCTCGACGCCAACCCGGGCCTCGTGCGCAGCATGAGCGTGCAGCCCCCGCGCGGCAGCGGGCGCGTGCGCCTGCTCGAGATCGAAGGCGTCGACCTGCAGCCGTGCGGCGGCACGCACGTGACCAACACGCGCGACATCGGCGCGTTGATGGTCAGGAAGATCGAGAAGAAGTCGGCGTCGACGCGGCGGGTGGTGCTGGCGTTCAAGGACTGACGCCAGTCATCACGCGCGGTCGGCGCTCAGAACGCCGCGTGCACCCCGGCCGACAGGCTCCACTTCGGCTCCAGTTGCATCCCGTTGACGCGCTGGTACACCGGCACCTGGCCGAACAGGTAGACGCTGGCCTTGTCGCTCACGCTGAAGGTGGCGCCCGGGCTGAAGTGCACCAGCGTCGCGCCGGAGTTGGGCGTGTCGGCCTGGCTGCCCGTCTCGCGCCGCTCGATGCGCGAGTTGATCTGCATCTGCGGCACCACCGCGCCCAGGCCGCGATAGCGCACGCCGGCGGTCATGTTGGCGCCCAGGCCCGGCTTGAACGCGCGGTCGGAGATCACGGGGATCTGCAGTTGGACCTGGCCGAACCAGTCGGCCGTCTCGCCGAGGGCGCCGAACTTGAACGCGCCCAGCAGCAGGTCGGTGGAGCCGGTGCCGGGCTGCAGGCCGCGATCCAGCATCTCGCCTCGCTGCTGGCCAACGCCGAAGTCCACGCCGTGCGAGTCGCCGGTGGGCAGCTTCAGGCCGAACTGCAGGCCCCAGTCCTGGCCTTCCGAGAAGCCCATGTAGCGCGCGAGCACGCGCACGTCGCCGACGCTGCTGGACTTCGAGCTGGAGACGTCGGTGTCGCCCTCGGCGATCGTCGAGTGGCCGCGCGAGATCCACGGCAGCGTCAGCGTGACGCCCCAGTCGGCGCTCAGACCGTCGTCCAGCGTGAGGGTGCCGATGCGGTTAACGGTGTGTTGCTGGATCTCCTCGTCGTTGGGCAGCTCCAGCGCGCCGCGATCCACGCGGCCGGTGCCCGAGCGCAGGTCGTCCTGGCGGAACCAGTCGAAGCGCAGGTCGGCGGTGAGGCCGGTGCGGCTGGTCAGGCCCTGGGTCGCCCAGTCGGCGTTGAGGGTGCAGCCGCAGGCCGAGCAGGCGAACGCGTCGGCCGAGGTGATGGCGAGGAGCAGGGTCGCGGCGGCGCGCGACGCGGAAGTGAGCGAAGTCATGATGGGATGTCCGGGGCGGCGCGGCTTTGGCAAGCGGCGCGCCGATGTCTGGGGAGGCCGCGCGAACGCGCGTCGAGGCAGGTCGACGCGACGCGAGGCCGGCTATCGCAGGCTCAGACGAGGGACGGAGGTGCGCGTGCGCTGGGCGCGCGCGCCTGCGGAACGCTCGCGCGCACGGGGACAGGCGCGAGCGGCGCCGGCGGCGCGAACTCGAGGGCGGCCACGACGGTGCGCACCGCGTCGAGCAGCGCCGGCGTGGTGTGGGCCAGCGTGCAGTACGCGCAGGCGTCGTCGTGCTCGTGCGCGCCGTCCTGCGACGGGCCCGACGGCACCGATTGGCAGATGGCGGCCCACTCGGCGATGCCGCCCGGCTGCGCCAGCCGCGAGAACGTGGGCATCAGCGCCGCGGCCAGCACCGCGACGAACGCCAGCCGGACGCCCAGGCGTCTCAGGGCGGCGGTCGGTCGAATGAAAGCGAGGGCGGCGTGCACGGACGAAGTCTAAGCGCAGGCGGCCGCCAGGCGTGTTTCGTTCCCGGCCTGGCTCAGTGCTTCTTGCGGAAGTCGTCGTGGCACGACTTGCAGGTCTCGGCGGCAGCGCCGAAGGCCGGCTTCAGGTCGTCCGCCCTGGTGGCCTTGGCGGCCGCGGCGGACAGCTTCACGGCGGCGTCCTGCAGCTTCAGCGCCGCGGCCTTGAACTTGTCCGGCTGCGACCAGACCTCGGGGCGCGCGTTGGTGTCGCCTTTGTCGCTGCCCTCGACGAAGGCGGGCCAGGGCAGGCGCGAGAGCGTCACGACCAGGTCGGCGTTGGCCTGCGCGGCCTTGGCGTCGAACGGCAGCTTGCCGCTGGCCATGGCGCCGATCACGCCGAAGTGGTGGCCCATGACGGCGAGCGCACCCTGGCGGTACTCGGTGGCGTCATCGGCGCTCTTGAATTGCGCGGCGGCCGGCCCGCAGGCCAGGAATGTGGCGGCCGTGGCGGCGGCAAGCGACCAGGTCTTCATCGTCTTTCTTTCTGGAGTCGTGTCGGGCGACGAGACCGCCCGGGTGGTGTGCTGGAGTGTACGGAGTTCGGCCGCTGCCGGATGCGTCACTGGGGTATCGTCCGCAGCACATCGATGTTGAGCGCCATCCCCTCGTGACCACCGCCATTCCCGTCCGCATCTGGGATCTCCCCACACGCTTGTTCCACGTCGGCCTCGCCGTGGGCGTGACGGCGGCCATCGTCACGGCCAAGCTCGGCGGCGACTGGATGGCGTGGCACCTGCGCTGCGGCGAGGCCGTGATGGCGTTGCTGCTGTTTCGCTGGGCCTGGGGCTTCGCGGGCGGCCGCTGGTCGCGCCTGCGCACCATCGTGCCCACGCCCGCCCGTGTCGGTCGCGCGCTGCGCGGGCGGGCGACGGCCGCCGACGGCATCGGGCACGGCGCGCTCGGATCGCTGTCCGTATGGGCGTTCCTGCTGCTGCTGTCGCTGCAGGTGGCCACCGGACTGGTGGCCGACGACGACATCGCCACCACCGGACCGCTGAACGCCCACGTGGCGGGCCACCTCGCGAAGCGGGCGAGCGGATGGCACGCCGGCTGGGGCGCCGACCTGATCCTGGCGCTGATCGGGCTGCACGTGCTGGCCATCGGCTGGTACACGCTGCGCCTGAGCGCGCCGCTGCTGCGGGCGATGTGGACCGGCGACAAGCCGCTGCCGCCCGAGACCCCGGCCAGTCGCGACGACCTCGGTCGACGCCTGTTGGCGCTGGTGCTGGTCGTCGCGGCGAGCGGCTGCGTGTGGGCGCTGGTTCGATGGGCCGGTTGATGCGTAGCGGGCTTCAGTGTGGCGACAGTTGGCCGTGCTTCGCCGGGCTCCACGCCCGGGCGCGAGCTGTCGAGGTGCGTCGTGCACCGGGGTGGCGTCGGCGCACTCTTTCGGGTTAGAATCGACAGGCTTAGTTCAACTAAAGCAGGTTTTTTGCCGGGAAACCGGAATCGATCTGCCGGGCACCGTGCCGGGGGCCACGTTCCAGAACGACCAGTGAACGCAACCCTTGTCCGACACCCATGAGTCCTCAGAGTTCCGCACCGCAGCATGAAGTTACCACCGCGCAGGCCGTCACCGGCAGCCCGGCAGGCAACGCCGCCAACTGGGACGACGAGGATCCGCTGCCACGCCGCTTGTCGGCAACGGAGGCCGAGGCGTTTCGCGACCAGCGCAACGCGCCGTCCCCCTGGCGGGTGGTGAAGGTTCAGCTCGAGGCTGGTCTCGTCGTCTCGCTGCTGCTCTACATCGTGGGGCTGTATCGCGGCGACGGGCTGTCGTGGCTCTGGTCGGCCCTCTACGGCTCGGCCGTGGTCATCGTTCCGGGCGCCCTGATGGCGCGCGGCGCGACGCGGATGGCGGACAGCCGTTCGCCGATGGCGACGATCCTCAACCTGCTCGGTTGGACTTCGGTGAAGTTGATCTGCACGGTGGCGATGCTTTTCGCCGCCGCGAAGGTCTTGCATCCGATCCAGTTCCCGGCGCTCTTGGTGGCCCTGGTGGTGTGCACGACCGTGTATTGGGTGGCGCTCGCGTGGCGCTCGCGTTGAAGATCTGATCGAAAAGCTACGGACAACACATGGCCGCAGAAGAACATGCAATGACGTCGGGTGAGTACATCCAGCATCACCTGACCCACCTCTCGAACATCGAGAGCTCGGCGCCGGTGAATTTCCACGTGGTCCATTGGGACTCCGTGGTGTTCTCGTCGTTGCTGGGCCTGGTCTTCCTGTTCCTGGGGCTGCTGGCCGCGCGCCGGGTCACTTCGGGCGTGCCCGGCCGTTTCCAGGCCGCCATGGAAATCATGATCGAGATGGTCGACAGCCAGGCCAAGGCCATCGTGCACAACGCCACGAGCCGCAAGCTGGTGGCGCCGATGGCCCTCACCGTGTTCATCTGGATCTTCCTGCTGAACGCCATGGACCTGCTGCCGGTCGACCTGTTGCCCTTCCTGTTCCAGCACATCACCGGCGATCCCGAGGCCAAGCTGCGCTCGGTGCCCACGGCCGACATCTCGGTCACCATGGGCCTGTCGGTGGGCGTGCTCATCGCGTGCCTGTACTACAACATCAAGATCAAGGGCGCCGGCGGCTGGGCGCACGAACTGGTCGTCGCCCCGTTCGGCACCAGCAAGAACCCGTTCGTGGCCGTGCTGCTGGGCATCGTCAACTTCGGCATGCAGATGATCGAGTTCGTCGCCAAGACCGTCTCGCACGGCATGCGGCTGTACGGCAACATGTACGCTGGCGAGCTCATCTTCCTGCTGATCGCCCTGCTGGGCGGCGCATTCACCTTCACGGCAGGCGGCTTCGGCCTTGCCCTGATGCACATCATTGCCGGCACGGCGTGGGCGATCTTCCACATCCTGATCATCACCCTGCAGGCCTTCGTGTTCATGATGTTGACCCTGGTCTACATCGGACAAGCCCACGACTCGCACTGAAAACCGCGCGCCACCGGACTTCCGGTGACGCGGCCTGTGCTGTCCGCTCTCTCGTTTCCCCTTTCAATTTCTCAACTGGAGTCAACATGGAACTCATCAGCTACGTCGCCCTGGCGGCCGGCATCATCATTGGTCTGGGCGCCTGCGGCGCTTGTATCGGCATCGGCATCATGGGCAGCAAGTACCTCGAGTCCGCTGCTCGCCAGCCGGAACTGATGGGCGAACTGCAAACGAAGATGTTCCTGCTCGTCGGCCTGATCGACGCGTCGTTCATCATCGGCCTCGGCATCGCCCTGTGGTTCACCACGTCGAACCCGTTCCTGGCCCAGCTGGCCAACCTGCCGAAGTAATTCGCCAGGCAGTTTGAAGTCGTCGGTGTGACCGGCTCCACCGAAGTGGAACCGGCGCACCGCACCCTGACAACGGCTTTCGAGGCAAAAACGTGAGCATCACCGCAACCCTGATCATCCAGATGATCGTGTTCCTGATCTTGGTCGGGTTCACGATGAAGTACATCTGGCCGCCCATCACGGCCGCCCTGGACGAACGCGCCCGCAAGGTCGCCGAAGGTCTGTCGGCAGCCGACAAGGCCCGCAGCGAACTCGCCAGTGCCAACCAACGCATCGAGGCCGAGCTTGGCGCCGCGCGCAACGACGCCGCCGCGCGTCTCGCCGCCGCCGAGCGCCTGGCGCTGCAGATCGTCGAGGAAGCCAAGTCCAAGGCCACCGACGAAGCCGCCAAGATCGTTGCCCAGGCGCAAGCCGAGGCGCAGCAGGAATCGTCCAAGGCGCGCGACGTCTTGCGCGACCAGGTCGCCGCTCTCGCCGTCAAGGGCGCCGAGCAGATCCTGCGCCGCGAAGTGAGCCCGGCCGTCCACGCCGAGCTGCTGGACCGCCTGCAGACCGAGCTGTAAGACCATGGCCGAGCCCTCCACCATCGCGCGGCCCTACGCCGTGGCGCTGTTCCAGTCGAGTGCTGCCGCCGATGGCGCGCAGCTCGTGGCACAGCTGGACGCGCTCGCCGGCATCGCCGGCGACGCCGGCCTGCGCCAGTTCGCCTCCGACCCGAAGGTCAGCGACGAACAGGTCTTCAACCTGGTGTCCGGCATCGCCGGCAGCGACCTCAGCCCCAAGCTGAAGAACCTGCTGAACGTCGTCATCGACAACGGCCGCCTGGCCGTGCTGCCCGAGATCGCGTCGCAGTTCCGCACGCTGGTCAACGACCGCGGCGGCATCTCCGATGCGCACATCGTGAGCGCCTTCCCGCTCGACGCGACGCAGCAGGCCGCGCTGGCCAAGGTGCTCGAAAAGCGCTTCGGCCGCCAGCTCACCACGTCGGTTTCGGTGGACGAATCGCTGATCGGTGGCGTGCGCGTGACAGTGGGCGACGAGGTGCTCGACACCTCCGTCGCCGGCCGCCTCGAGCAGATGCGCATCGCGCTGACGCACTGATCCCGCCCGGTCACACAGAATCGTTCTTCAACCCAGGCGGCCTCCGGGCCTCACCTTTGGGAGCTAAGTCATGAATTTGAATCCCGCTGAAATCTCCGAACTGATCAAGAGCCGCATCGAAGGCCTGGGCGCGTCGTCCGACATCCGCAACCAGGGCACGGTCGTCTCCGTCACCGACGGCATCTGCCGCGTGCACGGACTGTCCGACGCGATGCAGGGCGAAATGCTCGAGTTCCCGGCCACCGCCGCCGGCGTGCCCACCTACGGCCTGGCACTGAACCTGGAGCGCGACTCCGTCGGCGCCGTGATCCTGGGCGAGTACGAGCACATCTCCGAAGGCGACACCGTCAAGTGCACGGGCCGCATCCTGGAAGTGCCGGTCGGCCCCGAGCTGCGCGGCCGCGTGGTCAATGCGCTGGGCGCGCCGATCGACGGCAAGGGCCCCATCAACACCACGATGACCGACGTCATCGAGAAGGTGGCCCCGGGCGTGATCGCCCGCCAGTCCGTCGACCAGCCGGTGCAGACCGGCCTGAAGTCCATCGACGCCATGGTGCCCGTGGGCCGTGGCCAGCGCGAGCTGATCATCGGCGACCGCCAGACCGGCAAGACCGCGGTGGCGATCGACGCGATCATCAACCAGAAGGGTCAGAACATGACCTGCGTGTACGTCGCCATCGGCCAGAAGGCGTCGACGGTGAAGAACGTCGTGCGCGCACTCGAAGCCAACGGCGCGCTGGAGTACACGATCGTCGTGGCCGCCACCGCCGCCGAATCGGCCGCCATGCAGTACGTCTCGGCGTACTCCGGCTGCACGATGGGCGAGTACTTCCGCGACCGCGGCGAAGACGCGCTGATCGTCTACGACGACCTGTCCAAGCAGGCCGTCGCCTACCGCCAGGTCTCGCTGCTGCTGCGCCGTCCGCCGGGCCGCGAAGCGTTCCCGGGCGACGTGTTCTATTTGCACAGCCGCCTGCTCGAGCGCGCCGCACGCGTGAACGCCGACTACGTCGAAGCGTTCACCAAGGGCGCGGTCAAGGGCAAGACCGGTTCGCTCACCGCGCTGCCGATCATCGAGACGCAGGCCGGCGACGTGTCCGCCTTCGTTCCGACTAACGTGATCTCGATCACCGACGGCCAGATCTTCCTGGAAACCAGCCTGTTCAACGCCGGTATCCGTCCCGCCATCAACGCCGGAATCTCGGTGTCCCGCGTCGGTAGCGCGGCGCAAACCAAGCTGATCAAGAACCTTTCCGGCGGTATCCA
>JBBQYL010000055.1:0-27077 GCA_038208735.1 Burkholderiales bacterium
GTCGTGGCTGCAGAAGCTGCTGACCGATGGCCTGAGCGTCTGGTAGCCTCAAGCGCGCGGGCTCTGGCCCGTGAGTTTGCGGGGCCTGGCCCCGATCGATCATCGACGTTGCGCCTTCATGTCCACGGCTTCGCCACTTCGGCGAGGCCGCTTTCGTTTGTAGCGGAACCGACATGATTTCGCGCCTTGTGCCGGCATGACATACGCCCCGGTGCGCGCTATGCTGCGGCGCGTCACTTCCTGTTACCTGGCCGCCGAATGATCACCTGCCTCATCGTCGACGACGACCCCGCGCTGCGCGAGCTTGTCGGAGACCACCTCACGCGCTACGGCCTCGCGGCCCGGCTGGCCGACAGCGCCGCCGCGATGCGGCGCGAACTGGCCCGCGGCGGCATCGACATCGTCCTGCTCGACCTGATGCTGCCCGATGGCGACGGCATCGAGCTGTGCCGCGACCTGCGCATGCACTCGAAGATGCCCGTGATCATGCTCACCGCGCAGGGCGACCCCATCAGTCGCGTGCTGGGCCTCGAGATGGGCGCCGACGACTACGTGGCCAAGCCCTTCGAGCCGCGCGAGCTGCTGGCGCGCATCCACGCGCTGATGCGGCGCAGCTCCGGCGCGCTGGCCAATGCGCCGGCCGGCGAGGGCGCCGCCGCCGACACGAACGCCGCGCCGCGCTTCGAGCCGCCGGGCGCGCCCGTCACGCGCGCCTTCGGCGGCTGGCAGATCGACTGGCGCAACCGCATGCTGATCAGCCCGGAAGGCGTGGGCCTGTCGCTGTCCAACGTCGAGTACCGGCTGCTGGCCGCCTTCGCCGAACATGCGGGCGAGGTGTTGAGCCGCGGCCAGCTCGTCGAGATGACGCGCAGCGCCGCCAGCGACAGCAACGAGCGCAGCATCGACCTGGCGGTGTCGCGCCTGCGCGCCAAGCTGAGCGAGTCCCTTGAGAATCCGCAATTCATCCGCACCGTAAGGGGACGCGGCTACCAGTTCACGGCCGAACTGGCGCGCTGACCGGAGAACCGCCATGCTGCTCGTCTGCCCTCACTGCGCCACCACCAACCGCGTCGCCGACGAGCGCCTGGGCGACGCGCCCGTCTGCGCCAAGTGCGGCACGGCGCTGGCGGATCCGAAGCCGGTGGAGGTGTCCGACGCGGTCTTCGCCAAGTTCATCCGGGCCACCGAGGCGCCGGTGCTGGTCGACTTCTGGGCCGCCTGGTGCGGACCGTGCCGCCAGATGGCGCCGCAGTTCGCCGCCGCGGCGCAGGCGATGCCCGAAGTGCGCTTCGTCAAGGTGGACAGCGATGCCGCCCAGCAGGCCAGCACGTCCTGCGGCATCCGCAGCATTCCCACGCTGGTGCTGTTCAAGGGCGGCAAGGAACTGGCGCGGCGTTCGGGCGCGTCGTCGGCGGCCGACATCGCGGCGTGGACGAAGTCCCAGCTCGCGCGCGCGCCTGCCTGACGCACGCGCTGTGGAGCGCGGAACGGCGATTGCCCCGGTGACGGATTCCATCCATCACCCAAAACCGTTCCCATGTCCACGCCCACCACCGTCTTGACAGCGCCGCTGCGCTTCTCGCCCGAGTACGAGCATCCCGAGCCGGAAGAGGCCAAGACGCTGGCCGACATCAACGAGCAGATGCACAGGATCCAGGAGAAGACGTACGCCGACGGCAGCAAGGGCATCCGCAGCGTGCATGCCAAGAGCCACGGCCTGCTGGTGGGCGAGCTACGCATCGCGCCGGGGCTGCCGTCCGAGCTCGCGCAGGGCATCTTCGCACGCCCCGGCACGCTGCCGGTGGTGATGCGCCTGTCGACCACGCCGGGCGACATCCTGCCCGACGACGTGTCCACGCCGCGCGGCATGGCCATCAAGATCATCGGCGTGCAGGGCGAGCGCCTGCCCGGCACCGAAGACCAGGTGACGCAGGACTTCATCATGGTCAACGGGCCGGCGTTCAACAAGCCCGACGCGACGTCGTTCGCCAAGAACCTGAAGCTGCTGGCCGCCACTACCGACAAGGCCGAAGGCAGCAAGCAGGTGCTGTCGGCCGCGCTGCGCGGGCTGGAGAAGGTGGTGGAGGCGGTGGGCGGCAAGAGCGCGACGCTCACGGCGCTGGGGGGCCATCCCGAGACGAATCCTCTGGGCGAGACCTACTACTCGCAGGTGCCGGTGCTCTTCGGCGAGTACTTCGGCAAGATCTGCGTGCGGCCGGCCACGCCGGCACTGCAGGCGTTGTTCAAGGCGCCGGTCGACCTGAAGGACAGGCCGGACGGCCTGCGCGACACCGTCGCCGCGTTCTTCGAGGAGCAGGGCGCCGAGTGGGAGCTGTGCGTGCAGCTGTGCACCGACGTCGGCGAGATGCCCGTGGAAGACGCCAGCGTGGTGTGGGACGAGAACCTCAGCCCGTACCGTCCGGTGGCGCGCATCGTGATGGGCGCGCAGGCATCATGGAGCGAGGCACGTGCGCAGTCCATCGACGCGGGCCTGGCGTTCAACCCGTGGCACGGGGTGGCCGCGCACCGGCCGCTGGGCGGCGTGATGCGGGTCCGTCGCGGCGCGTACGTGGCCGCCCAGCGCTTCCGCGCCGAGAAGAATCAGGTGACGCTCGCCGAGCCGAAGGCGATCGGCGACATCGCGCTCTGAGTCGGCCCGGGGCCCGCGGCCATCGTCGCGGGCAACTGGCCCAGCGGCGACACGGCCTCGATCTCGAGCCACGCGTCGAGGCCGCCGTGCAGCGCCCGGGCCCGGTGGTGGCCCAGGTCGGCCAGGATGCGCACGCCGCGCAGCGCCGACACTTCGTTGGGGCAGTTGCAGTACAGCACCACCTCGCGGTCGCGCGGCAGCTCCAGCGCCGTGCCGGGCAGCTGGGCCAGCGTGGCCACCATCGCGCCCGGCACGCGCCGACCGTCCGCCAGCATGGCCACCGACGAACGCACGTCGATCACGATGGGCGACTCGCCGCGGCGGACCAGCTCGCGCAGCTCGTTGACGGCGATGCGCGGCGCGTAGCGGTCGCTGAGCATCCAGCGACGGCGAAGATAGCGCCAGGTGATCGTGACGGCCAGCACGATGGCGATGGCGACGGCGGCAATGGTGCCGAACTCGGTCATGAAGTCGAGCACCACCACCACCTGGCCGGCGAACGCCACGCCGATGGCCAGGAACACGATGCTCCAGATCAGCGCCGCGCCCACGTCGTAGGCGATGAATCGCGTCCACGACATGCCCAGCGCGCCGGCCATGGGCGCGGCCACCACCGAGATGCCCGGCAGGAACTTCGCGGCGATCAGCGAGCTGCCGCCCCATTTCGACAAGATGCCCTCGCTCTGGCGCACGCAGGTGTCGGGCGACAGCGAGATGCGGCACAGCAGCTTCATCACGCGGTGCCCGCGCCAGCGTCCGGCCTGGTACCAGACGGCGTCGCCCATGACGTTGGCCACCACTGAGGCGATCAGGCACACCGCCAGCGACACCTGCCCGGCCATGGCCACGCCGCCGGCCACCACCAGCAGCGGCGCGGCGGGCACGGGCGCGCCGACCCGGGCGGCGAGCGTGATCAGGAACACGATCAGGGCGCCGTGGGCGACGAGGAGCGGAATGAGGTCACGCATGCTGATTCAGAGGATAACCGGGGCCGCGAAACACGTTCGCCGCAGGGGCGTCCCGCGGGATGTCGCTGCGGTGACAATCGCTGGATGTCAGACGAGAACCAGATCGAGATCACGCCGTCGTTCATCGCGCTGTTCGTCGAGCCCGGACGCACCCGGCCGAGCGCCACCCGCGCGGCCATCACGGAGCGCTACGAGTTCTGCGAGGCGCTGGCCACGATGCTGGTGGAACGCGCGCAGACGCTGCAGTGGCAGCTGAGCCTCCCCGAGGCCGACGTGCTCGAGCGCCTGCACTCCGGGTTGCAGGGCCCCGAGGCCCCCGTGCCGCCGGCCGAGGGCGAGTGGATCGTCAAGCGGCTCGCCGAGCTGCTGGAGTGGGACCGCCCCAAATGGAAGCGCGACTAGGCCGCGCTACCTTGCCGTGACGTGCAGCGACTCGATGAACTGGTCGACCGCGCCCGGATACCTGGCGTCCGCACCCGGTGGCATGAAGGCCGTCAGGCCGATCATCGAATCGCCGAGCAGCACCGTCCGCATGTGGAGCCGCCCCTGGTCGCTCTCGGCCACGAAGTCGACCGCGTCGTGGCCGTCCACCTTGCCGTGCTTGAGGCTCACCACCTTGCCCAGCTTGCCGTCGTCGACGCCGATCTTGTCGAACGTGCTCCTGGCCGCGGCGGCGCCGCCCGTGTAGAACGTGCGCGCGGCCATGAAGCGGATGCCGTCGGTCGTGCCGCAGCCCATGGCCAAGGTTCGCGGGACGAAGGCGCCCGGCTCGATCAGCGTGAATTCGTTGAACGGCATGGGCATGCTCACCCTGAAGCTGCCGTCCGACGCGCTGGCGGTGCACCAGCCGTCCTTGGCCTTCTCGCACGCGGCCGTGCGGTGAGGAACCTTGGTGACGGCGGCGTGGGCCGCGGAGGACAGGCAGGCCAGGGCGATCAGGCCGGCGGCCAGGCGGGACAGGGGAGCCATCTTGGGAGATTCCTGGAGACTCGGGCGAGAACGGCGCCGCCCGGATGCGCGTTGCGAGCCTCCAGCATCGGCGCTGCCCAACCCTCCGCCCATCCCTTGCCCGTGGCGCGCGCCGATGTCCGCTTTGGGCGGCCGAAAACGTTCGGCTGATACGCCCGCGGCTTTCCGTTCGCCCAAAAGATGACGCCCGCTGTCCATTGCTGGAGGCGGGCACATCTACCGACATCAGGACGCGAGGTCGAGAAGACGGTTTCCTGCGAGTACTGGGTGACGGGTTCCCATCGATCCGCCCAATCTGCGGCCGGTTTCGTACTTCGGATGCTTTGTATTCTGCCCAGGTCCCGCACGCCCGTTTGTAGGAGAAGCGGCAGATTTCAGGACAGTTCCGACTGTCGGGGTTCACCCGCAGGGGGCGTCTCCACCCCCTTGCTGACGCTCTCGCCGTCGTCCTTGTGCAGCCACCAGAACGCCGCGGACGACACCAGCGTGAGCGCCGCCATCGTCAGGTAGCCGTGGTGCAACGCGTCGGTGACCGCCGCGTGGTCGGACTGGGGCAGGTCGGCCAGGAAGAAGATGGTGATCAGCGAGGCCACCGCCAGGCCGAAGCTCAGCGACATCTGCTGCAGCGTGCTGGCGATGGTGCTGGCCATCGAGGTGTCGGCGCCGTCGATGTCGGCGTAGGCCATCGTGTTGAGGCTGGAGAACTGCAGCGAGTTGAACAGGCCCAGCATCAGGCCGATGCCCAGGATGGCCCAGATCGGCGCGCCCGGGCCGATCAGCGAATAGCAGGCGATGGCGCAGGCGATCAGCACCGTGTTGACCACCAGCACCTGGCGGTAGCCGAAGCGGCGCAGCAGCGACGACGACAGCACCTTCATGAACATGGCCGCCGCGGCGGCCGGCATCATCAGCAGGCCCGACTCCCATGCCGGCAGCCCCAGGCCCAGCTGGTACAGCAACGGCAGCAGGAAGGGCAGGCCGCCGATGCCCAGGCGCGTGACGAAGCCGCCCAGCACCGAGATGCGGAAGGTGCGCACCTTGAACACCCCCAGCCGCAGCAGCGGGAACGGCACCTGCGTGGCGTGCCAGCCATAGGCCAGCAACAGCACCGCCGACAGCAAGAACAGCACCGTCATCTGCAGCGCCGGCACGCTGTGCTCGCCGAACACCTCCAGCAGCCACGACAGCAGCGCCACGCCCGAGCCGAACAGCACCAGGCCGACGACGTCCAGCGGCGGCGGCGACTCGGTGCGGTAGTCGGGCATGTACTTGTGGCCGAGCCACAGCGCGGCCAGGCCCACCGGCACGTTGACGAAGAAGATGTCGCGCCACGACAGCCAGTGCACGATCAGCCCGCCCACCGTCGGGCCCAGGAGCGGCCCGATCAGCGCCGGGATGATGATGAAGTTCATCACCCGCAACAGCTCGGACTTCGGGAACGTGCGCACCACCGCGCTGCGTCCCACCGGCATCATCATCGCGGCCGCCACCCCCTGCGGCACGCGCGCGGCCACCAGCAGGCTGGCGTTGGGCGCCAGGCCGCACAGCACCGACGACACGGTGAACAGACCCAGCGCGAACAGGAAGATGCGCCGGCTGCCGAAGCGCTCTGCCAGCCAGCCGCTGACGGGAATGGACACGGCCAGCGCCAGGATGTAGCTGGTGACCACCGCCTTCAGGCTCAAGGGCGTCACGCCCAGGCTGATGGCCATGGACGGAATGCCGGTGTTGACGATCGTCGAGTCGAGCTGCTCCATGAACAGCGCCGTGGCGACGATCCAGGGCAGGTAGCGCTGGGAGGGAGTGAGGGCCATCGCGAACCATTCTGTCCGGTTCCCGCGTCTTGCGTATAGTGGTCGCTTTTCCCGCCCGAAGACGACGCCCGTCCATGAATTCGCTTCGCCAGTCGCCTTCCCAGGTGGCCGTCACTGCCGAAAGCATCGCCCAGGACATCGCGGCCATCGCGCGCATCGCGGCGGTGCCGCGGCTGTTGAAGGTGCTGTGTGATTCCACGGGCATGGGATTCGCGGCGGTCGCCCGGGTCACCGACGACCAGTGGATCACCTGCGCGGCGGAGGACCGGGTCGGGTTCGGCCTGGTTCCGGGGGCGGAGCTTCCGCTGAAGTCCACCCTGTGCCACGACGTGCGCTCGTCCGATGCGTCGATCTTCATCGACCACGCGAGCCAGGATCCGATGTTCCGCACGCACCACACGCCGCGCATCTACAACATCGAGAGCTACGCCTCGGTGCCCATCAGGCTGTCCGATGGCGAGTACTTCGGCAACCTGTGCGCCATCGACGCGCAGCCGCACAAGCTGCGCGAGCCCAAGACCATCGGCATGTTCGAGCTGTTCGCGCAGCTGATCACGCTGCAGCTGGAGAGCGACCGCCAGCGCGAACGCACCGAGTCGGCGCTGCTCGACGAGCGCGAGGCGGGCGAGCTGCGCGAGCAGTTCATCGCCGTGCTGGGCCACGACCTGCGCAACCCGCTGGCCGCCGTGGCCATGGGCGCGACGCTGCTGCAGCGCAAGGCGCACGACCCCGTGTCCGTGACCACCGCGGCGCAGCGCATCGAGCGCAGCACGCTGCGCATGTCGCGGCTGATCGACGACGTGCTCGACTTCGCGCGCGGCCGGCTGGGCAGCGGCATCGGCGTGTCCGTCTCGGTCACCAGTTCGCTGGGTCCGTCCCTCGAAGGCGTCACCGCCGAGCTGCGAGAGGCGCATCCCGACCGCCGGATCACGTCGGACATCGCCCTGGACGGCAGCGTGCGATGCGACGTCGATCGGGTGCAGCAACTGCTTTCCAACCTCCTGGCCAACGCGCTGTCGCACGGGCAAGCCAGTGCACCGGTGGGAGTGTCGGCGCGGTTCGACGGCGACGTCGTCGTCATCCAGGTGCACAACGAGGGCGACCCGATTCCCGCCGACCGCATCGACAAGGTGTTCGCGCCGTTCTGGCGTCGCACCGCGGCGCGCGAGGGGCTCGGCCTGGGCCTGTACATCTGCGCCCAGATCGCCCGCTCCCACGCCGGCACCGTCACCGCCACGTCCTCGGCGGAGCAGGGCACCACCTTCACCGCCCGGCTGCCGATCCGCGCCTGAGTCCCTGCGCGGCGCGCCGGGCGCGCCGCTGGCCGACAATGGCGCCATCCGTTTTCCTGCCACGCCGCGAGCCGCCATGAGTTTCGAAGTCGCCGACACACTCGACATGTCCACCCCCGACGCCAAGCGCGCGTCCTACGAGCTGCTGGTCGCCCAGGTGCGCTCGGTGCTGGAGGGCGAGCGCCACTGGCTGTCCAACCTGGCGCAGTTTTCCGCGTTGGTCTACCAATCGGTGCCGCACCTCAACTGGGCCGGCTTCTACATGGCGCACGGCCAGGAGCTGCGCGTGGGCCCGTTCCAGGGCAAGGTGGCCTGCGTGCGCATTCCGTTCGCACGCGGCGTGTGCGGCGCCTGCGCGACCACGCGCGAGATCCAGCTGGTGGAGGACGTGCATGCGTTCCCCGGCCACATCGCGTGCGACTCGGCGTCCAACTCGGAGCTGGTGCTGCCGGTGCTGGCCGGCGACCGGCTGGTGGGCGTGTTCGACCTCGACAGCCCGCTCACTGCGCGCTTCGACGCCGAGGATGCGCGCGGCTTCGCGGCGGCCATCGCGGTGCTCGCGGCGGGAACCGACTGGGCCTGAGCGTCGGCCTGAGGGTTTGTGCCCATCCGCCGGCCCGCTCGGACGCCGTTGACCCGAGACAGGGCCGAGATTTGAACCTTCGGCCCGGCGACGGACCGCAAAAAACGCACACCCCCCCAATGCTTCACGGGTTTTGACCCCGCAATTGCGGAAAAGATCGCCATGGTCGGGCGATTGTCTGCCTATCATGGCTGCATGATTTCCATGCAGGGTGTTCCGTCGTCACTGATCGCGCGCCATGAATCGTGGGTGCGCAAGCAAGCCAGCGCGTTGTCGCGGCGGTTGCCGGCCAACGTCGAGAAGGCCGACCTGATCCAGGCCGGGCTCATCGGGGTGGCGCAGGCGGCAATGAATTTCCAGTGGGAAGGCGATCCCGACAGCGAGGAGGGCCGCGAGGCCTTCCTGCGCTACGCGCAGCTGCGTGTCAAGGGCGCCATGCTCGACGAGCTGCGCCAGATGGACCAGCTCAGCCGCTCGCAACGCCGCAAGTTCAAGGTGATCCAGATCGCCCGCGAACGCTGGATGCAGGGGCACGACCAGTCGCCTACGCTCACCGAGCTCAGCGCGGTGTGCGGCATCGAGGTCTCCGAGATCGCCGAACTGGAGCAGGCCGCTTCCACCGCCCAGACGCAAAGCCTCAGCGACGAGGACGACGACGGCGACCACTACACCCCGCAAGGCCACGCGGCCACGGCCAGCGACGAGGTCGAGGCGCGCGTCGACACCGCCATCCTGCTGCGCCGGCTGGAAAAGTTCTTCGCCACGCTGCCCGAGCGCGAGCGCCAGGTCATCGACGCTTACATGGGCATCGGCATGAGCACCGAAGAGGTGGCCGAGTCGCTGGGCGTCAGCACTTCGCGCGTGTCGCAGATCTACCAGGCCACGGTCAAGCGCATCACGGTGCACTTCGCGCAGAAGGATCAGCGAGCGGTCGACCGTTTCCCGGTGCGCTCCGGCCCCGAGTTCGAGAGCCTGGTGGCCACGCGCGAAACCCAGGCCCAGTGGGGCTCGCTGCTCGAACAGGCGCTCACGGCGCCGGCCGGCCGCTTCGGTGAGCGCGGCCGCCGCAAGACGGCGTCGGCGTCGGCCGGCGGCACCGGCGAGCAGGGCGAGACCGCCTGAGGCGCTTCGAGCGCCGCAGCGCTCGACGCACGTAAGGCGCGTGTAAACCGGCTCGGTCACGCACGCCGATTGCCGCCCCATCGGGGTTGCAACGCCGGCTTCGCCACCGCTCGCCATGTCCAACGATCCATCCGTCGCGGCCGCCACGCGCCGCGGCTTCCTGCAGTCCGCCGGCGCGCTCGCCGGTGCGCCGTTGGTGCCCGGGCACGCCGAGGCCGCGCCTGTCGCGCCCGTGGCCATGGCGGCGCCGCCCGCGGCGCTCACGCTGAAGGTCAACGGCCAGGGCCACGCGCTGCACGTCGAGCCGCGCACCACCTTGCTGGACGCGCTGCGCGACCACCTCGGCCTGACCGGCACCAAGAAGGGCTGCGACCGCGGCCAATGCGGCGCGTGCACCGTCATCGTCGACGGCCGGCGCATCAACTCGTGCCTGTCGCTGGCCATGGCGCACGAGGGCGACGACATCACCACCGTCGAGGGCATCGGCCAGCCAGGTCGGCTGCATCCGTTGCAGGCCGCGTTCGTGGCCGAGGACGCGTTCCAGTGCGGCTATTGCACGCCGGGCCAGGTGTGCTCGGGCGTGGCGTTGATGGAGGAACTGCGACGCGGCGACTGCAGCGCCGTGACGCCCGACGTGCGGCGGCAGGGCGCGTCCGTGCTCAACGACGAAGAGATCCGCGAACGCATGAGCGGCAACCTCTGCCGCTGCGGCGCCTACGCCAACATCGTGCGGGCGGTGCGCATCGTCGCGCGCGGGGAGGGCCTGGCATGACGCCGTTCTCGTACCACCGCGCGCAAAGCGTCGACGACGCCGTCCGTGCGGGCATGGCGCCCGGCGCGCACTTCCTGGGTGGCGGCACCAACCTGATCGACCTGGCCAAAGGCGGCGTGGTGCAGCCGTTGATTCTGGTGGACGTGAGCCGGCTGCCGCTGGCCGACATCGTGGCCACGGCCGATGGCGGCGTGCACATCGGCGCGGCGGCGCGCAACAGCGACGTGGCCAACCATCCGCTGATCCGCACCCGCTGGCCGCTGCTGAGCCAGGCGCTGCTGGCCGGCGCGTCGGCGCAACTGCGCAACATGGCCACCGTGGGCGGCAACCTGCTGCAGCGCACGCGCTGCCCGTACTTCTACGACACGGCCTTCGAGCACTGCAACAAGCGCATGCCGGGCAGCGGCTGCGACGCGCTGGAGGGCATCAACCGCAACCACGCGATCCTGGGCACCAGCGCGGCGTGCATCGCCACGCATCCGTCCGACATGTGCGTGGCGCTCGCAGCCCTGCGCGCCAGCGTGCGCGTGCGTGGCCCGCGCGGGGAACGCGCGATCCCGTTCGAGCAGTTCCACCGCCTGCCCGGCGACGCGCCGCAGCGCGACACCACGCTGGCCGCCGGCGAGCTGATCCTGGGCGTCGACCTGCCGCCCGGCGGGTTCGCCGAGCGCGCCCACTACCTGAAGGTGCGCGATCGCGCGAGCTACGCGTTCGCGCTGGTGTCGGTGGCCGCGGCCCTCGACGTGCGCGACGGCTTGGTGCGCGACGCCGCGCTGGCCCTCGGCGGCGTGGCCCACAAGCCCTGGCGCCGGCCCGAGGCCGAGGCGCTGCTGGTGGGGCACGCGCCCGATGCGGCGGCCTTTGGCGCGGCCGCCGACCTGCTTCTTCAAGGCGCGCATCCCGCGAGCCAGAACGGATTCAAGCTGCCCCTGGCGCGCCGCGCGATCGTCCGCGCGCTGCAGACGGCGGGAGGCCTCGCATGACGTCCATTGGCACGCCGCTGGATCGCGTCGACGGTCCGCTGAAGGTCTGCGGCCAGGCCCACTACACCGGCGACCTGGCCTTGCCGGACATGGTCCACGCCGTGCTCGTCACCAGCAGCATCGCGAGCGGCCGCGTCGCGCGCATCGACTCGGCGGCAGCGGAGCGTGCGCCAGGCGTCGTGGCGGTGATCAGCCACGCCAACGCGATGCGGCTGCCCCAGGCAGGCAAGGCTGCCGTGCATCCGCCCGATGGCCGCGTGCTGTCGCTGCTGCAGGACGACCGCGTGGCCTACAGCAACCAGCCCGTCGCCGTGGTGGTGGCCGAGACCTTCGCGCAGGCCCTGGGCGCGGCCGCGCTGGTGCGAGTCACGTACGCGCGCGACGCCGCGCGCCTGGACTTCGAGGCGGAGCGCGCCAACGCGTATGCGCCGGACAAGGTCAACAACGGGCCGCCCGACACCAACCGGGGTGACATCGAGGCCGGACTGTCGTCCGCCGCGCACCGGGTGGACGCCGCCTACACCACGCCATTCCAGCACCACAACCCGATGGAGCCGCACGCCACGCTGGCCAGTTGGGACGGCGACAGGCTGTCGATCGAAGACTCCACGCAGTACGTGGCGGGCGTGCGCAAGACGCTGGCCGCCACCTTCGGCATCTCGCCCGATCTCGTCCACGTGCGCTCGTCGTTCGTGGGCGGCGCGTTCGGCGGCAAGGGCTCGGCCTGGTCGCACGTGGTGCTGGCCGCGATGGCCGCGCGCCAGGTGGGTCGGCCGGTGCGGCTGGTGATGCAGCGCCCGCAGCTGTTCGGTCCGGTGGGCGGACGGCCGCGCACCGCGCAGACGCTGCGCCTGGGTGCCGACGCGGGCGGCAAGCTGACCGCGATCGAGCATCGCACCACGTCCACCACCTCGGTGATCGAGGACTGGGTGGAAAGCAGCGCGGTCGTCACGCGCATGCTCTACGCCAGTCCGGCGGTGGCAACGGCGCATCGGCTGGTCAGGCTCAACGTGGGCACGCCCACGTTCCAGCGCGCGCCGGGCGAATCCACCGGCATGTTCGCGCTGGAGAGCGCGATGGACGAGATGGCCATCGCGTGCGGTGTCGACCCGGTGGAGTTCCGCCTGCGCAACGACGCGCGCCGCGACGAGCAGAAGAACACGCCTTACTCGACCAAGGCGCTGGCCGAGTGCTACCGGCTGGGCGCCGAGCGCATCGGCTGGTCGCGCCGCAGCGCCACGCCGGGCGCCTGGCGCGACGGCCACTGGTTGGTCGGCCTGGGCTGCGCCAGCGCCACGCGCCCCGCCAAGCGCAGCCCGTGCAAGGCCCGCGTGCGCGTGACCATCGACGGCCGCGCGCTGGTCAGCTCCAGCACTGCGGAACTGGGCACGGGCACCTACACGGTGATGGCCCAGGTGGCCGCCGACGCGCTGGGCCTGCCGGTGGAGCGCGTGCGCTTCGAGCTGGGCGACACGAACCTGCCCGAGGCGCCGATCTCGGCCGGCTCGATGACGATGGAGAGCGTGGGCTCCGCGATCGATGCCGCGTGCGCCATCGCGCGCCAGACGCTCGTCGCGCTGGCCATCGCCGACCCCGGCTCTCCGCTGCACGGTGTCGCCGCCGACGACGTCGCCATCGAGGACGGCTGGCTGCGCCACCGCGCAGAAGCGGGCCGGCGCGACAACGTGGCCGTGCTGCTGAGCCGGCAGGGCGGGGCGCCGGTGGTGGCCGACGGCGACAGCAAGCCCGGCGACGAGGAGAAGCAGTTCTCGATGAACTCGTTCGGCGCGGTGTTCGCCGAGGTGCACGTCGACCGCGACCTGGGGCTGGTGAGGGTGGCGCGCATCGTGGGCCGCTTCGGCGCCGGCCGCATCATCAACGCGAAGACGGCGCACAGCCAACTGCTGGGCGGCGTAATTTGGGGCCTGGGGATGGCGCTCACCGAGGAGTCGGTGCTCGACCCGCGTAACGGCCGCTTCGTCAACGGCAACCTGGCCGAGTACCACGTGATGGTCAACGCCGACATCGGCGACATCGACGTCGCGTTCGTCGACGAGGTGGATCCGCACGTGAACTCGCTGGGCGCCAAGGGCTTGGGCGAGGTGTCGATGACCGGCGTCACGGGGGCGGTGGCGAACGCCGTCTTCAACGCGACCGGCAAGCGCATCCGAGACCTGCCCATCACGCTCGACAAGTTGCTCTAGCCACTCCGGTCATCCAGAGGTCTTGTCCAGGGGTCTGGCCCCGTTCGGGGCCAGACCCCGTTTTCCCGGACGGGGCCAGACTCCGTGTACCGATTTTTGCTGTCGTGTTGCGTCGAATCGACGCGGTCGCGATACAGTCAGCGCGACGCCAAGTTATCGCACGAGACGTCCGCCCGCCACCGTGAACAACGACCTCCCGCTTCCCTTGCAGCCCGATCGCCAGCGCGACGGCGAGGACGAGCTCGCCAGCCTGAAGCGCGAGATCGCGTTGCGCGACGACGTCCTGGCACTGGCCGCGCACGAGCTGCGCAACCCGCTGCACGCGCTGTCGCTGCACCTGGCGCTGGCGCGTACCACCGCGCTGGCCGGCAACGCCGCCGAGGCGGCCGAGCGGGTGCGCCGGGCCGAGCTCACGCTCAAGCGCTACGCCGAGCGCGTCACCGTGCTGATGGAGTTGCTGGCCTCGCCCGGCGTCGCGTATCCGCTGACCCGCGGGCACGTGGATGTGCCCGCGCTGGTGGTCACGCTGGTGGACAGCCTCGAGCAGGACGCACGCTCGCGCGGCATCGAGATGGAGGCCGCCTTCGACGCGGCCACGTTCGACCCGATACGCGCCGTCGACCCCGTGGCGCTGGAGCAGGTGCTGGACAACCTGCTGCTCAACGCATTCAAGCATTCGGGCGCCAGCCACATCACGATCCGGCTGTCGGCCGGACGCGACGACTGGCGGCTCCAGGTCGAGGACAATGGCAGCGGCATCGCGTCGGAGGACCAGCAATCCATCTTCGAGAAGTTCGCGGTGGCCGCCCACTCGTCCCGAGGCGCGGGGACGGGCCTGGGCCTGTGGATCGTCATCCGTCTCGTGCAGGCCATGGACGGGGAGATCACGCTGGAGAGCGCGCCGGGCACCGGTTGCGTCTTCACGGTGCGAATCCCGAACAGGACGACATGAGAAACGACCGATGAACTCGACCCCGACCGACACCGACACCGACATCGTCGCTCCGATCGACCGCCTGCGCAGCGCCGTTCCGGGCCTCGACCAGATCCTGGGCGGCGGGCTGTTTCGCACCGGCGTCTACATCATCCAGGGCCTGCCGGGTTGCGGCAAGACGATCCTGGCCAACCAGATCTGCTACGGCCACGTGGCCGAGGGCGGGTCGGCGGTCTACGTCACGCTGCTGGCCGAGTCGCACTCGCGCATGATCCAGCACCTGTCCACGCTGTCGTTCTTCGACGTCAAGGCATTCCCCGACAAGCTGGCCTACATCAGCGCCTTCCACGACCTGGAGAGTGGCGGACTGAAGGGCTTGATGAGCGTGTTGCGCCGCGAGATGCGCACCCGCAAGGTGGGCGTTCTGGTGCTAGACGGCCTGGTGGCGGCCTCCGAGGGCGCCAGCGACATCGACCTGAAGAAGTTCGTGCACGAGTTGCAGACCATCGCCGTGCTGCAGGACTGCACGGTGCTGCTGCTGACCAGCGGCAACATCCACTGCATGGCCGCCGAGCACACCATGGTGGATGGCCTGATCGAGGTCGAGGACAAGCTGTTCGACGCCCGTTCCGAGCGCTCGATCCAGGTGCGCAAGTTCCGGGGCGCCGGCCCGCTGCGCGGCAAGCATTCGATGCGGATCGACAACGACGGGATCCGCGTGTTCCCGCGCATCGAGTCGATGTACCGCGTGTCCGCGCTGGAGACGAAGCACGACGAGGCCACGACCAGCGGCATCCCGTCGCTGGACGCGCTGATGCAGATCGGCGGCATCCCCACGGCCAGTTCCACGGTGGTCATCGGCTCCACCGGCACCGGCAAGACCACGCTGGGCGTGCAGTTCGTGCAGGCCAGCACCGTCGAGGAGCCAGGCCTGCACCTGAGCTTCTTCGAGCGCCCCGACCGCATCCGCGCCAAGGCGCGGTCGCTGGGCCTGCCGCTGGATGAGAAGGAGGCCGCGGGCGTGGTCGAGCTGGTCTGGGAGGCGCCGGGCGAGGCCATGCTGGACGAAATTGCCGATCGCCTGTTTGCGGCCATTGCGCGCCGCAAGGTGCGCCGGCTGGTCATCGACGGACTGTCGGGCTTTCTCGAGGCGACGGTCTACCCGGAGCGCATGAATCGTTTCTTCTCCTGCCTGGCCAACGAGCTGCGGAGCGGCAACGTGACGGTGCTGATGACGCTCGAGACCCGCGACGTGGTCTCCAGCGTGATATCGATGCCCTGGGGGGTATCTGGCCTCGTCGACAACCTGTTGTTCCTGCGCTTCGTGCACGACGAGGGCCACGTGGAACGCCTGCTGACCATCATCAAGATGCGCGACACCGACTACCAGGCCGGCCTGCGCCGCCTGCGCATCGACTCGCAAGGTATGCACATTGCCGGAACCTGGCGGGCGGACGGCGATGTGATCCCTTCTGCGCAACCCGTTGCCGCCCAGGAAGGCCCCGCGCCTTCGTCGTCGAACTGACGGCGCGGAGACATAAGGCGCAGCGTGAAGACCATTCTTGTCGTCGACGACGAACTGGGCAGTGCGGAAGTCCTGAGCCTGATCCTCGAAGAGGAAGGGTATCGGGCGTTCTGTGCCGTCAACGGCCGCCTGGCGCTCGTCCAGGCCCGCGACGTGGTGCCCGACCTCGTCGTTGTCGACTACATGATGCCGCTGATGAACGGTGCCGAGTTCGCGCGCGCGCTGCGCGCCGACCCGCAGTTCGTGCACACGAAGATCATCCTCAACAGCGGGCTGCCCGAGGTCGTCATCCGCGGCCAGTTCGATGGCTACGACGCGTTCCTGCGCAAGCCGTTCAAGGTGGAGCGGCTGCTGGAGCTCGTGGAGCAGTTCATCGGGCGCTGAGGGCCGGACGCAACCCCAGCCGCCTGAGCACCACGTTGTCGAGCGACAGCGCGCCGGGCCCGTGGATCGTCAGCAGCAGCAGGATGCCGCCCCAGACGAAGTGCATCTGCAGGCCGGCCGGGCAATCGAAGCCGAATAGCTGCGGGTACGAGATCACCGCCATCGCGTTGACCACGAACAGGCCCGCCGCGCCGAAGCGTCCCATCAGCCCGAGCGTGATCAGCACGGGGAACGTGAGCTCGCCGAACGCGCCCACGCAGGCGGCCACTTCGGGCGGCAGCAGCGGCACCTTGTACTCGTCGTGGAACAGCGCCAGCGTGGCGCCCCAGTCGGAGATCTTGACGATGCCCGAGCGGAAGAACACCGACGAGACGTAGAGCCGCAGCGCCAGCAGCGCCACGGGCTGCAGGCGATCGACGAGGCGGGTGACGACGAGGGCGCGCTGGACGAGGGTTCGGAGCATGGGGTTCTCAAAGGGTGAAGCCGCAGACCAGGCGGTCGCGGAGGGCGCGGCCGAGGAGGGCGCCGAGGTCGAAGTGGGGGTCTTGCTGGAGAGCGGCCTCGGCGGCGTCGCCCAGGGGGTGCCCAGCCTGCGAGGCGGCCACGAAGGCGGCCTCGCCGAGCGTGCAAGCGGCCACCGTGACGACGAAGCCGTCGCGCGCGACGAGCGCCGTCTCGGCCAGCTCCCACGCCACGCTGAAGTCGCCGGCGTAACCCGGCTGGTGAAGGGTCCAGATGCGCACGATGGGCCGCGTGGACATCACCACCGCGAGTCCCGGCGTCCACTGGAAGCGGATCGCCGGCTGCGCGTCAGGGTCGACCGTGGCGAGGCTCGCCGGATCCCAGCCGGGCGCGTCGGCCGCGCCGTAGGCCCGGTGCGCGGCCCATTCGAGGCGCGCCACGTCGGGCAGCCACGGCATGTCCTGCACGTGCTCGAAGCGCGCCAGGAAGGTGTCGAACGCGGCGCCGAATTCGTGCAGGTCGCCGCTGGTGGACGGCGTGGCGCGCTGGTACTCGCGGGCCAGGCCGTGGAAGAACTCGGGACCCACCACCTGGCGGATCACCGGATAGGCGGAGGACAGGGCCTTGTCGGCCGCGGCCACCATGTTGGCGCGATAGATCGCCACCCGGCGCTCGGCGTGGGCGGCGTCGCCCGCCAGCCAGGGCGCCAGCGCGGCCGTGCGGTCGCGGTCGCGCAACGCGGTGGCGAAGTCGCACTGCAGGTTCAGCAGAGTGTCAGGCACGGGCCACCTCGCGTTGCGCGATCTCGCTCGCCTGCGCCGCCTGCGACAACAGCACGTCGAGCGCGGGCAGGTCGGTGTCCCATTCGATGAGCGTCGGCTTCGGGCCGAAACGCTCGCAGGCGTGGGCGTAGAGGCCCCACACCGGATCGCAGACGACGCTGCCGTGCGTGTCCACCAGGCAGTCGTCGACCACGGCGTGCCCGGCGAGGTGGATCTCGCCGATGGCGTTGCCGTCCAGCTCCGCCAGGCGCTCGATCGGGTCGAAGCCGAAGTTGACGGCGTTGACGTAGAGGTTGTTGAGGTCCAGCAACAGGCCGCAACCGGTACGGCGCGCGAGCTCGGCCAGGAAGGCCGTCTCGCTCATGTCGTCGTCGCGGAACGCGACGTAGGACGACAGGTTCTCCACCAGGATGCGCCGCCCGAGCGTGGACTGCACGTGGTCGATGCGCGCCGCCAGCAGGGCCAGCGTCTCGCCCGTGTGCGGCAGCGGCAGCAGGTCGTTGAAGTGCACGCCGCTCACCGCACCCCAGCACAGGTGCTCGGACACCAGCGCCGGCTCGACTCGGTCGACCAGGCGCTTCAGCTTGGCCAGGTGCTCGTCGGCCAGGCGGTCGGCAGAGCCCAGCGACAGGCCCACGCCGTGCAGGCTGACGGGGTACGCGTCTCGGGCGCGCTCGAGGGCGTGCATGGAGGCGCCGCCCTCGAGAAAGAAATTCTCGCTGTGGACCTCGAGGAAGGCCAGCGCCGGCCGTCGCTCGAAGACCTCGCGGTAGTGCGGTTGGCGAAGGCCGATGCCGGTGCCGGTGACCTGGAGTCCAGAGAATGCGGGGGTCATGGCGTGGCCTTCGTCATCGCGAGCGCGAGCGCGAGCGCGAAGATTACTTCTTCGGCGCCATCATCGAACCGCCCATCTTGTCGCAGGTACCCTTGTCGACGTACTTCCAGTCGCCCTTGTCGTTGTCCTTGGTGGCGGTGCCGGCGCACGAATGCGAGCCCGTGGCGCTGGCGCAGTCGTTGGCGCCGGCCTTGGCGATGCCGAAGCACTTCTCCTTGGACGGGTCGGCGGCCATCGGGGCGGCATGCGCGGCGGACAGGGCGCCGAAGGCGAGCACGGAGGCGAGGGCGGAACGGATGAAGAGCTGGTTGTTCATGGTGATCTCCTGGAAGGTTGATTGAAGCGCGCCGAATGGTGGCACCTCCGTCAGTCGACCGTCGGGAGGGATCCTTACACGCGCCGCAAAAAAGATTTGCGCGGCGGTCGCGCGCATTCATGTCGCCGCTCCATAAGTGATATGTCGGCCAGTCCACTTCTGCGCCGGCGCCGCCGTGCCTACATTGGTATCAAGCCGAAACGTCTTCGGTCCGACTCCAACGAAAGAACGTATCACAAATAAGCTCGCCAACAAGATCGCCGTCGTCACGGGCGCGTCCAAGGGCATCGGCGCCACCATCGCCCGCCGGTTCGCCACAGAAGGCGCGACGGTGGTCGTCAACTACGCCACCAGCCGCGAGGGCGCCGACAAGGTCGTCGCCGACATCGCCGCCGTCGGCGGCAAGGCGGTGGCCATCCGGGCCAACATCAGCGTCGAGGCCGACGTGCGCCAGCTGTTCCAGGCCGTCAAGGAGCTGCACGGCCGCGTCGACCTGCTGGCCAAGGAGCTCGGCCCGCGCGGCATCCGCGTGAATGCGATCAGCCCGGGCATGACGCAGACCGAAGGCCTGCATGCGGCCGGCATCCCCGACTCCGACTTCGAGCGCCAGATGGTGGCGATGACGCCGCTGGGCCGCGTCGGCCAGCCGATGGACATCGCGCTGCCGGCGGTGTTCCTCGCCTCGGACGACGCGCGCTTCGTCACCGGCGAGACGCTGTTCGTCGGCAGCGGCGCGGGCATGTGAGCGCGAAGGCGACGACCGCGGCACGCTGTGCCATAGCCGTCGCCGACATGAACGATCAACTCGCCGCCCTGCGCCTGTTCGTGCGCGTGGCGCGCAGCGGCAGCTTCTCGCGCGCCGCGCGCGACCGCGCCATGTCGCAGCCGTCGGCATCGCGCACCATCGCCGCGCTCGAGAAGTCGGTCGGCGCCACGCTGTTCACGCGCAGCACGCGCGCGCTGACGCTCACGGAGGCCGGCGCACGCTACCTCGAGCGCATCGAGCCGCTGCTCGACTCGCTGGCCGAGGCCGACCACGAGCTGCGCGGCACCGGTGAGCTCACGGGGGTGCTGCGCGTCGGGCTCTCGTCGTCGCTGGCCGTGCGCGCCATCATTCCTGCGCTGCCGCGCTTCGCGGACCAGCATCCGGCGACACGACGACGTGACCGTGCGCATGGAGGGCCAGGTGTCGGCCAACCAGAACGAAGCCGCCGTCGCCGCCGCGTTGGCGGGGCTGGGCATCGTGGCCACCACGCGGGAAAGGTGCCGGGCCGAGTTGGAGGCGGGCACGCTGGTGGAGCTGCGGCCCGATTGGGATCGGGGAACGATGGACATCCACGCCGTGTTCGCCAGCGGACGCGCCGCCAAGCCCGCGGCCAAGGCGTTCGCGGAGTTCCTGGCCGAGGCCTTGAATCCGCCGCGCGGCGGTGTGCGCACAGCATGAAACCGCTTTCAAAACCGCGTTAACATGCCGGATCCGGACGACGGCGGGGCCACGCGCGCCTGCCGCGAGCCGGACGCCACTGCCCCCGGAGACCTCATGAATCCCGTCCTTCCCGCCGCCGTCGCCTGCGCGATCGGCTTGGCCCAGGCGTCCGCCACCGGCGCGACGCTGGAGATCCACACCACCGCGGCCGACAGTGCCGACCGCCTCGCGCTCACCGCCAGCGCGCCTTTCGAGCCCGGCAGGCAGCCGCCCGAAGGCGACGTCTCGGTGTTCGTCGACGCCACCAGGACGTTCCAGACCCTGCTGGGCATCGGCGGCGCGATCACCGACGCCAGCGCCGAGGTGTTCGCCAAGCTGTCGGCCAAGAACCAGGAGCGCCTGCTCCACGCCTATTACGACCCGAAGGACGGCATCGGCTACTCGCTGGCCCGCACCACCATCCACAGCTCGGACTTCAGCAGCGCCAGCTATACCTACATCGCCGAAGGCGATGCCAGGCTCGACACCTTCTCGGTGGCGCACGACCGCGAGTTCCGCATCCCGCTGATCAAGCGCGCCATCGCCGCGGCGGGCGGCCACCTGATGCTCTACGCGAGCCCGTGGAGCGCGCCCGCGTTCATGAAGACGAACGCCAGCATGCTGCAGGGCGGCCAACTCAAGCCCGAGTTCGCCGACGCCTGGGCGCACTACTACACGCGCTTCATCCGGGCCTACGAACGGGAAGGTATCCCCATCTGGGGCATCTCGGTGCAGAACGAGCCGATGGCCAGGCAGCGCTGGGAGTCGATGATCTTCAGCGCCGAGGAGGAGCGCGATTTCCTGAAGAACCACCTGGGACCGGTGATGGCCAGCGAAGGGCTGGGCGACCGCAAGATCATCGTGTGGGACCACAACCGCGACCTGATGACCCAGCGCGCCCACGTGATCTTCGACGACCCCGAGGCCTCGAAGTACGCCTGGGGCATGGGCTTCCACTGGTACGAGACCTGGGCCGGCGGCGCGCCGATGTTCGCCAACGTGGGCGTGGTGCATGCCGCGTATCCCGACAAGCACCTGCTGCTCACCGAGGCCACCGTCGAAGGCTTCGACCCGGCGCGCCTGCAGTCGTTCGCCAACGCCGAGCGCTACGGCACGGCCCTCATCAACGACTTCAACAACGGCGCCGAGGGGTGGACCGACTGGAACATCCTGCTGGACGAGCACGGCGGCCCGAACCACGTGGGCAACTTCTGCTTCGCCCCCGTGCACGCCGACAGCCGCACCGGCGAGCTCACGTTCACGCCCGCCTTCTGGTACCTGGGCCACTTCTCCAGGTTCATCCGTCCGGGCGCGCACCGCGTGTCGGCGTCGAGCAGCCGCAGCAGCCTGCAGACCACCGCGTTCGCCAACCCCGACGGCACGCTGGCCACCGTGGTGATGAACGCCACCGACAAGCCGGTGGACTACCGCTTCTTCCTGGGCAAGGACGAGGCGCGCGTGTCCATCCCGGCGCACGCCATCCAGACGCTGGTGATGCGCTGAAGCCACCGCGTCAGCCTGCGCTCAGGCTGCTACCCGGAACACGGTAGGCCGCCTCGGCGGTCGCGCGATCCGCGATGGCAAACTGACTCCATGACGACGCTGCCCGAAGCCGACACGCCCGGCGAACTCCTTCAGCACGGCATCGCCGCGGCGAGGCGGGGCGCCGGCGACGAGGCCATCGCGTGGTTCCAGAAGGCCGTGGCGCTGCGGCCCGACTTCCCCGTGGCGCAGGCCAACCTTGGGCTGCTGATGGTGGCCATGCATCGACACGGCGAGGCCGAGCCGGCGCTGCGCGTGGCCGTGTCGCTGATGCCGCGCGACGCCGCGCTGCGCAACGCGCTGGGCGTGGCGCAGGAGGCGTTGCAGCGTTACGCCGATGCCGAGACGACCTATCGCGCCGCGCTCGAGGCGAACCCCGGCCTGGCCGAGGCCCACGCCAACCTGGGCAACTGCCTGCGCCGCCTGGGCCGTGTGTTCGAGGCCGAGGCGCACCTCGTGCGCGCCACCGAGCTCAAGCCCGAGTTCGCCGTCGCCCACTTCAACCTGGGCGTGCTGCTGCAGGAACGCGGCGAGGCCGAGCGCGCCATCGCCCAATACAGGCACGCGCTGACGTACCAGCCCGACTACGTCGAGGCCCTGAACAACCTGGGCGGCAGCCTGCGCACACAGGGCTTCGTCGACGAGGCGCACGCCACGTTCGAGCGCATCCTCCAGTTGCGGCCCCAGCAGATCGAGGCGCACTGCAACCTGGCCCAGTACAAGACCTACCAGGCCGGCGATCCGCAGATCGAGCAGATGCTGTCGCAGCAGCATCGGCTCGACACGCTGCCCGACGACGGCCAGGTGCGCTACTGGTTCACGGTGGGCAAGATGCTGGAGGACGTCGGCCGCCACGACGAGTCGTTCGCCGCCTATGCCGCCGGCAATCGCGCCAAGCACGCGGTCACGCGGTGGGACGAGGGCGCGCACCTCGATCGCCAGCGCCGCGTCATCGCCAGCTTTCCCCGCGAACGGTTGTCGCGCCCGCTGCCGCAGGCCGGCGACGGCCCCACGCCCGTGTTCATCCTGGGCATGCCGCGCTCCGGCACGTCGCTGCTGGAGCAGGTGCTGGCCACGTTGCCCAACGTGCACGGCGCCGGCGAGATCACCTGGCTGGCCGAGACGCTGCAGTCGGCCAGCGAGGAGGGCGGCCGCGCGGACTTCAGGTTCCCGGAGACGCTGTCCGAATGGTCGGACGAGCGGCTCGTGGCCCTGGGCCGCCGCTACATCGAGCGGATCCGCGAACTGGCCCCCACCGCCACCCACGTGGTCGACAAGCTGCCGGACAACTTCATGCACATCGGCCTCATCCACCGGATGCTGCCCGGCGCGCGCATCGTGCATTCCATGCGCGATCCGATGGACTCGTGCTTCTCGTGCTTCTCGCGCCTGTTCACCGGGGACAACCTGGGCTACACCTATGACCTGGGCGCGGTGGCCCGCTACTGGGTGAGCTACCACCAGATCATGCAGCACTGGCATGCGGTACTGCCGCCGGGGCGCATCCTGGACGTGTCGTACGAGGCCATGGTGTCGGACTTCGAGACGCAGGCGCGCCGCCTGGTCGACTACCTCGGCGTGCCGTGGGACGAGCGCTGCCTCGGGTTCCATGCGAACCGGCGCGTGGTGAAGACGGCCAGCGTGGCGCAGGTGCGCAGGCCCATCTACCGGACGTCGGTGGCGCGATGGAAGGCGTATGAGGGGCACCTGGGGGAGCTTTTCGACGTCGTGGGGGATTTCAGTAAGTCGACGTAAGCATATATCGATACGGAAAGGCATAAAACGTCGTAATATATCGGTATGCCAAAAGCCTCCCGCGCGCTTCAACAGATCCCGCCGGCTACCGTCAACGCCCTCGAGAAGCTTGGGGCCGACCTGGCCGTGGCCCGGTTGCGCCGTGGAGAGTCGTTGAAGACGTGGGCGGCTCGCATGGGCGTCTCGATATCGACGCTGCAACGCCTGGAGGCCGGTGATCCGGGGATTGCGCTGGGCATCGTGGCCACGGCGCTGTGGTTGATCGGGCGCGACGGGGCGCTCGTCGATCTGGCGTCGCCCGAGAAGGATCTGGGGGCGCTGGAGCTCGATGTGCGGGAGGCCGTCGAGCTGGGCAGGGCGCGGGCGAGGGCGTCTGAGGAGGCCAGGCTGACGGCCGCCTCATCACCTGTTGCGGGCAGCAAGAGAGCTCCGCGATGAGGCGCGACGAACTGCACCTCTGGTATGTGGCCGACCCGACCGAGCCCCGCTGCATCGGACGCCTGCGCCTGGTCGAGTCCGGCCGCGGCGTCTCGCTCCGGTACGCAAAGGGCTGGATCGACCGCGGCTTCGCGTTGAGCGAGGACCTGCCGTTGGTCGATGTCGAATACCTGCCCCTTGGACGCCTCTCGGCCGACGCCCCGCGTGCCGTGGGCGCTGTCGACGACGCACGACCCGATCGATGGGGCGAGCGCGTCGTCCGCGATATCGACAAACCCGATCGGCTCTCGCTGATGGAGTTTCTCTACTACGCCGGCGACGATCGTTTCGGCGCGCTCGGCGTGTCGACCTCGGCCTCTGACTACCTGCCGCGCCCAGGCGGCCCCCTTCCGCGGCGTGACCAGGCCCAGCAGATCAGCGAGATCGTTGCCAAGGTCGAGGATTCCGCGCCGATCTCCGCCATCGAACAGCAGATGTTGGCCGCGGGCGGCACGCTCGGCGGTGCCCAGCCGAAGGCGCTCATCGAGATCGACGGCGTGGAGTGGGTGATCAAGTTCCGCCGCAAGGACGATCCGCTCGACTCGCAGCTCATCGAGCACGCCACGATGACGCTGTCCGCGCGGGCAGGCATCCGCGCGGCCGAGACCCAGGTCGTGGCACTCGCCAAAGGCAACGCGATCGCGATCCGCCGCTTCGACCGTGACGGGCAGCGCCGCATCCACAGCATCTCCGCAGGCACCGCGCTTCGCGCGGCCACGCCGGCCGGGCAGGAGCCGGATCTGTCCTATCCCGCCCTGGCCAGGCTGCTTCGGCGGACAGGCGTGGTGGCAGACGACGCCAACCGCCGGGACGCGCGCGAATTGTTTCGTCGGATGGTCTTCAACATCCTGATGGACAACACGGACGACCACGAGAAGAACCACGCGCTGCTTGCCGCCGATCCCGACCAGCACGGCCGCTACCGGATGTCGCCAGCCTACGACGTGTTGCCATCGGCGGGCGCGCATGGCTACCAGGAGTTCGCTTGCGGCGACCTGGGGCAGGAGTCGTCGCTCGCCAATGCGATGTCACGCTGCCAGGATTTCGGGCTGCGTCCGCTGGAGGCTGCTCAAGAGGTGTCGCGCGTCATCGAGGTCGTCGAAGGGTGGCGAGAACACTTTCGGGAGTGCGGCGTGAGCGCTGACGACATCGAGATGGTCGGTCGGCACGTGGATGGAGATGCGCTCAAGCGGCATCGGGAGGTTTTTTCCGCGGACGACTATGCGATACCGGCACCGAAAAAGCGGGCTCGCGGACCGTTTGGCTGACCCTTTTCGCGCCATCTAAAAGTCACTTTATTGGCTCTAAAAGTAGATAAAATCTATTTTTAGCCATTATAATGGCCCCATTATGTCCAGTGAAGTGCTCGCCGATTTTCGACTCGCTTCGCCCGGTGAGGTAGTGAAGGCATTGGGTCGCCGGCTTCGTGACCAACGGGCTTCCCAGTCGCTGACGCAGATGCAACTGGCCACCCGCGCAGGCGTGGCGCTAGGAGCCGTCAAGAAGCTCGAGGCCACGGGCCGGGTGACCATGGAGACGCTCGTCCAGGTGGTGGTGGCCTTGGGCCTCGTTGCCGAGTTCAATTCGATCTTCGCGATTCGCGCGCAGGCGAGCATCGCGGAGATGAAGCGACAAGAACTTGCCCGTCGCAAGCGCGTGCGCAAGCCCTCGATACCCGTCCAGCCATGAACACCGTGGACGTCGTCTTTTGCGGTTGGGGCCAGCGATGGACGCTCGGCACGCTTGCCGACAACGGACGGCAGTTGATTTTCGAGTATTCGCCAGAAGCCCACCGTCGAGGCCTCGAACTTTCGCCGTTGAACCTGGCTCTGCGACGCGAGGCGTACGGCGATTTTCCGCAGCACCTGGACAGGCTCCCGGGTCTGGTCTCCGATGCTTTGCCGGATGGGTGGGGCCTGTTGTTGATGGATCGACTGTTCCAAAGAAGAGGAAGAAGCCGCGAGTCGCTCTCTCCGCTGGACATGCTGAGTTTCATCGGCGAGAGGGCAATGGGCGCACTGAGCTTCGTTCCGTCGACCACAGCCGATCTGTCGGACGCGGATCTGGACCTGATGGCGCTGGCCTCGGCCGTCCAGCAAGTAATTGCCGACCGGGACAGCGTCGCCCTCGAGGAACTCGCGTTGGTGGGTGGCTCGCCACACGGCGCGCGTCCGAAGGCCCTGGTTCAGTACGATCGAGCGCAGGGCATGATCAGCACCCTCCCCAAGGCACCCGGCAGATCCTGGTTGGTCAAGTTTCCCGGGCAGGGCGAGCACAAGGAAGTATGCGCGGTGGAAGATGCCTACTGCGCCATTGCACGCAGGTGCGGCCTGGAGGTTCACGAGACTCGATTCTTCGACATCAGCGGCAAACTCGCGGCGTTCGGCATCGAGCGCTTCGCGCCGTGAACGCGGGATGCGGGTGCCGGTGCACTCATTCGCCGGCGCACTTCATGCCGACTTCAGGATTCCATCGCTGGACTACTCGGACGTGCTGCGCGCTACTCGCTTTTTCACGCGAGACGCCACGCAAGTGGGAGCGGCATTCAGGCGCTGCGTGTTCAACGTCATCTTCAATAATCGCGACGACCACGTCAAGAATTTCTCGCTCCGGATGAATGATGCGATGGAATGGAAATTGTCGCCGGCCTACGACCTGACATTCAATGGTGGCCCGCGCGGACACCACCAGACGGCGGTGATGGGCGAAGCGCTGGCTCCGGGGCGCAGCGATCTCCTGAAACTGGCAAGCGACAGCGACATCAGCCTTGCGGTTGCCCAGCGCGTCATCGACGAGGTGGCGCATCGATCATCCGATTTGCGCGGTGATCTGAGCAACAGCGTCGTCCGTCGTTCGACCGTGTCGACGATCGTGCAAGCGGTAGACCGGAATGCGGCGCGTTGCGGCAGGGCAGCTGGTGCAGGCAAACCCGCTGGGAAGCGCGTCTCGGACCGCAAGGCATGAGTGGCCTCCTTGAGTTTACATAACGCACATTATGTCCGGTACATCAGGTGAGATCGGTCGCCGCGCGCCCAGCCACTGGCTGCCTGTTGGCCCCGCGGCTTCAGAAATCTCCTGCATCTCAGCCCCTGTTGAGCACCAAAGCTTCAGAAATCTCCTGCATCTGTTTGACCAAGCTTCAGAAATCTCCTGCATCTGTTTTGGCGAGCTTGACAAATATCCTGCATCTGTTCTGGCTGCCAGCCATCGCGTGAGCCGATGACGTGCCGGCGAACGGTCACC
>JBBQYL010000056.1:0-25937 GCA_038208735.1 Burkholderiales bacterium
CTGGCGGTGATCGGCGACAACGGCGCCGGCAAGTCGTCTCTGATCAAGGCCTTGTCCGGCGCCACGGTGCCCGACTCGGGCGAGATCCAGCTGGACGGCGTCGTCACCCGGTTCCGCAGCCCGATCGAGGCACGCCGCGCCGGCATCGAGACGGTCTACCAGGACCTGGCCGTGGCGCCCGCCATGACCATCGCCGAGAACCTGTTCCTGGGCCGCGAGCTGCGCCGCCCCGGCTGGCGCGGCAGCGCGCTGCGCATGCTGGACAAGCGCCGCATGATCGAGGAGAGCGTGGCGCGGCTGGCCGAGCTGAAGGTGGGCATCCGCTCGATGTCGCAGGCGCTCGAGACCCTGTCCGGCGGCCAGCGCCAGTGCGTGGCCGTGGCCCGCGCGGCCGCGTTCGCCAAGCACGTGGTCATCATGGACGAGCCCACCGCGGCACTGGGCGTGAAGGAAGGCGGCATGGTGCTGGAGCTGATCCGGCGCGTGCGCGACCGCGGCCTGGCCGTGGTGCTCATCTCGCACAACATGCCGCACGTGTTCGAGGTGGCCGACCGCATCCACGTGGCGCGCCTTGGCAAACGCGGATGCGTGCTCAACCCGAAGAAGATCGGCATGAGCGACACCGTGGCCGTGATGACCGGCGCGCTGCGTCCCGAAGACCTGCCCCCGGATGCCCTCGCCCACTGACGCCGAGACCGCAGTGACCGACTCGCCCGCGCGCGCGGAACGCGCCCACCTGCGCCCGCGCGGATCGAGCCAGGGTGGCCTGCGCCAGTACAACGAACGCGTGGTGCTGCAGGCCGTGCGGCTGCACGGCGCGGTGCCCGGCGCCGAGATCGCCCGCCTCACCGGTCTCACCGCGCAGACGGTGTCGATGATCACCAAGAGCCTCATCGACGACGGCTACCTGCGCAAGGGCGCGCCGGTACGCGGCAAGGTGGGACAGCCGTCGGTGCCGCTGTCGCTCGATCCCGACGGGGCGTTCGCCATCGGCATCAAGGTGGGCCGGCGCCGGCTCGACACGGTGTTGATCGACTTCTCCGGCAAGCCCTGCGCGCGCTGGTCGCTGGACTACCGCTTTCCCGACCCGGAGGATGTGCTGGCCGAGCTGCGCCTGCGCTTCACCGCCATCCGCCGCAAGCTGGGCCCCCAACGCCGCCAGCGCCTGCAGGGCGTGGGCCTGGCCGCGCCGCTGGCGCTGAGCAGCTGGCAGTCGCTGCTGGGCGTGGCGCCGGCCGCGGCGCAGCGCTGGAACCAGCTCGACCTGCGCGAGGCCGTGGCCGATCTGTGCGACTGGCCCGTGATGGCGATGAAGGACACGGCCGCCGCCTGCGTGGCCGAGCTGGTGGAAGGCCGCGGCCGCGGCATGCACAGCTTTCTCTACATCTTCGTGGACACGTTCATCGGCGGCGGCCTGGTGATCGACAGCCACCTGCGCAACGGCCTCACCGGCAACGCCGGCGCCATCGGCTCGATGCCGCTGGGCCTGCCCGACGCCCACGGCGCGCCGCCGCAGCTGCTGAGCGTGGCCTCGCTGCACCGGCTGGAGCAGGCGTGGCGCGACGCCGGACTCACCGACCCCGGCTTTGACGGCCCCGGGGCCTTGCAGGCGCCGTGGCGCGACGTGACGCGCGCCTGGATCGCGCAGGCCGCAACGGCCATCGCGCACGCCATCCACGGCGCGGTGTGCCTGCTCGACCTGGACGGCGTGATCGTCGACGGCGCCATCCATCGCGGCCTGCTCGACGAGTTGATCGCCGCCACCGAGGTCGCGATGCGCCGCTCCAACTGGGAGGGCGTGAACGCGCCTCAACTGTTCGCCGGCAGCATCGGCCCCGACGCCGGCGCCCTGGGCGGCGCGTTGCTGCCGCTGCACGCCAACTTCGCGCCCGATCGCGACCTCTTCATCAAGGAGCACGGCTGATGGTCACTTCACTTCAGGGCCAGGTGGCCGTCGTCACCGGCGCCGCGTCCGGCATCGGCCTGGCCAGTGCCCGCGCGTTGGTCGCTGCCGGCGTGCGCGTGGTGATGGTCGACCGCGACGCGTCCGCGCTGGCCGCGGCCTGCGCGCCGCACGGCAACGCGATGCTGCCGCTGGTGGTCGACCTGCTCGACGCCAGGGCCTGCGCCGGCCTGGTGCCCGCGGCGCTGGCGCTGGCCGGCCGCATCGACATCCTGCACGCCAACGCGGGCCTGTACATCGGCGGCGACCTGGTCGACGCCGAGGCCGACGCCATCGACCGCATGCTGCAGCTCAACGTGGCCGTGGTGATGAAGAACGTGCGCGACGTGCTGCCGCACATGATCGAGCGCGGCTCGGGCGACATCATCGTCACCAGCTCGCTGGCCGCGCACTTCCCCACGCCGTGGGAGCCAGTCTACGCGTCGTCGAAATGGGCCATCAACTGCTTCGTGCAGACCGTGCGGCGCCAGGTGTTCAAGCACGGCATCCGCGTGGGCGCGATCTCGCCCGGGCCGGTGGTGACGGCGCTGATCGCCGACTGGCCGGCCGACAAGCTGGCCGAGGCGCGCGCCTCCGGCAGCCTGCTGGACGCGAGCGAAGTGGCCGAGGTGGTCACCTTCATGCTCACGCGGCCGCGCGGGATGACGATCCGCGACGTGGTGATGATGCCCACCAACTTCGACCTGTAGAACCGGTTGAAACGCAGGCGCGCGGCCCCATGTTCGAGACACGGGCGCGCCTGCCCGACAAGGAGCCCCGCATGCGTCGACTGTTCCTCTTCTGGCGCCAGGGCGGCCGCGACGTGAAGCTGCTGTGGCGCGCGCTGAAGCACCCCGATCGCCCCGCCTGGCTGCTGCCCGCCACCGTGCTGCTGGCGTTCTTCGCGTTCGACCCGCTGAATCTCGCGTTGCCGCTGATGGGCGCGGTCGACGACCTGGTGCTGCTGCCGCTGGCGCTGCAGGCAATGACGCGGGCGCTGCCGAGTCATCTGCGCGGTACCTGAGCGAACCGCGATAGGCGGCGCACGCTGCGTGCGATGTCGCGTGCTCGACGTTGCAGGCCACCACCTCGGCCAGCGAGGGCGAACTCCGGCGTCGGGTCAGCTTCCTGCAGAGCCTCTCACCAGCTGTGGTGCACCTTGTCGCGTGCGAAGCGCGTGTAGATGTGGGCGACCGCTTCCATTGCTTCTGCCGGCAGGGACGGCAGGTCGGCCGCGCGCATGTTCTCGTCGACCTGCGCTGGCCGTCGGCCGCCCGGAATGGCGCATGTGACGGCGTCGTTCATCAGGATCCAGCGCAGGGCGAACTGTGCCATCGTCTGCGTTGGCGGAACCCAAGCCCGGAGCTCGTCGACCGCGGCAAGTCCGGTCGCGTAGTCAAGCCCGGAAAATGTCTCGCCTTTGTCGAAGGCCGCGCCATCACGATTGAAATTGCGGTGGTCGTCCGGCGCGAATGCGGTTTCTGTACCCAAGCGCCCAGAGAGCATGCCCGACGACAGCGGCAGCCGCGCCAGGATGCCGACGCGGCGCGCGCGAGTCTCCCGAAAGAGCAACTCCACAGGACGCTGGCGGAAGATGTTGAAGACAATCTGCACCGACTGCACGCCGGGATATTCGATCGCCTTCAGAGCTTCCTCGACCTTCTCGACGCTGACGCCGTAGTAGCGGAGCTTGCCCGCGCTCACCAGGTCGTCCAGGACGCCGAAGACCTCGGGCATGTAGAACACCTGCGAAGGTGGGCAATGAAGTTGTAGCAGGTCGATCGCCTCGACGTTCAGATTGACAAGACTGCGTTCGACGAACGCGGTCAGGTTCGCCCGGTTGTAGCCGTCTGCGGCGTGCGGCGACAGCCGTCTGCCTGCCTTGGTGGCCACGTAAAAGGGCTCGGTGCGTTCGGCCCGCAGCCGGGCGATCAGTCGCTCGCTGCGCCCGTCTCCGTAGACGTCCGCGGTGTCGAAGAAGTTGACGCCCAGATCGAGAGCGCGGTGCAGGGTGGCCATGGCGTCGGCCTCATCGGTCTGGCCCCACGAGCCTCCGATCGCCCATGCTCCGAAGCTGACAGTGGAAACCTTCCACCCAGTACGGCCGAGTTCCCGATATTGCATTTGATCTCCCAGACTCTGACAACGGCACCCAATATAGCCGCTCGCCGAGTGAGTCACAGGGCGTCCGAAAGCCTGGGTACGCGACTTCCGATAGCAGGCTGTCCTGGCCGTCCAGTAATGGCCGAGGCCGCCTGCGCGTGCAACGCCTGAACCTTGTTGAGCCATTGATTGGCCTTTCCCCCAGACCACGACTGTCCAAGCTCGGATTGCCGAGGGTACTTTCCTCAAGCTGGGCCGCAGAGTTGGCTATCGATTCGCGAGCCCTGACCTCTGCCAGCCGAGGTCGCCGCACGAAGACGCCAACACGTCAAAACGTCTACACGCCCCCTATTTCGGCTGCTCGTTGCCGTATGTCTTGGCGAGATAGTCCACGATCTCCGGCATGTCCTCATCCGCCACCGGCGCCTTGAACACCGTCTTCATGCGATGCACCATTGCGTCCCAGTACGGCCGGGCCGCGTTGGGCGGCTGGTAGCGCATGTACTCGGCCGAGTGGCACATGGTGCAGTTGGCCTGCGCCTTGGCATAGCCGGGCAGCGGGCTCGAGACCAGTTGATCGCCGTCCGGCGGCAGCGTGATGTCCTTGGCCGTCACGGGCAGGGCCAGGCCCAGGCAGGCGGCGACGGCGAGCGTGCAGATGTGTTTCATGTCGTCCTTTCAGCTGGCCAGCAACTTGACCGACTCCACCACGTTGCGCATGTAGCCCGCGGGCTGCCACAGCGCGTCCATCGGCTGGCTCTCGCCCGAGCGGTTGAACGCGCGCACCCGCAGGTCGTGCGCGCCCGCCTGCGGCGTGAAGCCGAACGTGAACTCGCGAAACGAGAAGCGGCTCAGCTCCTGCCCCAGCGCGGCCTCGCGCCAGGTCTGTCCGGCGTCGGTGCTGTACGCCACCTCGCGGATGCCCTGTCCGCCATCGAAGGCGATGCCGCGCACCGCCAGCGGGCTGCCGGCGTGCACCCGGGCGCCGTCGCCCACCGACGTGATGAACGAGCGCACGTTGAAGCGGCCGATGGGTCGCGTGGCCGCGGGCGCGGTGCCGGGCTCCACGCAGGCGCAGGCGTTATCGGGGATGCGGTAGGCCGGCTTCATCCAGAAGCCCTCGAACACCTGGTCGATGACCTGGATGTCGGACAGGTGCTTCACCCAGTAGGTGCCGTAGTAGCCGGGTACCACCAGCCGTACCGGATAGCCATTGAGCATGGGCAGGTCGGCGCCGTTCATCTGGTACGCGACCATCACCTCGCCATTGGTGGCGTGGCCGATCTCGAGCGCCTTCACGAAGTCGCCGCCGCCCATCAGCGCCAGGTCGAGGCCGTCGAAGGTTACCTGCCTGGCCGTGTTCTTCAGCTCGCAGCGCGCCAGGATGTCCTTCAGCGGCACACCCGCCCAGCGCGCGTTGCCCATCGCGCCGTTGGTGAGCTGCCCGCCGGTGACGCGCGGGTTGAGCAACGCGCGGCTGTTGCCCGAGCATTGGTTGACGGCCACCAGTTCCACCGGCTTGAACTGCGTGCGCAGGTCGGCGAGTGTGAGCTCGAGGGGCTTGCCCACCGCGTTGCCGCCGATCCTGATGACGTGCTTGTCGCCGTCGATGGACGTCGGGATGCCGGCATTGTGGTACCGGACGAAGAACGCGTCGTTGGGCGTGATGAGGCCGTCGTTGAACACCTCGAACGGCGTCTCGAGCTGCGGCGGCCGCGAGGTGAGCACGATCAGCGGGCGCTTCTCTGGATACGCCACCAGGTTTCGGTGGCCGTTGGCCACCGGCAGGTCGACGCTCGTGGGCGCCGCACCCGCGGCGCGCCCCAGCGAGGCCCATCCGGCGGTGGCGAGACCGGCACCGCCGGCGGCGAGCAGCCTGCGGCGCAGGCGGTTGTGGGGAATGTTCGGCATGCGGGTTCCTTCGATGGAAACGAGATGGCAACAAGTCTTACAAGCGCGGCCCTTGATGAACGCACGCGGTGAACGAAGACAACACAGTGGGCAGTCTAGTACTCGGCAGCATTTGTACAAAGCCTGTTTCGAGTGGATACAGCATGGGGTATCTATTCCGCCTACGATGGTTCAAGTGCCTGCGTGAGGGAAGGAAACCCCGGAGCCCCCTGGCACCGAGAGAGTTGTCCGCGTCGCGCCGAACCGCCATTGCCCCGATTCGTATCGCTGTCATGAGGACGAAAGACGTGAAAAATCTCACCGCATTCCTGCTGGGCTGTCTGCTCAGCGCGCGCGCACTCGCCGACGTCTCGGCCCTGGTCGTGATGGAACCGAGCAACCGCAAGGACGCCATGATGGTGTCGCGCGACGCGCTGGAGACCCATCTGTCCAGGATACTCGGCGAGCGGGTGACCGTCACCACCACCAACGACATGACCGACGCGATGCGTGCCACGCGCAGCGGCGGCTACGACGTGTTCATCGCGCCGCCGCAGGTCACCGCCTCGGCGCTGGCGCACGGCTACGCGCTGGTGGGCGCCACCGACGCCGACGAGCAGTACGTGCTGGTGGGCCGCACCCAGGTGGCCGCCGTCGGCAACCTGCGCGGCACGCAGATCTACCTGCCGCAACAGGACTCGATCTACACCTACCTGGCGCGCGGCCTGCTCAACGCCAATGGCCTGAGCTTCAAGGATCTGAAGAACGTCGAATACGCGCACTACCCGCAGGCCGGCCTGTTCGCGCTGCTGCTCGGCTCGTCGGAGGCCACCATCGTGCGGCGCATCGAGTTCGACGGCTGGGACAAGGAACACGCCGGCGTGGCCAAGGTGCTGGCCGTGTCGAGCGCGGTGCCCGGCGGCCTGTCGGTGTCGCTACGCAAGAAGCTGCCCGCGGACGAACGCGGCAAGCTGGCGCACTGGTTCGAGACCGACGCCACGTCGTGCGGCCTGAAGCCGATCTACGCGCACCCCGACCTGACGCCGTACACGCGCGTGGCCGAGCTCGGCACGTTCACGCCCAAGGCCCTGCCCGGCGCCACCGTGGTCGACCTCTCGACGATGAAGAGCCTGGTCGCCAACGGCGCGGTGCTGGTGGACACCCGCATCGAGGCCGAATACAAGGACAAGCACATCCCCGGCGCGCTGTGGCTCCCCTACGGCGAAAAGAGCCTGAAGGACATCGCCTTCGACCCGAAGCTGGACAACTTTCCCGGCCTCGCCAAGCTGAGCCCGGACAGGAACATCGTGTTCCAGTGCAACGGCCCGGAATGCTGGAAGTCGTACAAGGCCAGCCGCGTTGCCATCGCCAACGGCTACAAGCACGTCTACTGGTTCCGCGGCGGCATGCCCGAGTGGGAAGTGGCCGGCGAGCGCACCGAGTCGTCCGTCACGCTGGCGTTGGCGAACTGATCGAGGCCGTGCGTGCCGCGCCGTGGCGCGGCATACTCCGCCCACCGGAATTCCGCCGGCGGGAGACGACGATGGCAGCGGAAACGATCACCTTCGACGACGGCGAGGCCTACGAGGACTTCATGGGCAAGTGGAGCCTGCTGGCGGGCCACGCCTTCCTCGACTGGCTGTCGCCCGCCACCGGCCTGCGTTGGGTCGACGTGGGCTGCGGCAACGGTGCGTTCACGGAGCTGCTGGTAAGCCGCTGCGCGCCGAACGAGGTGCAAGGCATCGACCCGTCCGATAGCCAGCTGGCCTTCGCACGCGCGCGTCTCGCGCAGGCGCGCGCCACGTTCCGCCAGGGCGACGCCATGGCCCTGCCCTATGCCGACGGCCAGTTCGACGCCGCGGTGATGGCGCTGGTCATCTTCTTCGTGCCCGAGCCGGCCCGGGGCATCGCCGAGATGGTGCGCGTGATCCGCCCCGGCGGCGGGGTCTGCGCGTACGCCTGGGACCTCCTGGGCGGGGGCTTCCCCTACTTCGCGCTGCAGGACGAGATGGCCAGCATGGGCCACCAGCCGCTCTGGCCGCCCCGTGTGGAGGCCGCGCGCATGGACGCGCTGCGGCAGTCGTGGAAGGACGCGGGACTGGTCGACGTCGAGACCCACGAGCTGGTCGTTCAGCGCACCTATGCGGACTTCGACGCCTTCTGGGCCGCGGCGCGCAAGGGCCCGGGCATCGGGCCGCGCCTGGGCCAACTGCCCGGCGGTGGCGCCGACGAACTGAAGGGCAGGCTGCGCGGGCGCCTGGTGCCGGCGAAGGACGGCAGCATCACCGTCGAAGGGCGAGCAAACGCGGTGCGCGGGCGGCGGCCGGGTTGAAGCGTCCTCGCCGGCGTGGATCCTGCGACTTCGCGCAGGATGACGGAGAGGATCAATCATCCCGCGACTTCGCGCAGGATGACATTGCTAGGCGTCGCCGCCCTTGCCGAACTCGAACGCGAAGCACGCGCCGCCCAGCTCGCCGTCGGTGATCGTCACCGTGGCGCCGTGCAGCGACGCCACGTCGTTGACGATGGCCAGGCCCAGGCCGGTGCCCTCCCAGCGTGGGCGCGAACCGCGCGCGTAGCGCTCGAAGATCACCTGGCGTTCCGACGGCTTGATGCCCGGGCCGCTGTCGCAGATGCGCAAGCCCGGCGGCGACTCGATGACCGCCACCAGCACCTGGCCCTTGCGGCCCGCCGCCTTCATCGCGTTGTCGATCAGGTTGGCCACGGCCTCCACCAGCAGGTCGGACTGCGCCACCACCATCACCGGCGTGGGTGGCAGCTGCAGCTCGAGGTCCACGTGCTGCTCCAGCGCCACCTCGGCGAACAGGCCGCACACGTCGCGTCCCACGTCGCGCAGGTCGACGGGCACGCGGTCGATGTCGGCGCGGCCCTCGGGATCGAGCCGCCCCAGCAGCATCAGCTGCTGCACCAGGCGGCCGGTGTGCTCGGTCACCTGCATCAGCTCGTCGAGCACGGCGCGGGCGCTGGCCAGGTCGGGGGCGTTGCGCGCGCGGGTCATGCCCAGGCGCAAGGCGGTGAGCGGCGTGCGCAGCTGGTGAGCCGCCGCGGCGGCGAACATGCGTTCGCGCACGAGGATGCCGCGCAGTCGCGACAGCAGCTCGTTGAGCGCGTTGGCAAACGGCGACAGCTCGTGCGGGAGGCCGTCCTCGGAGATGGGGGCCAGCGAGGCGTTGGCCTGGCGGTTCCACTGCTCGGCGATCGCCTCGAGCGGACGCACCGTGCGGCGCACCGCGATGTAGATGGCCGAGCAGGTGACCACCAGCATCAGGCCGAGCGGCATCAGCAGCCACTGCACCACGCGGTTGGAGCGCTGGCGCTTGAGCATGGTCTCGGCCACCAGCACCACCACGTGCTCGCAGCCCGCGCAGGGTGCGCCCACGGCGGCCACGCGCACCCGCGCGCCTTCGTAGACCGCGTCGAACGCCCGGCCATCGGCGTAGACCTGCGTGTTCACGCCGCTGGATGGGATGCCGCTGCTGCCGATCAGCCTGTGGCCGCTGTCGGTGACGCTGAACCAGGTGTGGTCGATCTCGTCGTAGGCCAGCATGGTGCGCGCCGCCTCGGGCAGGTCAACGGCGTCGGCGGCGTTGCCGTTGCCGCTGCGCACCTGGTCGGCCAGCGATACGGCCGCGTCCAGCAGCCAGCGGTCGAACACGGTGGCCGTCTCCGCGCCGGCGCTGACCATGCCGATCGCGCCGACCACGGCCACGATGAGCACCAGCGGAATCATCAGCCGCAGCGTGAGCTGCCGATACAGGATCGGCCGAGCCGCCGCGGCGCGAGCCCTCACGCGGCGCCTTCCGCCGCGGCCCCCGGCGGCGTGGCGGAGATGGCCAGCTGGTAGCCCACGCCGCGCAGCGTGCGGATACCGGTGCCCGTTCCCTCCAGTTTCTTGCGCAGGCGCGACACGTAGAGCTCCACGGCCGCGTCGTTGAGATCGAGGTTGCGCTCGGACAACGCGTCCACCAGCGCGCGCTTGGCCACCAGCCGCGGCGCGGCGCGCATCAGGATGAACAGCAGCTCGTACTCGCGCGGCGACATGTCCAGGCGGCGGCCGTCCAGCAGCACCTCGGAGGTCTCCTGCACCAGGTCGAGCCGGCCGAAGCGGATCGCCTGCGTGCGCGCGACGTTGGCGCGACGCACCAGCACGTCGATGCGGGCGTCCAGCTCATCGGGGTCGAAGGGCTTCACCACGTAGTCGTCGGCGCCCAGGCGCAGGCCCTTCACACGGTCGGCCACGCGGTCGCGCGCGGTCATCACCAGCACGGCGCCGTGCGGATCGCGAGCGCGCCACGACGCGAGCCATTCCATGCCGTCGCCGTCGGGCAGGCCGAGGTCGAGCAGCACGATGTCGAACGTGGCCTGCGCCAGCGCCTCGTCGGCCTGCGCCAACGTGGGCGCGTGATGCGCCAGGCGGTCCCCGTCGCGCCAGCGCAGCAGGAGTTCGCGCGCGATGTGGGTGTCGTCTTCGATCAGCAGGAGTCGCATGGCTCGTGCATTGTCACCCGGGGATGCAGTCATCCTGCGCGAAGTCGCAGGATCCATGCGGCCCGACCGTGGTGGATTCCGCGTCCTGCGACTTCGCGCAGGATGACCCGCTTCGCTGGCGCGCGGAATGATGCGCTAAGCGGCCTTCGAGGCCACGGCCATCGGCATCGTCTCGGCCGTCATCGTGGACAGGGCCACGGTGAACATGGAGCCCTCGCCCAGCGTGCTGTCCACGCTGATCGTGCCGCCGTGGGCCTCCACCAGCTGCTTGGTGATATACAACCCCAGGCCCAGGCCCGGCGTGCGCAGGCGATCGCCCACGCGCACGAACTGCTCGAACACACGCGTTCGGTCTTCCGGCGCGATGCCCACGCCCTGGTCGCTGACGCGGATGGCGGCCGCGCCGGGCAGCTGGGTCAGCTCCACGCGGATCGGCTTGCCGGCGCCGTAGCGCAGCGCGTTGGTGAGCAGGTTGACCACCACCTGCTCCAGGCGGAACTCGTCCCACTCGCCCGTCAGGTCGGCGCAGTCGCACTGGAGCGTGATGGGCACGTCGCTGCGCTGGCCCTGCACCTCGGCCACCACGCGCCTGAGCATCGCGGTGAGGTCGCACTTGCCGCGCCGGATGGACAGCTTGCCGTGCTGGATCTGCGACACGTCGAGCATGTCGTCGATGAGCCGCGTGAGGCTGCGCACCTGGCGCTGGTCGCGCTCGAACATCTTGGACAGGTTCTCGGCCGCGAAGAAGCCGATGTTCTCGGCGGCCACCTGGTGCTGGCGCACGCGCACCTCCATGGCGAGCACGCTCAGCGGCGTGCGCAGCTCGTGCACGACCATCGACATGAACTCGTCGCGCATCTGCAGCGCGCGCTTGAGGTCGACCTGCGCCGTCTGCAGCTCGGAGACGAGCGCCTGCTGGCGCCGGCGCGATTCCTCAAGCGCCACCAGTTGGCGGCGGAGCTCGGTGCGCTGGCGATACAGGTCGACGAACACCTGCACCTTGCTCTTGACCGCGTAGGCGTCGAGCGGCTTGTAGAGGAAGTCGACCGCGCCGTTCTCGTAGCCCTTGAACGCGTAGTCGAGCTCCTTGCCCGCCGCGCTCACGAACACGATGGGCAGGTGCTTGGTGCGCGCCATGCCGCGAATGAGCTCGGCCAGCTCGAAGCCGTTCATGCCCGGCATCTGCACGTCGAGGATGGCCAGCGCGAACTCGTGCTCGAGCAGCAGCGCCAGCGCCTGCTCACCGGAGGACGCCTGGTGGATGCTGTAGTTGTCGTCGCGGATCGACGCTTCCAGTGCCAGCAGGTTCTCGGGGAGATCGTCGACGATCAGGAGCTTGATGCCAGTGTCTATCGTCATTTCGGTTGTCCCAGCCTGTGCAGCAGGGAATTGATCTCGGCGAGGGGAAGGATCAGGTCGGGCGTCATTCGGCGCAGGGCAGCCTCGGGCATGGTCGACACCTCGGCGGTTGCCGGATCCTGCACGATGGTCAGTGCTCCAGCAAGCCGCATGCCCGCGAGGCCGGCGGCGCCGTCGTAGTTTGCCCCGGTCAGGAGGATACCCGCCAGGGACTTGCCGTAGGCGTCGGCCGCCGACGCGAACAGGACGTCGATGGATGGCCGAGCGTAGCTCACGCGATCCTCGCAACTGAGCGAGAAGCTGCGGTGGCTCTCGATGGACAGGTGGTAGCCCGAGGGCGCGAAGTACACCGTGCCAGCGGCCAGCGACTCTTTATCGCGGGCCTCGCGCGCCCGCAGCGGCAACCGAAGGCCGAACAGCTCGGCGAGCCGGCTTTCGTGGTTCTCGGGCAAGTGCAGCACCACCACCAAGGGCATCGGATAAGTGGCGGGCAGGCCCTTGAGCACGGCCAGCAGGGCCTCGAAGCCGCCCGCGGACGCACCGATGACCACCGCCTCGATGCGGCGCATCGCGGCTGCGTCGACGGCGTGGGGTTCGACGCTCATGCCTTGCGGAAGATGCGATCGCGCTTGCTGACCGGCTCGAAGCGGTCGGCAAAGGTGGAGAAATCGAGACTCTCCTTGCTGCCCAGCCCCAGGAAGCCGCGGTGGCACAGCGACTCGTGGAACAGCCCGAACGCGCGGTTCTGCAGCGCATTGTTGAAGTAGATCAGCACGTTGCGGCACGAGATGAGATGCGTCTCGGAGAACACCGTGTCGGTAGCCAGGCTGTGGTCGGCGAACGTGACGTTGCGCACCAGGTCGGGATCGAAGCGCGCCGAGTTGTAGGCCGCGCTGTAGTAGTCGGAGAACGCGCGCTTGCCGCCGGACGCCTGGTAGTTGGCCGTGTGCTGGCGCACCGCGGCGATGGGGAAGATGCCCTGGCGCGCCTTCTCCAGCACCACCGGGTTGATGTCGGTGGCGTAGATCAGCGTGCGTTCCAGCAGTCCCTCTTCCTGCAGCAGGATGGCCAGCGAGAACACCTCCTCGCCGGTGGCGCAGCCGGCCACCCACACCTTCAGCGACGGGTAGGTGCGCAGCAGCGGCACCACCTGCTGGCGCAGCGCCAGCCAGTAGCTGGGGTCGCGGAACATCTCGGTGAACGGGATGGTGAGGATCTCCAGCAACTGCTGGAACACCTTCGGGTCGTGCAGCACCTTCGACTGCAGCTCGGAGATCGTCGCGCAGTCGAACTGCAGCAACGCGTGCTGCACCCGCCGCTTGACCGAGGCGCCGGAGTAGTCGCGGAAGTCGTGGCTGTACTTCGCGTACACGGCCTCCAGCAACAGGCGCATTTCGATGTCGGCGGCGGTGTGGGGAGGCATTGGAGACGGAAGGTGGACGCGGGATGCAGGCTACAGGCAAGGACGGGGCCAGCCCCCTCGACGAAGAGGCCTGGCCGCTGCCTCGATCAGAGGCGCTCCATGCTGGGCATCCACACGCGCAGCAGCGAGAACAGGCGGTCGAGGTCGATCGGCTTGGCCAGGTAGTCGTTGGCGCCGGCGCGGCGGCACTGCTCCTGGTCGTCCTTCATGGCTTTGGCGGTGACCGCGATCACCGGCAGCTGCGCGAACTTCGGGTTGGCGCGGATGCGGCGCGTGGCCTCCAGGCCGTCCATGCCCGGCATCATCACGTCCATCAGCACGAGGTCGATGTCGGGCACCTCGGCCAGCTTGGACAGCGCCTCGAAGCCGTTGCGGCCGATCTCCACCTGCCGGCCCTTCTGCTCCAATGCGCTGGCCAGCGCGAAGATGTTGCGCACGTCGTCGTCCACCAGCAGCACCTTGCGGCCCTCGAATACCTTCTCGCGGTTGCGCGCGGTGCGCAGCATGGTCTGGCGCTCGGCCGACAGCTTCGATTCCACCGTGTGGAGGAACAGCGTCACCTCGTCGAGCAGGCGCTCCGGCGAGCGCGCGCCCTTGATGATGATGGAGCGCGAGTACTTGTTCAGGCGCGTCTCCTCCTCGCGCGTGAGGTTGCGCCCCGTGTAGACGATCACCGGCGGGAACGAGCAGATGTCCTCGATGGTCATGCGCTCCAGCAGCTCGCTGCCGTCCATGTCGGGCAGCTTCAGGTCGATGATCATGCAGTCGTAGACCGTGTTCTTGAGCAGCTCCAGCGCCTCGGCGCCGGTGGCCACGGCCGCGATCTCGATGTCGTCTTCCTTGATCAGGTGCACCACGCTGTCGCGCTGGCGCGCGTCGTCCTCCACCACCAGCACGCGCTTGACCTTCTTGGCGCCCTTGTCCTCCAGGCGCTGGAAGATGTCCTTGAGCTCGTCGCGCGTGGTGGGCTTCACGGCGAAGCCGATCGCGCCCATGTGCAGCGCGATCTCGGAGAAGTCTTCTCCCGCCACGATGTGCACGGGGATGTGGCGCGTGCGCGGATCGTCCTTGAGGAATTGCAGCACGCTCAGGCCCGAGTCGTCGGGCAGGCGAACGTCCAGCAGGATGGCGTTGGGCAGGAAGGTGGTGGCGAGCTCCAGTGCCTCGCCGGCGGTGGTGGCCACCAGGCAGCGGTAGCGCATCTCGTGGGCCAGGTTGTAGAGCACGCTGGCGAAGGTCTCGTCGTCCTCCACCACCAGCAGGACGCGGCTCTTGTCGGTGGCGGGCGCGTCGCGGTCGTTGCGGTCGTCGGAGAAGCCGGCGGGCGCGGGCGCGGGTGCCACGGGGGCCACTGGCGCGGGGGCGCGGGTCACGTTGGCGGGCGCGAACGAGCGCACGCTCGCGGGCGCGGAGGCCAGGGCGCGCGCCGAGGACTCGCCCAGGGGCGTGTCGGCGGCCGGCTCGGGCACGTCGGTCCACTTGGCCGGCAGCGTCAGAGTGAACGTGCTGCCCTTGCCGGCGGCGCTCTCCACCGAGATGGTGCCGCCCAGCAGGCGGGCCAGCTCGCGCGAGATCGACAGGCCCAGCCCCGTGCCGCCGTAGCGGCGGTTGATGGTGCCGTCGGCCTGGCGGAAGGCCTCGAAGATGACGTCCTGCTGGCCTTCGGGGATGCCGATGCCCGAGTCCTTCACGGCGAAGGCCACGCGGTCGTCGGGGCGCGACTGCACCGTGATCGTGACGCTGCCCGTCTCGGTGAACTTGATCGCGTTGGACAGCAGGTTCTTCAGGATCTGTTCGACGCGCAGGTTGTCGGTGACCATCGACGCGGGCGCGTCGGGCTCCACCCGCAGCTCGAACTGCAGCTTCTTCTCGTTGGCCAGCGGCGTGAACACGCGCTGCAACGACTCCACCAGGCGGTTGACGGACACGAACTGCGGCTGCAGGTCGAGGCGGCCCGCCTCCACCTTGGACAAGTCGAGGATGTCGTTGATCAGGTTGAGCAGGTCGTTGCCCGCGCCGTAGATCGTCTGCGCGAACTTCAGCTGCTCGGCGCTGAGGTTGCCTTCCTTGTTCTCGCTGAGCAACTTGGAAAGTATCAGCGAGCTGTTGAGCGGCGTGCGCAGCTCGTGCGACATGTTGGCCAGGAACTCGGACTTGTAGCGGCTGGCGCGCTGCAGCTCGTCGGCGCGGTCCTGCAACGTGATCTGCGCGTCGTTGAGCGCCTCGTTCTTGCGATCGAGCACGCTCGCCTGCTCGGCCAGCTGCGAGTTGGTGGCCTCCAGCTCGGCCTGCTGGTGCTCCAGGTTCTGCTGCGACTCGGTGAGCACGCGCGACTGCTCGCCCAGCTCCTCATTGGCGGTGCGCAGCTCCTCCTGCTGCACCTGCAGTTCCTCGTTGAGCTGCTGCGTCTCCTCCACCGAATCCTGCAGGCGCTTGCGGAACAGCGCCGCGTCCACCGAGGCGCCGATGCTGCCGGCGATCAGCTTGAGCAGCTCGAGATCGCGCGCGGTCACCGGGCGCATGAAGCCCAGCTCGATCACGCCATTGGTGACGCCGTCGCTGGCGATGGGGGCGACGATCAGTTCGGCCGGCGTGGTCTCACCCAGTCCGGAGCCCACCTTGAAGTAGCCCCCCTGGAGATTGGTCACGTGGTTCAGGCGGCCGTCGCGCAGGACCTGGCCCACCAGGCCGCCGCGCGCGGCCTGCAGCTGCATCGCGTCATCGACGCCCTCGAAGCCGTGCGTGGACACGCGCCGCAGCGCGCCAGCGTCGTCGCGCACGTACATGGCCGCCACCACCGGGTCGAGATATCGGCCCGTGAACGCCAGCACGCTGCGGCCCACGGTGGTGAGCGTCTGCTGGCCGATGAGCGTCTCGGCCAGTTGGGCCTGGCCGTCGCGCACCCACGCCTGCTCGGACAGCACGGTGGCGGCGTCGGTCTGCGCCTTCAGCGCGCCGCCGAAGTCGTTCGACAACTGGTTGATGTCGCGCCGTCCGGCCCAGGCGATGTAGGAATTGACAAGCGCGATGAACATCACGTAGCTCACGATGCCCAGCCAGGTCACGAGCTGCAGCGTGTCGAGCCGGTCTTTCAGCAGGCTCTGCTCCATCGTGCGGGCGCCCAGCACCTCTTCCCTGATGTGATCGAACAGCTGCCTGCCCCCGGCGCTCCTGACGACGCTGACCGCGTCGCCCCCGGTGCGCTTCACGTCCATGACGTGCGTCGCGTAGAGCTCCCATTCGCCCTGCATCGACTTGACACGCTTGAGGCGCTCGGTCTGGGGCGGGTTGTCGGAAGTGAGCTGGATCAGGTCCGCCACCTGGCTTTCGAACTGCGGGCGCGCGATCTGATACGGCGCAATCGTGGAATCTTCGCCCGTGTTGACATATCCGCGCAGGGCCGCCTGCATGTCGGACTGCAGCGTGGTCAGCTCATTGAGTCGCCCGATCGCCTGGTGGGTGTGGTCGACCCACCCGCTGACACTCATGTAGTAGAGGAAGAACAGGACGAAAAACACGGCACTGACAACACCCATCACCAGCGGCAGGGTGACGTTTCGTCGTGCGATACGGGCGAACTGTTCGGTATCGAGGGCGGAGTTGAGCATGGTGTCCTGGGCGTGCGGGTCGGGCGTGCGCGATCATAGGTGGAGTGCGGCACGGCGGCGGAACGGGATTGCCCGCGCCTTGCCGTCATGGCGCCCTTGACGGAGCCTGCTCGACCATGTTGCCTCGGCAATCGGCGTGCCTGCACGCGTGGATCCTGCGACTTCGCGCAGGGTGACACCGCTCCCCGCCGGGCCCTCGACTCAGAGAAACAATTCCTGCAGGTCGTTCAGGAAGTCGAACCCGCGCACCGTGGGTTGCACCCACTCGGCGCCGGGCAGCCCCGTGCGAGCGACCAGTCCCCGCTTCTCGGCCTCGGCCAGGCCCTTCTCGATGGCCGACAGCGGCAGGCCGCAGCGCTCGGTGAACAGCGACAGCGCGAAGCCCTCGCGCAGGCGCAACGCGTTGAGCATGAACTCGAACGGCAGCTCGGCGCGCGCCACGTCGCCCTCGTTGGACACGCCCTGCCCGCCCAGCGACCTGTCCATGTACATCCCCGGCTCGCGCCAGCGCACCTGGCGCGTGACACGGTGGGCGAAAGACAGCTTGCCGTGCGCGCCGGCGCCCAGCCCCAGGTAGTCGCCGAACTGCCAATAGTTGACGTTGTGACGGCAACGATGACCGGTCTTCGCATAGGCCGACACCTCGTAGCGCTCGAAGCCGTCGGCCGCCGTGCGCTCGGTGACGCGATCGAGCATGTCGTATGCGGCGTCCTCGTCCGGCAGGTTGGCCGGCGGCCGCGACGCAAACACCGTGTTGGGCTCCAGCGTGAGGTGGTACAGCGACAGGTGCGGCGCGCCCAGCGCGAAGGCCATGTCGAGGTCGGCGTCCAGGTGGGCCAGCGTCTGGGCCGGCAACGCGTACATCAGGTCGAGGTTGAAGGTGTCGAAGCTGCGCGCCGCCTCCTCCGCGGCCGCGCGCGCCTGGGCGCCGTCGTGCACGCGTCCGAGCGCCCGCAGGCGCTCGTCGTCGAAGGTCTGCACGCCGATCGACAGCCGGTTCACGCCGGCCTGCGCGAACGCGCGGAAGCGATCCTTCTCGAACGTGCCGGGGTTGGCCTCCATCGTGATCTCGCAGTCGGCGGCCAGCGGCAGCAGCATGCGCAGGTCGGACAGCAGGCGGGCGATGCCGTCCGGCGAGAACAGCGACGGCGTGCCGCCGCCGATGAAGATCGTCTGCACGGTGCGGCCCCACACGATGGGCAGCGAGCGCTCCAGGTCGGCGCGCACGGCGTCCAGGTAGCGCTGCTCGGGCAGGTCCTTCGGCGTGGCGCCGACGCTGCCGTATTCGTGCGAGTTGAAGTCGCAATACGGGCACTTCTTCAGGCACCATGGCAGGTGCACGTAAACCGACAGCGGCGGCGGCGCGGGCAGGCTCAGCGTGCCGGGGCGGTGGTACCACTGCGGGTCGCGAAGGGGCGCCCCGGCCCGCGTGGACGGATCGGCGCCCTCGCCTTCACCGGACTCGCCGCCGGCGGCACTGACCGGGTGGATGCGGACGATGCTCATCTCGAATTCTCAGGGCTCAGAGGTGCCACGCCTGCTGCATCAACTGGCGCATCTGCGCCGCCGCGATGGCCCGGTGGCTGTGCGCGTTCTTCACGTCCTTGGCGAGCGACGCCACGGTGGCGCCGAACGCCGGGATGAACATCAACGGGTCGTAGCCGAAGCCGCCCTCGCCTTCGCGCGCGCGCAGGATCTCGCCGTTCCAGCGGCCCACGGCCACCAGCGGCGACGGGTCGTCGGCGGCGCGGATGGCCACCAGCGTGCAGGCGAAGTTGGAGCGCCGGTCGTCGGCGTCGCGCAGCTTCTCGAGCAACAGCGCGTTGTTGGCATCGTCCTGGCTTTCGCGGACGGCCTCGCGAGGGATCTCGCGAAGAGGCGCCACGCCCGTGCGCGCGATCACGGTCGCATAGTTCGCCGAGATCACGCCCGGCATGCCGCCCAGCGCGTCCACGCACAACCCCGAGTCGTCGGCGATGGCCGGCAGCCCGGTGGCGGCGGACGCGTGCCGTGCCTTGGCCAGCGCGTTCTCGATGAACGTGATGTGCGGCTCATCGGCCTCGGTCACGCCCAGCTCGCCCTGGCGCACGAGCTCGATGCCCAGGCCGCCGAACAGCGCCTGCAGTTCGGCGAGCTTCCTGGCGTTGTTGGAGGCGAGGACGAGCTTCACGATCAGAGCCCCAGCGCGGCCTTCTGCGCCACGATCAGCTGGCGGATGCCGGCGTCGGCCAGGTCCAGCAGCTGGTTCATCTCGACGCGCGAGAACGCGGCGCCTTCCGCCGTGCCCTGCACCTCGATGAAGTGGCCGGCGCCGGTCATGACGACGTTCATGTCGGTGTCGCAGCCCGCGTCCTCCACGTATTCGAGGTCGAGCAGCGGCGTGCCCTCGACGATGCCCACCGAGACCGCGGCCACGAAGCCCAGGAGCGGCGTGCGCTCGAGCTTGCCGGCGGCCAGCAGCTTGGCGATGGCGTCGTGCGCGGCCACGCAGGCGCCCGTGATGGCCGCGGTGCGCGTGCCGCCGTCGGCCTGCAGCACGTCGCAGTCGAGCGTGATGGTGCGCTCGCCCAGCAGCTTCAGGTCGAACACGGCGCGCAGCGAGCGGCCGATCAGGCGCTGGATCTCCTGCGTGCGGCCGCTCTGCTTGCCGCGCGCGGCCTCGCGGTCGGAGCGCGTGTGCGTGGCGCGCGGCAGCATGCCGTATTCGGCCGTCACCCAGCCTTCGCCCTTGCCCTTGAGGAACGACGGCACGCGGTCTTCCACCGACGCCGTGCACAGCACGCGCGTGGCGCCGAACTCCACCAACACCGAGCCTTCGGCGTGGACGGTGAAGTTGCGCGTCAGCTTGACCGGGCGCAGCTCGTTGACGGCGCGGTTCTGGGTGCGGGAGAAGGTCATGGAATTCCTGGAGCTTGAATGCAAAACCGGGCACATGCCCGGCTCGCTGGATGCGGATATTGTCGGCGACTCAGGTCTTGCGCGGACCGGACCGTTGAATCGCCTCGTTGATCTCGCGGATGGACCGCTCGATCTCGTCGTCGTCGATGTCGGGCAGGAACGAGTCGCCGCTCATGCTGGCCTGGATGGTGGACGCGAACACGTCCTCGCCCAGCGTGCGGGTGGACACGTTGCCGTTGGCGTCGTCGTCCTCGGACGCCTCCCACTCGACGGCCAGCGCGGTGACGTTGTCGCTCTTCTCGCCGGCGTTGCGCAGCGCCTGCTCCACGATCTCGGGCACCGAGTCGTGGATGGGGAAGCCGGACAGCATCTTGACGATGTCCGGATCCTCGACGCTGCCCCACAGGCCGTCGGAGCACAGCAGCACGCGGTCGCCGGTGCGCAGCACCATGGGGCCCGCACTGTCGATGACCGGCTTGCCGGGGCTGCCCAGGCAGGTGAACAGCACGTTGCGATTGACCTTCTCGTCCAGCGGAACCACGTGCGACAGCGCCTCGCGCAGCTCGGAGTAGGAGTGGTCGCGGGTGCGGGCGATGAGGCGATCGCCGCGCACGAGGTACAGGCGCGAGTCGCCGCAGTGGGCCCAGAAGATGTTGCCGCCCTGGATGACGCAGGCCACGATGGTGGTGCGCGGGGTGTCGGTGAGGCCGCGGTCGGTGGCATAGCGCAGCAGCTGGTGGTGGCCGGCCAGGATGGCGTCCTGCAGGAAGCGCTGCGGATCCTTCAGGTCGGTCTTGGCTTCCTTCTGGAAGTAGGCCGCCAGCGTCTGCAGCGCGAGCTGCGAGGCGACCTCGCCTTCCGGATGGCCGCCCATGCCGTCGGCCAGCGCGAACAGGCCCGAATCCCGCGTGTAGCAATAGCCCATGCGGTCTTCGTTCTTCTCGCGGCCGCCCTTGCGGCTGACCTGGTAGGTTCCAAACTTCATTCAATGCGCCTCAAGGATGCGTTCCGGACTTCAGGTTCTCGATCTGCAGCTTGAGCCGCTCGGAGAAGCTGAGCGTGGTGTAGCGGCGTTCGATCTCGCGCGACAGCTCCTTCTGCAGCGCGAACACGCTCTGCGGCCGAGAGAGCGGATCGAGGGCCATGCACCACTCGATGACCTCGATGAGGTTGTCGGAATAGACGTTGCGCAGGCGCGAGAGCGACAGCGGCAGGCGGTCCTTGTCGATACGCTGCGGCGCGTCGTTGGGCGGATAGCCCTGCATGCAGGCGTACAGGCACGCGCCGATGGCATAGATGTCGGTCCACGGGCCCAGCGAGCCGTCGCGGCGGTACATCTCGGGCGCGGCGAAGCCCGGCGTGTACATCGGCCGGATGAACTGGCCTTCCTTGCTGAGCACTTCGCGCGCGGCGCCGAAGTCGAGCAGCACGGCCCGGTTGTCGTTCGTGATGAAGATATTGGCCGGCTTGATGTCCAGGTGCAGCATCTTGTGCTGGTGCACGATTCGCAGCCCGCGCAGGATCTCGTCGAACAACGAACGGATGGTGGATTCGCGCAATACCTTTTCGCGCTTGAGATCGCGCGCGGTGACGATGAAATCCTGCATGGTGTCGCCCTGCAGGTAATTCATCACCATGTAGACGGTTTCGTTCTCGCGGAAGAAATTCAGCACCGAGACCACGCTCGCATGCGAAATCTGCGCAAGCGAACGCCCCTCCTCGAAGAAACTCTTCAGGCCCAGGCGGTACAGTGGCTGCTTTTCCGGCTTGACGCGCGGAATCAACTCACCTGGGGACCGATCGGCCAGCGAGGCGGGAAGATATTCCTTCAGCGCGACGAGATGGCGTGTTTCATCTTCGGCCAGGTAAACGATGCCGAAACCGCCTGCAGCGATCTTCTTGACGATCTGGTAGCCGCCGACCACGGTTCCCGAAGGAAGCGGTGCGGGTTTTGGCTTTGACATAATCTCTTTTTGCAACCTGGCACTCGCGACATGGCAGTTTACAGCATGACCGGCTTCGGCAGCGCCTCGGCGACCGCAGCTTCCGCCGCCTCCTCCGAGGGCACGGCCGCCACGGAATCCGCGGCGGTCACCGTCGAACTTCGATCGGTGAACAGCCGGTTTCTCGACATCTCGTTCCGCATGCCCGACGAACTGCGCCAGCACGAGGGGGCATTGCGCGACCTGATCACGGCCGGATGCCGGCGCGGCAAGGTCGACGTGCGCGTCAGCGCGGCCAAAGGCAGCGGCGACGACTGGCCCCAACCCACGCTGGACCAACTCGACCGATTGTCACGCCTGGAAGGCACTGTCACGGCCCGGATGACCTCGGCACAGCCGCTGAGCGTGAACGAAGTCCTGCATTGGTGCCGTTCGGCGCCCGCAGCCACCGGCGGCCGGGTCGACGAGGCCCTGGTGGACGCTGGCAAGCGCGCCGTCGCCGCCCTCCGCGAGGCCCGCGCCCGCGAAGGCGACAAGCTGGTGGGCATCCTGATGGAACGCATCGTGCGCCTGCGCGAGCTCGCGGCCCAGGCCGAGCCGATGGTGCCGGCCGTGGTCGGGCGCCAGCAGCAACGCTTCCTGGAGCGCTGGGCCGAGGCCCTGAAGGCCACCGGCGGCCACGAGGCCACCTCTTCGGCCGGCAGCATCCCCACCGACGCCCTGCGCGAACGCGCGATGAACGAGGCCGCCACCTTCGCGCTGCGCATCGACGTGGCCGAGGAACTGTCGCGCCTGCGCGCCCACCTCGAGGAGATCGCCCGCCTGCTCAAGGCCGGCGGCGAGCTGGGCAAGCGGCTCGACTTTCTCATCCAGGAACTGCACCGCGAGGCCAACACGCTGGGGTCGAAGTCGGCGGCGCTGGAGCTGACCGGCGTTTCCGTCGAGATGAAGGTGTTGATCGAGCAGATGCGGGAGCAGGTGCAGAACGTGGAGTGAGGTTTCGGGGGGTCTCTCGAGATTCCGGAACGTCACTCAACCCGTTGATCCATAAGGTTTTTTCGTCTCAGGAACCCCCACACCGTCCCGGGCGATTTCAGTGAAGCGCGTGTTTTGTGTGGGGTGAATTGTGGGGTAAATTTCAACCCCACAGCTCCGGGGCCAAGCCGCCGGAAAATTTACCCCACAGACTTCGCTGGGGGCCGCATGGATGCTGGGTTTGCGCAAAGCGCTACCGACCGGAATTTGAAGGCCTGGCTCGGTGCCGGGGCGGTCGATCGAGGCGTTGGAGACGGACTGACGTTCGTCACGTCAGCAGTGAGCGCCCGCCAAGGCATCGGAACCTGGATCCTGCGGTTCCGTTTCGGCGGTCGCCAGCGCGAAAAAGTGCTGGGCCGCTACCCCGCCGTCTCGCTGAAACAAGCTCGGGAGCTCGCGCGCAAAGATCGCGCGCTGCTGCAACAGGGCACCGATGTCGCCGCTGAGAAGCAGCAGGAAAAGCTCAAAGCCGAGCAAACGCAGACCGTCCAGAGCCTCTCCGAAGCCTGGTACGGGCGCCACATCCTTGGCAAGCACAAGCATCCCGAGATCGTCGAACGACTGATACGGCGACACATCAAGCCGGTCATCGGGAAGTTGCTCATCGAGGAAGTGCGGCCAACCCACATCGACCGCGTCCTGACAAGAATCGTCGACGCCGGCGCGCCGACCGTCGCCAACGACGCCTTGCGCCATATGGTTCGCATGTTCCATTTCGCCGTGAAGCGTCGGTGGATCGAGACCAACCCGGCGTATGGGTTCGACATGTCCGACGCGGGCGGGACGGAGTCTCCGCGCGTACGCTGGTTGCGCAAGGAGGAGCTCGTCACGCTGGCCCGCGACATGAAGGCGACGGCCAACTTCGGGCGCGCGAACGAACTCGCGATCTGGCTGCTGCTGGCCCTGTGCGTCAGGAAGATGGAGCTGCTCTCGGCGACTTGGTCGGAGTTCGATCTCGAGGCCGCGGTCTGGCACCTGCAGCCGTCACGAACGAAGACCCAGTCGGCCATCGACATTCCGCTCGCCGAACCGGTTCTTGAGTGGCTCAAGGAGTTGCGCGTTTTCGCCTGCGGCGACCAACACCTATTCCCGGCTCGACTGAGGATTCATCTGAAGAACGGCATCGCGCGCAGGAACCGGTTCGCGCACATCAGCCCCGACACCTTGAACCTTGCCCTCAAACGGCTGCCGCTCGAGGGCGTTGAACACTTCACCGTTCATGACATGCGCAGGACGGCGCGCACGCACATGGCTGCGCTGGGGGTCAGTCGCTTCGTTGCCGAGCGGGCGTTGAATCACAAGATCCGAGATGTGGAAGGGATCTACGATCAGCACGACTATTTTGCGGAGCGGAAGGTTGCGCTGGGCAAGTGGGCGGATCTGCTCGTCAAACTGTCGAACGAACCAAAGTGAGTGCAGTGGACGTCACGATCAACTGCGCCACGCGCGCTCGATGGCCAAGCGCTTCATGCCCTCGCGCTCATGAAGTGTGGCCTGCTTCAACGTCCGTCTTGAACAGCATCGCCGACATGGGACGCCGCGCCGCTTGTCATGGCGGCGAAGGTGCCGTGCGATCCGCGCATGGCGAGGCTGTGGAGGAAGGTCAGCCGCGAATGCAGTTCGGCACAACTTTGCGGCGCCACCACATCGTTCGCGATCCAGAATTGCTGTTCCCTGGCGATTTGCTCGCTGCGTCGACCGTCGCCGGTCATGCGCTTCGTGATCGAGGCGCCGAACGTGCGCGCCATGGGTGCGTCAGAGTGCTCGAATAGCAGGTCTGCGACCTTCGCGCAGAGCTGGGCACGGTTCGCATCGGCCACGGCGGCATCGCGACAACCCTTGAGCAGGGGGGCGATGCTGATTGTCTGCCCCGCCGCCATTCCGATGCCCATCACCGAGAGGACTTCAGCAGCGCGCTGATCATCGGGATCGTCAGTAGCGGCAGAGAGGATGGGCTGCAGTTGCGTGTAGAACCCCTCGTCAAAGCGCGTGGAGGAGGCGATGTGGAACCAGGCCTCCTGCTGACCCGAGGCGTCGGCAGCTTGCTCGGCCGTGTTCAGCAAGAATAGCCAAGGTACGGCATTGCCGGGATCCAATGCCGCCCAGCGTCGCATGCTCAGGGCCTGGCACGCAGCCTCGGTCGAGCCACTGCAGGTACGAATCGCCAGCGCGTAGACCCGCGGATCTGTCGTCGATGCCGCCATCGTGCCCAGGAGGCGCAGGCGTTCGGGTGCTGGGATGTCCTGGGAGTCGTCGTCGGTGCGCGGCACGTCGAGCCAGACAGCGACGGCCTTGGCGAAAGGATCGTCGCTAGTTCGCAGCGCGGTGTCGATGTGACGGACTCCTTTGACTAGCGAGACGACATCGGGGCGGTGCAAGACGGCGGCCTGCACGGCAGGAGCGTCGACGTCGACGCCGGACGCCACCGTCGGCACGGGCATCGCGCAGGCGCTGTCGGCCGTCGTATGCACCTGTGTCTCGGCGGCGATCAGGCGAGCACGGGGCGTCAGTGCGGGCACGACCTGCGTCGTGCCCGGCTCCGGCGGATCCCTTTGTGCAGAAGTCGACGCCAGCGTCGGCTCGGGCAGCTCCGCCTTGGACGTGGGATTGAGCCGCCAGCACAGAAATGCGAATAGGGCGATCGCGATCAGTAGGATGAGCGTCTTGGAAGTTCGGTTCATGGCCTCAGCTGTGCAGCGCATTCTCAGCCGAGACGGACTCGACTCGCGACGAACATCGGTCGTCGACCACAGGTACTGTCATCCAGCCCAGACGTGCCATGGCGTTCACCGCTTTTGCTTCGGTGCTGACCAGGTGGGGTATATGGGGCGTTCGGATGTCTCCAATGTACTGGCCTTCACCAGCGTCGGCAGCAGCGACGGCCCCCGGCGATGAACATCGATTGAACTACCGGAAAGCGGCCGGTCGCGAGTGCCCGGCAATGGCCGCCCTGCGACGTTACCGCAGACGGCGCAGGCCGACCCCCTCGCTGCGCATCACAAGCTAGGTACTCCACCGCATCGCAGCGGTTTGCAGGCGCCCAGCCTATCCTGCACTCGTCTATTTTTCTGGCTCTCTGAAAATTCGAGGGCCCCTCGTCGTTTCGTGTGGAAACCAACATTCACAATAGCTGGTCGTAGTCGAGCCCGGTGGGCATGTGGGCAGGCCGCCCTTTGGGGCTGTCCACATGTCCACGGGGCCGCAACCAGATGGCAGAGGAGCCGAGC
>JBBQYL010000057.1:0-25860 GCA_038208735.1 Burkholderiales bacterium
GACCTGTCTTCATAGAACCTCCGTAAGGTCAAAATACTAGACCTCATGGCGTCCGTTTTTCGGGGGCCAGTTCATCCTGGCGGAAAAGCGCGCGCCGTGAGTGCGCGATCGGCGGGCCTTCAGCCAAGCAGCAGCTTGCGACCGCCGCGCCGGAAATCGCCGGGCGTGCAGCCGACATCGCGCCGGAAGGTGCGAAGGAAGTTCGACAGGTCGGCCCACCCGCTTTCGTAGGCGACGTCGGTGATCGGCATCGAGGTGTCGCGCAGCAGGTCGATGGCGCGCATCAGCCGGATGCGCATCAGGTATTGATGCGGCGTCACGCCGATCGATCGCTTGAACGACCGCATCAGGTGGAAACTGCCGACGCCCACCGATTGCGCGACGTCTTCGATCGAGAGCTGCTCGGCGGCGCGGCTCTCGATGCAATCGGCCGCCGAGCGGGCACGTTCGTCCTGCATCGCACTGGCCAGCGGCGCGCTGCGCCCTGAAATGGCCGAGTGCACGGCACCGACGACGGCCAGGGCGCCTTCCTCGAGCGCAAAGCCTTCGTCGCGATCAGCGAGCAGTTCCGACAGCAGCGCCGCCACGCGCGGCAACGGCGGCACTGCGGCGCTCTTGAAGCGCGGCGCCACGCCGGACATGCCGAGCGCACTCAACGCGTCCTCCAGTGCCTGCGACTGCATCGACAGGTAGATGCAATCGTCGCCGCTGCCGTCGCTCAGTTCGTGGGAGCAGGCGTAGCCGTCCCCCTCGTTGCCCAGCATCAGCCAGCCGGGCGTGAGCTGCGCCTTGCCGGCAACGGTGCGATAGCCCAGCGACCCGCGCTCGACCAGCGTGATCGAGCAGGCGTCGTGCTGTTCGTCCTGCGCCTTCTCGCCGGCACCGGCGGTGCAGTAGCAACGCATCAGCCGAATGCCGCTCGTGGCGCGGCGCAGCGGGAGGTAGTTGCGGCTGAGATTCGCCGGATCGACTGGCAGGGTGGACATAGTTCCAATTTTAGCGAGGACGAGCGGCGCGAGAGGTCAGTTTTCTCCAAGTTACCGATGCCGGCGATGCCTACGCTTGCGCATCGAACTGAACACAAGGAGATGTGCATGACAGGCGCGATTCAAGCAAGAGCGGCGACGTTCCGGCGCCTGCATCAGCAGGACAAGCCGCTCGTGCTGGTCAACGCCTGGGACGCCTTCAGCGCCGTGGTGCTGCAGGCCGCCGGGGCCAGCGCGGTCGCCACGACCAGCGCCGGCATGGCGTGGAGCCTGGGGTATCCGGACGGCCAGCGCGTGCCGGCCAGGATCTTCGTTGACGCGTGCGCACGCATCGCTCGCGTCACTCGGGTGCCGCTGAGCGTCGACATCGAACGCGGGTTCGGCGACAGCGTCGATGACGCCTGTGAACTGGGACGCGCGTTGATCGACCTCGGCGTGGTCGGCATCAACATCGAGGACGGCCTGGAGGCGCGGACGCGGGCCTTGAAAGCGCCCGACAACCTGCTACGACGCGTCGAGGCGCTGCGCGCGGTCGCCGACCGGGCCGGCGTGGCGCTGTTCATCAACGCGCGCAGCGATGCCTTCCTCGCACGCGACGTTCGCGACGAGGCGCGTTGCGAAGAGGCGCAGGCGCGCTCCCGCCTCTATGCCTCGGCGGGCGCGGACGGCTTCTTCGTGCCGGGCCTCGCGAACCTGCCCGACATCGCGCGACTGGGCGCGGCCTGCCCGCTGCCGCTCAATGTGTACGCCGGCGGACGCGGCACTCCGCCCGTGTCCACGCTCGCGGCCAACGGGGTGCAACGCGTGAGCCTCGGATGCGGGCCCTTGCAGGCCATGGCCGCCCTGCTGCAAGGCGTCGCGCAAGAAACATTCACGTCCGGCCGCTATGACGCGATGGCAAGCGACCAGATGTCGGGCGACCTCCTCAACCAGCTTTTCCAACACCCCACCGAAAGAGCAATCTCATGAATCCAACCGAGTTCCAGGCAAGCCGCAAGTCCGTGTCCACGCCGTCAGGCAACATCAGCTACGTCGAGTTCGGCGACGGGCCGGTGGCGCTGTTCGTGCACGGCGTGCTGCTCAACGGATACCTGTGGCGGCATCAGATGACGGCTTTGGCCGGCGAACGACGCTGCATCGCGATCGACCTGCTGGCACATGGCGCCACAACGATCGAACCAGGCCAGGACGTCTCGTCGACGGCGAATGCAACGATGCTGCTGCAATTCCTCGACGCCTTGGCCATCGACCAGATCGACCTCGTCGGCAACGACAGCGGCGGCGGCATCGCGCAGATCTTCGCCGCGAACCACCCGCATCGTGTGCGCAGCCTGGCCCTCACCGATTGCGACACGCACGACAACTGGCCGCCCAAGGCGTTCGAGCCGTTCCTGGCGCTCTCGGCAGCCGGCGGCCTGGGCAACGCCCTCGACACCATGCTGGCCGACAAGAACGTGTTCCGCTCCGAACAGGCGCTGGGGCCCGCCTATCAACGCCCCGAGGAGGTCGACGACGCGACGATCGAGGCCTACCTGCGGCCGCATCGGGCTCATGCGCAGAGAACGTCCGACCTGGCTCGCTTTCTCGCTGAGTTCGACTGCCGTCACACCGTGGCCGTCGAGCCCGGCCTTCGACAACTGGCGGCGCCCACGCTCGTCGTCTGGGGCACGGACGACGCGTATTTCGGCCTCGAGTGGTCGCACTGGCTGGCCCGGACGATTCCCGGCACGCGCAAGCGCGTCGAGATCGCGGGCGGCCGCCTGTTCTTTCCCGAAGAGCGCTGGAAGGAGCTGAACGCCGAGCTGCTCGAACACTGGCATGCGGCCGCGCGCATGCTTGCAACCGCCACCTCATGGAATAGCCCGTACCATGTCATTGCTTAAGTCTTTCCTGCTGTTGGTCTGCCTGGGCGCCTGCACGGTGTCGAATGCGATCGCGGCTAAGGGGCCGTCCGATCCCGCCGGCGCCCTGGCCACGCTGGCCGACCAGTACTATGAAGCGCAGGCGCGGTTCGATCCCGTGTACTCCGCGACACTCGTCGGAGACAACCGCTTCGACGCCGACCTGCCCATCGGCATCGCACCCGCCGAGCGCGACAGGCGCTTCGCCATGTACGCACGCGTGCAGAAGCAGCTGGAAGCGATCCCGCGATCCAGGTTGGGCGAAGAGGACGCGCTGACGTACGACATGCTGGCGCTCGACGTCCGCACTCGCCTCGGATTCCGCCGCTTCAAGGATCACCTGCTGCCGCTGCAGCAGATGGATTCGATCCCGCTGCAACTAGCCACCTTCGCAGGCGGGCAGGCGGAGCAGCCCCTGAAGACCGTGCCGCAGTACGAGGCCTTCCTGCAGCGGATCGAGCGGCTCCCGGAATGGACGGGCCAGGCCATCGCGAACATGCGCGAAGGCGCGCGCATCGGTGTGGTTCAGCCGCGCGCCGTCGTCACGGCGATGCTGCTCCATCTTCGCGCTCTCGGCAGCGATGACGTCGCCGCGAACCCTTTCGGTGCCCCCATCGCGAAGATGCCGGCGTCGTTCTCGACCACGGATCGCGCGCGCCTTGCGGACGCGTACATGCGGGCGGTCACGCGGCACATCGCACCCGCGATGCGACGGCTGGTTGCGTTTCTCGAGAAGGACTACCTCGTCGCAAGCCGCGAATCGGTCGGCTGGAGCGCGTTGCCCGACGGCGCCGCCTGGTACCGGCAATGGGTCCGCTCGCAGACCACGCTGGACCTGTCGCCCGAGGAGATCGGGCAGATCGGCGAGATCGAGGTCCAGCGCATCCAGCTGGAGTTGCGCAATGTCGCGCCGCGACTGGGCTACGAGGGCGACCCCGGGCGATTCCTGTCCTGGATTCGCACGGACAAGCGATTTACGTCGTTCCGCAGCGAGACCGAGATCCTGGATCGATACCGAGCGATCAATGCTCGCATCCAGGCCAGCCTGCCGAAGCTGTTCCTGCACGCCCCCACGGCGGCGCTGGACATCCTTCCGGAGCCCGAACTCACTCGAGCGACCGCCTCCGACCACTACGCCCTGCCCGCGGAAGACGGATCGCGACCGGGCGTTTTCTGGGCCGTGATTGACGACCCCGCGACCTACCAGGCAACGAAGATGACAGCGCTGTTCCTGCACGAAGGCCAGCCAGGGCACCACTTCCAGATGGCGCTGCAACAGGAGATGCACCTGCCGCAGTTCCGCAAGCGCGCATGGATCAACGCTTACGGGGAGGGATGGGCGCTGTACGCGGAGACGCTCGGCAAGGAAATCGGCCTCTACGACGACCCGGTCGCCTATGCGGGTGAACTCCAGCTGGAGATCTTTCGTGCGGCGAGACTGGTCGTCGACACTGGCCTGCACGCGCAGGGCTGGAGTCGACAGAAGGCCGTGGCGTACCTGATGGACACAGTCGGCTTGTCCGAAGCACAGTCCACCAACCAGGTCGATCGCTACTTGGCGTGGCCAGGCCAGGCTCTGGGCTACAAGCTGGGATCGCTCAAGATCCAGTACCTGCGCGATCGTGCGCAGAAGCAGCTCGGGCCACGTTTCAAGCTCTCCGAATTTCACGACCTGGTCCTGTCGGAAGGCGCGCTGCCGCTCTCGCTGCTGGAGAGTCGCGTCGAGTTGTGGATCCAAAAGACGTGTCGATAAAACGTTCAACCCGACAGTGCCTGTGCCCTCGCCGATATCATGAAGTTCCATGCAATCTAGAAAGAGACCACGATGCTGAAGCTCTACGGATTTTCCAAGGTCAACGCCGGCGCACGTACCTACACACGCGACCTGCGCGTGCTGTGGGCCTTGGAGGAAATGCAACTGCCTTTCGAAATCGTCGGCCTAGACCATCCAGCGGGCGATCTGAGCGCTCCGGAATACCACCGGCTGAACCCTTTCGATCAGATTCCCGCAATTGACGACAATGGCGCCGTGGTGACCGAGTCCGGAGCCATCCTCGTCCACCTCGCAAAGAGGGCCGGCCGCCTGATGCCGCGAGACAGCGCCGCCGAGACACAGGTGATGCGCTGGTGCTTCGGTGCGCTGAACACTGTCGAGCTGCCACTGATGGCCCTGATGGTGCATGACTGGACTGCCGAAGGCAGCTGCGCCAAGCCCCGCGAGTTTCTGGTGGGATGGACGCACCGGGTGTTCGGAAATCTAGAGCGCTGGATGGCAGACCGAGAGTTCGTCGCAAACGAGGAGTTCACCATCGCTGACATCCTGATGGCGCATGTGCTTTCGGCGGGCGTTAAGGACGCAACGCTAATTGCGCCGTACGGTGGCCTCAAGGCCTACCGGGACCGCTGCCTGGCTCGACCGGCATGGAGGCGGGCCTTCGAGGCCTACTGCGCGCGCGTTGAAGCGGCCTGATATGGTCAGCGGCGCGCAAGACCTGTGAACAGGGTGCCGGGTCTTGTCTTTTGCTGCCCTGCAAGGCCGACTCGGTTTGACGAGCTCAAAATGGACAAAAGGCAAGACCCGGCACCCGTGTTCCCGTCGACGGTGCTGCTGGCAAGGCGGTTACGAGACGAGGCGGCCTTGTTAGCCCTGGCTGCGCGGCGTTTTCGTGAATCGCGGCGATGCTGGCTCGCCTGCTTCGCCAGTAGGGCTGCAGGCCGAACTGCGTCTTCGGCACCGGGCGGCCTGGCTGCCCGCAGAGCGGCCCAGCACCGAGCGGCTTCTGTGCAGAGCATACCTGCCCGTCGCACCGGTGTGGGTGTGACTGGGGCCGAGCGGTTGGCGTGCCCCAGCTCGCCGGCTCGCATTTTCCGACGCAGTCGTTTAGTTGAACGATCGCAGCCTCGCGAAGGGTCTAACGACGCTCGCAAATGCGTGTGCTCAGTGTTTCCACACACCCTCGGCCGGCCAGCTCTTCGGCAGCGCTCGCGGCTGTTGGTAGGTTTGCATCGCCAAACGTTGCCTTACGTGCCTGATGAGCTTCCGAACAAGCGGCATCAATGTCGAAAAACGTTTCGCCGATACGTCGTACAGAGTTCCGCCCGATGTTTGCTGCCGAGAGCAATTTAACCCGGAGACCACTATGGCAAAGTTCATCACGATTGGATACGGCGAGGAAGCCGGCTACCAACGGACTGCGCAGCGCGTGCGCGACGCAGCGCATGCGCACGATGCGCGACTGAGGGCGCAAGGTGCACTTATCGCCATCGCGGGGGCGCCCGTCCAGGTACGAAATCCCGACGACTCAGGCGTGAAGACGACTGAAGGTCCATTTTTGCTCAGTGACCTGCCGATCGCAGGCTTTGCGGTGATCGATGCAGATGACCTACCAGCCGCAATTCGCTTAGTGTCGAAGACACCGTGCGCCGTAGCTCATGGGGTCGTTGAAGTGTGGCCATTGCAGGGCACGTGATCAATGCCGCGCTCACGCAAATTCGAACTTACGGCGATCTTTGTAATTCGGTCCGGCTAGCAAAAGCTTCTTGCAGATGCCGCGAGCGGCCTCTGTCGCGTTCGAAGTGGCAAATGTGACCCCCGGAGACAGAATTCCACAAAGCGTCCACATCTCAACTCCCTCTTATGGCCGAGAGCTGAGATCGCAGAGCCTATGCCCCGTATGTGTTGAACGCCAAGGCGATGCCAACGTCGCCGCCGGGCCGGTCGGTATGCGCGGCGTCCCGCGCGACCTGCCGGCCGGCCGTGCTGTCCGTCGCGCAGAGCGCCAGCGCCAGGAGGACCGCCATGCTGAGCAGGAAACGCGGCGGGCGCTGCGGCGCCACGCGGGTCGCGGCGAGCGGCGTCCGGGATGGGATGGTGGCGGCAGCCGGCGCCGCGGCGTCGGGGAATCGGATGGCTCGCATGCAGATCTCCGAAAGCGATGGACTCACCCCTGTGTACGTATCCGCCCCGGAATTGCGGACACGCGTTCGCCGCTTCTCTCGAGCCAGACTTCGTAAGCCTCGGTATCGAAGTCGAGAAGCTGCGCGTCAATTTCCTTGGCTTTGTCGGGAAAGCCTTCTGCAGTTGCATGCTTCATGTTGGCAACAGCAAAACGAATGTTCATGCCTTGTCACACCTTGAAAGCTGTCGGTCACGAGCGGAAGCTCTTGGCCGAACCGCGACATTCGCGTCGTTGGTCTCAAGCCAGGTTCAGCCGACCGTGCAAAAACGCAAAGCGACTTACCTGGCCATGCCCGACGCCGCGGAGGACTCGGTCAGTTCGTTGACGATCCGGGACGCGCCGTACACCTCGTCCAAGGCTTCCAGAAGGGCGGCGGCGTCCACGGCGACGGTTCGATTGAGCGCCGGGTCGAAGCCGTAGTCGCCACCGAGCGAATGGATGTTGCCATCGAACACGAGGCCGGCGACCTCGCCTTTTCGGTTGACCAGCGGCGACCCGGAGTTGCCCCCGATGATGTCGTTGTCGGTGACGAAGTTCATCGGCGTGGCCGGGTTCAGCCGACCCTTGTTCTTGATCCAGGAGTCAGGGAGCTGGAACGGGTCTGCGCCGGTGGCGCGGTCGAACGTACCGCCGATCACAGTGAACGGCGGCACCGGCTTGCCGGACTCGACCCAGCCCTTGACGGTGCCGTAGGACAGTCGCAGGGTGAACGTCGCGTCAGGGTAAGTGGTGTCGCCGTAGACGGCGAAGCGTGCCTTGGCGAGCAGTTCCTGCTGGCGCTTGAGCGGCCCGTCGATTTCGGTCTCGACCTTCTTGCGGATGGCACGCGCATCGGGATCGAGCGCGCGCGCGAGTTCGATCATCGGGTCATGCGACGCGTCGACCGCCGCCCTGCCGCCGTCCCACAGCGTCTTGCGGTAACCGCCAGTGACGTTGCCGTGCGCGTCGACGACCAGCGCCTTCAGGCGCGTGTTCCTGACGGTATCGGTGGCGATCTGCGCCGGGCTGCGCTTGCCGAACACGCGCTTGATGATGGGATGATCGGCGCCCAGATCCGCGCGCAGGCGTGTCAGAGACCAGGTGAGCAGCGAGATCTCGAGTTCGTCGTAGATCGGCTTGCCGGCGAGCACGTCTGCCTTCATCTGCGGCAGGCGCGAATCGCCGAACTCCCGCAGGCGCTCGCCGTTGGGTTTTGCGATCTCGTCGCCGTGGCGCACCAGGTTGCGCGCGATCACGAACAGTTCCGACGAGCGCAAGCCGCGCTCGAGCGCGGTGAACTCGTTGCGACAGGCCTGGTCCTTGTGCACCGTATCGGCAATCGCGTCCCAGACGCCGCCATACTGGCCGGCTAGCGCCGGATCGTGCATGACGCGTGCACGGAATTCGGTCTCGTTGGCGACCAGTTGACCGTAGAACGCCTTGTCAGCCAGCGCTTCGTGCAGGCCCTTGGCGACCTTGAGGCTGTTCTCCACGCCGAACAACAACTCGTTGGTCTGCCGCTTCTCTTCCGCGCCGCGTTCCTGGTACTGGGTTGTGTATCCGCGTATCTCGGCCAGGTACAGCATCGAACGCGGCAGCTTGTCGTCGCGCTCGTCGTCGAACTGGGCCAGCGTCAAGCCGCGAGAGGTACCGCCCGGATTGCCGGAGACGAACGTGAGGTCGCCTTCCTTGAGCTTGCCGTCGGACCAGGCCAGGTGCTCGGCATTCTTGAGCGGCTTGCCATCGCCGCCGTAGATGCGCACCATCGACACGTCGAGGTCGTATCGTGGAAAGTTGAAGTTGTCGGGGTCGCCGCCGAAGAACGCGATCCGGTCCTCCGGGGCGAAAACGAGGCGGATGTCCTGGAAACGGCGGTACTTGTAGAGGTCGTAGCGGCCGCCGTGATACAGCGAGATGACCTCGCAACGAAAATCGTCGGAGGTGGCGCACTCCTTCTCGATCGAGGCAATGGTGGCGCGCTGGATGTTGTTGAAATCGTTCGGCTTGGCGCCGTTCGTGGCGTCCTGCAGGCGCTTCGTGACATCGGTGATGTCGGCCAGCTGGTTCATCTCCATGCCCGGGCAGCGGGCCTCTTCGGCGGTCGTCCTGGCGAAGAACCCGTCGCGGTTGTAGTCCTTGTGCTTGAGGCCCGAGACGTTCTCGATGCACTCGCGCGCGCAGTGGTGATTGGTCATCACGAGCCCTTCGGCCGACACGAGCGAAGCGGAGCACCCGCCGGCGATGCGTACCGAAGACAGGCGCAGGTGGTCGAGCCAAGCCTGATCCGGAACGAAGCCGTAGGCCTGGCCCACCTTGGCAGACGGAAAGTTGTTGAACGTCCACATGCCTTCATCGGCGAATGCGGAGGACACGGCAAGCGTGAGCGCCAAGAACAAAGGCAGACGGGTCATCATGAGCTCGGAATTCCGGTGGTCGAAAGGTGGTAGCCGCGCGGTGCTCTTGGCGCTCGGCGACTCAGCGGGCTTCAGCGAAATCGATGTTATCAGCAGCAGCGCCGCCTTGTCACAGTGCACGTGGTTCGGCCACTTGCGGTCAGTTGGGGACCCTGCTCGCGCAGGCGCACTCGACTGGCCACGCGGATCCTCACAATACACCCCCAGGGGTATGTAAGACCTCAGCCACCGGAGACAAGTTCGGCGCCGCTCCCGCGAACGGCTGCGTCCAGTGGATTTCGGTCGCCCGCCGCGCCGTCCGGGAACCTGATGTCGCAAATCGGAGCACTTGGTAACGACGCTGCGCAGACGATTGTCTTTCCAATGGGCACTCCACCGCAGAAAAGGCAGTCATGACCCCCCATCCGACCCAACACCCCTGGCGTGCGCAAGCCTGCGCGGTCGCGTTCGCGATCCTCAGCGCGGGCGCCTGGGCCGCCGACAGCGGCAACGCGTGCGTGTACGAGGGCGTCAACTATGGCGGCGCACACACCTGCGTCGACACCGACACCGCCTGGATCGGCGCCTCCTGGAATGACAAGGTCTCGTCCTTGCGCCTGCGTGCGGGCTACCAGGCGACCTTGTACGACGACATCAACTACGCTGGCCGCTCGCTGGCACTGACTGGTGACACGGCCAGTCTCGTCACGCCGAACTTCAACGACATCACCTCGTCGCTGCGCGTGACGCAGGCCTGCGTGGCCACCGACTGGAGCGGCACGGCCGCGTACTCGCTGGGCTCCGTGGTGCGCTACATCCCGGACGGGAAATATTACAAGGTGGTCAACGTCACCACGGGCGGCACCGATTTCACGAATCCAACGATCAGCACCTGGTATTGGTCGCCTGCGACCTGCGGCGGCACCACCACCCCCGGCAATGGCAAGGTCGTCGGCGTCTACTATCCGAACTGGACGCCGGCACCGCCTCGCATTCGCAACCTCGACGCCAATTACAACCTCGTCTATCTGTTCGCCGCCACGCCGGTCGGCGGTGCGCCCGGCACCACCGGTGCCGTGACCTTCACCCCGCCGGGCGACGGCCTGGGCGCCGCCTCGAACCTCGTTGCCGACATTCAGTACGCGCGCAAGACTCAGGGTCGCAAGATCATGTTGTCGGTGGGCGGTGCAGGCAACGGCATGAGCTTCCCGAATCGCGGAAAGTCGCAGGCGTTCGTGAACAGCATCGTCGCCATCTACAACCAACTGGGCGGTTTCGACGGGCTCGACTGGAACACGTTCGAAGGCAGCCAGGCCCCCGACACGAGCGAGATGATCTGGATCAGCCTGCAACTGAAGCAACGCTTCCCCGGCTTCATCATCAGCGCGCCGCCCGCGCCGTGGAATCCGGTGGACAAGGTGTTCTGCCAGGCCATGGTCAATGCGGGCGCCATGGACTATGCGGCACCACAGTACTACGACGGCCCGGGCCTCGCTGACCCGACCTATGTCGTCGCCAACGTGGCGGAATGGGTGGCGTTGCTCGGGGCCTCGCACGTCGTCATCGGCTTCGGCATCAATCCTTCCGCGGCCAACTACATGACGCCTGCGAACGCGATCACGATCTGGAACCAGGTGCGTGCGGCGTCGCCAACGATCCATGGCGGATTCGATTGGGAAATTTCGACAGATCTGGCGCAGGGGTTTCCGTTCGCGCATGGGGTCGGGAACCTGATCAGGCAGTGAGCTCGAGATCTCGATCGGTTCGGCGCTGCTCGCGCCCTCCTCGCGGGTAATTCCTTTGGGTTGAATGGATCGATCCATTGACGGCGTTTTGGGGTCGGACTACATTTGCGCCAATCGCATTTGAAAGCGCTTTCATGAGGCATGCGCTCTAGAGGCCGATCCTCGAAATGCGTTCAAGAGTAGCTCGACTACAGAAATCAAGACCAGCGTCCCCAAGCTGGCGCATCCCGGCGGACGGAGAGCTGCCCCAACTCAAACTTCTCGCGATCGAGAAGATTCAGGAGACAACATGCCTATCGATAAATCGTTTCGAAAAACCCTGGTGGCCCGGAGCGCGGCCGCGAGCCTGCTGCTGGCCTGCGCCGCGCAGGCGAGCGCCAGCGTCACCAGCCCGACCATCGGGTCACTGCTGTGGTCCGAGGAGTTCAACGGCACCGCGGTGAACACGAACGTATGGACGCCGTACAACGGCGATGGTTGCCAGATCGGCCTGTGCGGCTACGGCAATGCCGAGCTGGAATCCTACAGCCCGAACAACCTGTCCATCGTCAACGTTCCGTTCGAGCCCGGCACCCGCGCCCTGGCCATCCAGGCGCGCCGGGAAGTGGCCGGCAGCAGCCAGTTCACCTCGGGCAAGCTCGACTCGTACAACAAGGTGCAGGTGCAGTACGGCATGATCGAAGTGCGCCTGGCCGCGCCGAACGTGCAGACGGGCCTGTGGCCGGCCGCCTGGCTGCTGGGAACCACCGCGCAGGCGTGGCCGACCAAGGGCGAGATCGACATGATGGAGCAGGGCCACAAGCAGGCCTCGTGGTCGGCGGCCGGTGCCCCGTCGGCGAACAATTTCGTCGGCTCGAACGTGATCACGTACCAGAAGGCGGCTTGCGTCACCGGCAACGAGTCGTGCGCCGCCTCGACCTCGTGGCAGACCAAGAGCTACTACGTGGCGCCGTCGTCGCTCGCCAACCGCTTCGTCACGTATCGCCTGTACTGGACCGAGACGCAGATGCGTTTCACGATCGTCGACAACGGGGTCGAGCATGACATGTACAACGCGCCGCTGCCGGTCAATTCGACGGCGCTGCAGGCGCCGTTCTACCTGCTGCTGAACCTGGCCGTCGGCGGCAATTTCACGGACGCCGCAACGCCTGCCCAGGTGACCGCGCCGCTGCCGGGCACGATGTACGTCGACTATGTGCGCGTCTACCAGCTCGATGGCAAGGGCACCGTCAAGCTGGGCAACCAGATCGTTCCCGAGACCGGCAAGTTCGGCGTCTTCACCGACAACACCGCCGTGACCAACAAGCTGGTGGCCGGAACGAGTTCCGACATCTACCTGTGGAACAGCGCGTCGATGGCGGCCGGCAACATCGCGCCGTACGAAGGCAGCAACGACATCGCCTGGGCCTACACCGCGCCCGGCCAGTGGTTCGGCGGCGGCATCCAGTCGCGCGACATCCACGACATGACGAACTTCCGAAACGGCAAGATGTCGTTCCGGATCAAGATCCCGGCGAACGTGGCCTTCAAGGTCGGCGTGGGCGACACCTACACCAACCAGAACTGGGTGAGCTTCCCGGCCAACACGACCACGTATGGACTGGTGCGCAACGGTGACTGGGCGCAGGCGACGATCCCCGTCGGCCTCCTGGCCGGTCCGGCAGTCGCGCTGCAATCCCTGCACGACATGTTCATGGTCGCGAACGATTCGACCATGCCGGCCTCGACGTTCCAGTTCGCGATCGACGACATCGTCTGGGACTCGGGCACGACCGCACCGACGCAGCCCAGCGGCCCGACGTCCATCACGCAGACCTCGGCCACGACGCTGCAGCTCAACACGACCACCGGCAGCTGGGCCGACGTGCACTACATGGTCAACAACGGCCCTCAGCAGAACGTGCGGATGACCCTCAGCGGCACCACCAACAGCTACCTGATCAATGGGCTGAAAACGCAGGATGTCGTCACGTACAGCTTCACGTACTGGGACAGCACGAAGAACTACGCCGTCGACACCGCACTGCAAAGCTACACGATGAAGTAAGAGCGCCGGCGCGGCCTGCCGTCGACGCCGCGAACGATGTGTGGAAGCCCGCCTTGCGCGGGCTTCCGTCTTTCATCGCCCTCTACACCGCCACCCGGTCGCTCGTCCGCCCCAGCCAGCGATAGAGCGCGCCCGCGGCCAGCACGAAGCCGATGCCGCCGAGCCAGAGCGCGGCCTCCGCGAAACTGTCGCCGACGAGCGCCAGCGGCGCATCCTTGCCGCTGAAGACGGTGAGCGCGGCCAGCGCCACGCCGAACAGGCCTTCGCCGACGATCATGCCGCTGGCCAGCAGTACGCCGAGCTGCTTGCGCGATGCGGGCCGGCCGGAGGCGTCGGCCCGGCGCTCCCAGGCCCAGCCGACGAACGCGCCGATGACGACCATCAGGGTCGTCGACATGGGCAGGTAGATGCCCAGGCCCACGGCCAGCGGCGGCAGTTGCGCGGGGCTGCCGGGCCTGCGCAGGCGGCGGATCGCCTCGTCGATGGCGATCACCACCACGCCAAGCACCGCACCTTTGCCCAGCAGGCTCCAGTCCAGGTCGCCCTGCAGCACGCCCTTGGCCAGGGCCGAGATCAGCGCCGCCTGCGGCGCGGCCAGCGCCTTGGTGGCGCTGGCGCCCGGCGCGCCGGCGAAACCGTAGGCCTTCTGCAGCAGGTCCAGCACCGGCGGGATCACGAGGGCCCCGGCCACCGTGCCGATGGCCAGCGCCACCTGCTGGCGCCACGGCGTGGCGTCCACCAGCTGACCGGTCTTGAGATCCTGGAGGTTGTCGTTGGCGACCGTGGCCGCGGCGACGACGACCGCCGTGACGAACAGCGTGAACGCCACCAGCGCCTGGGAGGCGCCGGCAGGCAGCATGGGCTTGACGACCAGGGCGATCAGCATCGCCGCGGCGATGACCACGATGATCGCCACGCCCGAGAGCGGGCTGTTGCTCGAGCCGATCAGGCCGGCCATGTAGCCGCACACGGCCGCCACGAAGAAGCTCATCAGGGCGATGAACGCGATGCCGCCGGTCACGAGGATGACGGTGGCCGAGCCCATGCCCGAGCTCGTGCTCATGTTCGCCAGGAGCCAGCCGATGGGCACGAGGCAGGCGAGGGTGACGCCGGCGACCCAGCCGATCGGCAGATCCTGCTCGGTGCGCGGCAGCGTGGCTCCCTGGCCCGACCTGCGCACCCGGGAGGCGGCCATGGCCGAGGCCAGGCCGTTGGCGACCGGCTTGAAGAGCTTGAACAGCGTCCACACGGCGGCCACGGCGATGGTGCCCGCGCCGATGAAACGTACTTGCTTGGCCCAGACGTGGTTCGCGACCGCGGCCACGTCGGCGCTGCCGTCGAAAGGCAGCAGGCTCGTGAGCACCGGCACGGCGCCGGCCCAGGAGATCAGCACGCCCACCAGCATGGCCACGCCCACCCACAGTCCGACAAGATGACCCACGGCCAGCAGGGCCAGCGAGAGGCCGACGTCGACGCCCGTGGCCGCGTTGCTGCTGCGACTGAGTCGGAAGTAGCCCAGCACGTCGGCGGCGAACACCTGCGTCGCGACCACCGCCTGGAAACCCGCAGAGGCGACCGCGCCCCAGACGATGGCGAGCAGGCCGGCGCGGTTGTCCGCCGCCGCGCCGTCGCCTCCCGCGCCCACCTTGAGCACCTCGGCACAGGCCACGCCCTCGGGGTAGGGCAGGTCGGAGGTCGTCACGAGCGCGCGGCGCAGCGGGATCGAGTAGGTCACGCCGAGCACGCCGCCCATGGCGCAGATGACGACGCAGGTGACGTAGGGGAAGCCGCTCCACCACCCGACCATGACCAGGCCCGGCAGCACGAAGATGATGGAGGAGATGGCGCCGGCCGCCGACGCCACCGTCTGCACGATGTTGTTCTCCTGGATGGTCACGCCGCGCGCACGGCGCAGCAGGGCCATGGAGATGACCGCAGCCGGGATCGACGTGGCGAAGGTCAGGCCCGCCTTGAGGCCGAAGTAGACGTTGGCTGCCGTGAACAGCACCGTGATGAGCAGGCCGAGCACGACGCCGCGCAGCGTCAGCTCGCGGTTGGATGGGATGACTGCGTTCAAAGGAACTCCTCGTGGACGAGGCGCGAATCATCCCTCAAAGCGCGGCCGACCGGCAGGGTGACTGCCCGGAGCTTCACTCCGCCGCGTCGAGCCCGCGCTTCTTCAGCAGCGGAACGATGTCCGGCCCGGACCCGGTCAGGTTGCGGAACAGCGTCAGCGCGTCGTCGCTGCCGCCGCGCGACAGCATCGTGTCGCGGATGTGGTCGCCGTTCTGGCGCGTGAGTCCGCCGTGCGCGAGGACCCAGGCCGTCGAGTCGGCGGCCAGCACCTCGCTCCAGATATACGAGTAGTACCCGGCCGAATAGCCGCCTGCGAAGGCATGCGAGAAGTAGGTGCTGCGGTAGCGCGGCGGAACGGGCGCGAAGTCCAGGCCCACGCGGTGCAGCGCCGCGGCCTCGAAGCGGGTCACGTCGGCCGGCTGCGGCACCTGGGCGGCGGGCACCTGGTACCAGGCCTGGTCGAGGAGCGTCGCCGACAGGTATTCGGTCGTCGCGAAACCCTGGTCGAACTTCGACGCGGCCTGCACCTTGTCGAGCAGCGCCTGGGGAACGGGTGCACCCGTCCTGTAGTCCTTCGCGAAGTTCTTGAGCACCTCGGGATAGGTCGCCCACATCTCGTTGAACTGCGACGGGTATTCGACGAAGTCGCGCGGTACCGAGGTGCCGGCCAGGCGCGGGTACTTCACGTGCGACAACATGCCGTGCAGCGCATGGCCGAACTCGTGGAACGCGGTGGTGACCTCGTCCTGCGTCAGCAGCGTCGGCTCGCCCGGCAACGGCTTCGGAATGTTGAGGTTGTTGACGATCACCGGCTTGTCGCCGGTCAGGCCGTCCTGGGCGACGTACTCGCTCATCCAGGCCCCGCCGTTCTTGTTGGGACGTGCGTAGTAGTCGCCGATGAAGATCGCGAGCTGCTTGCCGTCCTGGTCGAAGACATCGAACACGCGCACGCTCGGCTCGTACACCGGCAGGTCGTGGCGCTCCTTGAACGTGAGCCCGTACAGCTTGTTGGCCGCGAAGAACACGCCGTCCAGCACCACGTGATCCAGCTCGTAGTACGGCTTGATCTGCGACTCGTCGAACGCGTATTGCGCCTTGCGCAGCTTCTCGGCGTAGAACGCCCAGTCGGCGGCCTGGAGCTGGAAGCCGCCGTGCTCGGCGTCGACCATGGACTGCAGCTGCGCGGCCTCCTTGCGCGCGTTGGCGACCGCCGGCACGGCCATCTGCGCCAGCATCCTGTTCATCACGTCCACGGAGCCCACCGTCTGCTCGGCGAGCTGGAAAGCCGCGTGGGTGGGGTAGCCCAACAGCGCGGCACGTTCCGCGCGCTTGCGCGCGAGCTTGGCGACCACGGCGCGGTTGTCGAACTCGCCGCCGCGGCTGCCGCGCGCGAGCGACGCGGCCATCACCTTCATGCGCGACGCATGGCTCGTGAGGTTGGTGAGCACCGGCTGGCCGGTGGTGTTGACCAGCTCGATGAGGAACTTGCCCGGCTTGCCGGCCTGGGTCGCCGCATCGGCCGCGTTCTTGATCTCCATGTCGCTGAGGCCGGCGAGCCCGGCGCGCGTGTCGAACGTGACGGCCGACGCGCCGCGCTCCTTCAGGGTGTTCTGCTCGAACGTGATCTGCAGTGTCGCGAGCTCGGTGTTGAGCGCGCGCAGCTTTGCCTTGTCGGCGTCGGACAACTGCGCGCCGGCGCGTACGAAGTCCTGGTGGAAGCGCCACAGCAGTCGCGCGGATTCGGCATCGAGGCCCAGCGAATCGCGCTGCTGGTATAGCGTGTCGATGCGTGCGAACAGGCGCGGGTCGAGATTGACCTGGTCTTGGTGCGCGGCGAGCCGGGGCGCCATCTGGCGCTGGACGTCCTGCAGCGCCGGGTCGGTGTTGGAGCTGGCCAGGTTGGAAAAGATGGCCTCCACGCGGCCCAACGTGCGGCCCGCGCGTTCCATCGCGACGATGGTGTTGTCGAAGGTCGGCTTGTCCGGGTTCGAGGCGATGGCCTCGATCTCCTTGCGGTGTTCGGCGATGCCTTGTTCGAACGCCGGGAGAAAGTCACCGTCGTGGATCTGGTCGAAGCGTGGAAAGTGCAGCGGCAAGGTGCTCTGGAGGAGCAGTGGATTGGCCGGCGGCGCGTCGGCTGCCTGGACGGCGCCCACGAGTGCGGGCAGGGAGGAAGCCACCAGCAGGTGGCGCAGGGTCTTCGTCGAGGAATGCATGAACGGCCTGGTACGGGGCGCGGTGACGCCGGTAAAAGAAGTGCCGGCGCTCGTGGCGCCGTGGCGAGGACCAGTCTAGCCACGCCGCGACTGCCGCGTACGGGTCGGCGACGCCTTTGCGACGAGAGGCGGATTGGGCGGGGTGAGCGCCGGTACGGGGCCTCGAAAGACCAGGGGCCTGGCCCCGAACGGGGCCAGGCCCCTCAGACGGGTGTTGGCGGCAGGACGCCGTGTCAGTTGCCGGGCTTGGGCGGCAGCGTCGCCGGGCCGGCCGCGCTGTCGGTGCCCGGCGTGCCGGGGATCACCGTGGTGGTTTCCTTGAGGTCGCCGCCCGCGGCGACGCTGCCCGACACGGTGGTGTCGACGCCGGCCGCGCGCTTGAGGCAGTCGGCCTTGTCGTCACCCGACAGCGCCTCGCAGCGCTTGCGCTCGTTGGCGGCCATCTGCGCGCTGGAGGGCGTCTTCAGGTCGTGCGCGCGCGAGGCCTGCAGCGCCGCGCCGGCTTCCTTCAGGCAGGTCTTCTGGCTTTCGGCCGTCTTGCCGGCCATGCAGTCGGCATGGTCCTGCGTGTAACGCTGCTCGGCTGGCGTCTGCGCCGGCGCGTTGGCGGAGATGGCGCCCACGGAGAAGGTGGAAAACACCGCGGCCACGGTGACGGCGACGGCGAGCAGTTCGGGGGCCTTGCGAAACTTCATGGCGGGACTCCTCTTGTGGATTCCCATCGTCCTGGCATTCGGCGTGCCCGTCAGATGCAACAGGCGCAACGGCGGGCAAACACCAAGGTTCAGCGAACCGTGCCCTCGGCCACGATCTTCCACTTGGACGCGTCGCGCTCCCAATACTGCCGCAGCGAGGTCTCGCGGTGCGAACGCGTGCCGCGCTCGTTGAACGTGACGACCATGGTCTCCTTGGCGTCGGACCACGTCATCACGCTGAGGTTGTCGAACGAGATCGGGTCGCGCGGCGGCACCGCGGGTGGCGGGATGACGTGGCGCTTGCCGCGGATCATCACCACGGTGGCTTGCGGCGGCGGCACCGGCGGCGCGGCCGGAGTGGGCGGGGCGGCGCCGGGCGCGTAGAACGCCTGCAGCGCGCCGTTGTCGTCGCGGGCACGGACGCGCTGCCAGTGGTTGACGGCGTCCAGGATCTCGGCGCGGTGCTGCCGGATGGCGTCGTCGCTCACCCAGTGGATCTGGCGCGTGATGATCACCGGCGTGTCGTGGATGGGCACGGTGTTCATCAGCATCACCAGCTCGTCGTTGGCCAGCGTGACGCAGCCGTCGGAATCCTTGGGCGGGCGCGAGTAGGTGTTGAACGGCACGCCGTGCACGTAGATGCCCGATCCGGTGCGGCCGTGCAGCTGGTCGAGCAGGTTGGGGTAGTTCAGCTGCATGGCGCCGGCGCCGAAGGCCTCGCCGAGCGAGCCCTGGCCCACGCGGTCGGACACGAAGTACACGCCCAGCGGCGTGCGCTGGTCGCCCTCCATGGTCTTGTCGACGCCTTGCTTGCCCACCGACACGTAATGGTCGCTGACCAGCCGCAGGCCCTGCGCGCCGTTCTCGAACAGGTAGAGCCGCGAGCGCGTGGTGTCGACGGCGATCGCGTGGTGGATCGCCTTGGGCAGCATGATGAACTCGGCCGGCACCTGGCCGGCGGGCGGGCGTTCCTGGAGCGCGTGCAGGCGCTGCACGGCCTCGTCGTGGAGCTCGCCGATCTCGGCGACGACGGCGGGGCTGGACGCCGAGACTGCGCCCGTGGCGCCGAAGCCCGCGGTGTTGCCGGTGCGCGCGGCCAGCAGGTCGGCGTACACCAGCTGCGCCAGGCGGAAGCCGGGCACGTCGTGCGTGAGCGCGGCGGCGGCGTCGAGGGCCACGTCGGTCTGCTGCTGGCCGATGGCGCGATAGATGCCGGTCAGCCGGCTCTCGGGCGAGCCCTTGAACGCGCCGATGAACTGCGAGCCCGGCGGCAGCGCGCGTGCGCCGGTCGGCGCGGCCATGAGCGAGCGCGTGGGCGGCGGCGGGGCGTCGTCGGCCAGCGCGATGGTGGCGCCGATGGCCGCGCGCTGCGCCTGCGGCGTGGCATGCAGAGAAGGAATGCCGTGCAGCTCGGTGCTGGCCAGCAGGCCGGCGCCGGCCACCGCGAGGGAGCCCAGCGCCACCGCCGTGCGCGGCCAGCGCGGGCGGCGGGACGCCTTCGTTGACGCGGAGCGTGCGTCGTCTTCCATCGTCATCCGCCGACCGACTCCTGCTTGATCAGCCACTTGCCCGAGGGTGAGCGCACCAGATCGAGGGTCTTGTGTCCGGAGGTGGTCAGCGAGTCGGATTCGTAGGTCTGCTTGAAGTGCGCCTTGGCCTTGTCGCCCGTGACGCTGACCTGCAGGTCGGAGATCTCGACCGCGATGCGCTTGCGCGGCACGATGCGCGCCTTGCGGTCTTCTTCCCACGCCTTGTGCGACTTGCCGCCGGGGGTGTAGTCGGGCGTGTAGGCGCCCAGGTAGTCGCCCATGTCGCGATGGCTCCAGGCCGCGGCCCAGGCGTGCACGGCGGCGCCGACGTCGGAGACCGCGTCGGCGGACGCGACGGCCGGCGCCGGTGCGGGCTTCGGAGGCGGCGTGGGCACCGGGGCCGGCGGCGGCACGGGCGCTGGCCTGGGTGCCGCGACGGGCGCCGGCGCGGGAACGGGCGCGGGCGGCGTGGCCACGGCCACCTGTACCGGCCTGGTGGCGGGCGTGGGCGCGGGCGGCGTGGCGGCGGCCATGGCCGTGGGCGCCGCGGCGGCCTGGTTCGGGTTGGCGATCAGCTCGCGCAACAGCACCAGCTTGGGCGGCACCGTGGTGTCGGACTTGTCGAGCTGCAGTGCCTTCGAGTAGGCCTGGCTGGCCAGCTGCGCGTAGACGTCGCCCAGGTTCTGGTAGGCCGTGGCGTACTGCGGATTGGTGCGGATGGCGGCCACCAGCGCGGCGCGCGCCTTGTCGTAGTCGCCCTGCGAGCCGTAGAGCACCGCCAGGTTGTTGTACGGCGCGGGCATCTCGGGGTGGTCTTCCACCAGCTTCTGGAAAACCTGCAGCGCCTCGGCCTTGCGGTCGAGCATCGACAACGTGACGCCGCGGCGAAAGCGCATCGCCGGATCCTTGGGGTTTTTGGCGAGCGAGTCGTCGATCAGCTTGAGGGCCTGCGTGCTCTGGCCGCTCTTGATGAGGCGCTGGATCTCGAGCGCCTCGGGCGACGGCGCGGCCGCCTGCACGGGCGTGGAGGCTGGCGCGGCCTGCGCGAACGCGACGCTGGCGAAGCCCGACGCCAGGGAGAGCGCGGCGACCGCGCGGGTGAGCTGGTGCAGCGACGTCATCGGAAGGCGGGAAACGCGCATGGTGGCAGTTTTTTGTGTTTTGCGGAGGTGGACGGACACACGAACGACTGCGCGAGAGTCTAACGAAAATAGGGGCGGCCATTTGTCGCCGGTGCATAAAAAAGGGGCGCCTTCGCGCCCCTCGATACAGCGGGAAACAATGCCACCGCTCAGCGGTTGCTTTCCCCGACGATCTTCCATTCGCTGCCCACGCGATCCCACGTGAGCGTCTTGTGCATCGTGTCCTTGAAATTCGCCGACGTGTAGTCCTGGTCGAAGCTGGTCTCGACACGGGTGTCGGGCAGCGCGTGCGTCTGCACGTTGCCCAGCGTGACGGTGATCGCGCCCGGCTTGCCGACGAGGCGGTGGCGCGCGTCGATCCACGCGGCCTTGGTGCCCTTTGCCGGCTTGAAGTCGAGGCTGTAGAAGGCCAGGTAGCGCTCCACGTCGTGGCTCATCCAGGCGGCGGCCCAGTCCTGCAGGCGCTGCGTGGCGATGCTGGCCGACTGCGCGGGCGTCACCGCGGCCGGCGTCGGCAGCGGGGCCACGTTGCGCAGCGCGGGCGTGGGTGCCGAGGCGGCGGTGGCGGGCACGGCCACCGGGCGCAGCGCGGCCGGCGCGCGGTCGGCGGCGATCTTGTCGGCGCGCTGGTCGAGCTGTGCGAACGTGGCGCCGCCCACCTCGATGGCCTCCAGCGGGCAGCGCGACGACGCGTCGCCGTCGCTGCCCCAGCCGTCGGCCTCGGGCGCCAGGTCCTGCGCGTCGGGCTTCTTCAGGCCCAGGCTGGCCACCAGCGTGCCCATGCCCGCGTACGTGCGCACGATGGCGGTCGCCAGGTCTTCCTCGGCGAGCACGTACGAGCGCTTGGCGGTGTAGAGCTCGTTTTCGGAGTTGAGCAGGTCCAGCAGGCTGCGCTGGCCGATGTCGAACTGCTGGCGATACGCGTCGCGCGCCTTCTGGATCGACACCACGTTGCGGTCGAGATAGCCCAGCTGCTCGTTGAGCTTGCGCACGTCGTTGAACGCGATGGCCACGGTCTGGCGCGCGTCGACGCAGGCCTTGTCGCGCAGGTTCTCCGCCTGGGTCAGCAGGTTGGCGTACTGGCGCTCGCGGGCGGAGTCGGTGCCGCCGTTGAAGAGGTTCCAGGTGAGGGCGATCTCGGCGGTGGCGTCGCGCTTCTCGTAGACCACGCCGTCCAGGTTGTGGCCCGCGGCGCCGCGCACGTGGGCCTCCACCTTGGGCTGGAACGCGCTCTTGCGGCCGGCGGCGGCCGAGCGCGCGGCGCGCAGGCCCTCGATGGCGCCGGCCACCGACGGGCTCTGCAGGGCGGCCATGCGCATGGCGTCCTGCTCGGTGGGAGGCAGTTGCCGCACCATCGAGACGGCGCTGACGTTGTCGGCCGGCGGCACCGAGCCCACGATGCGCACGTAGCGCTCGGTGACGTCGTGCAGGTTGGCGCGCTCGGTGACGAGGTTGGACTCGGCCAGCGCCACGCGGGCCACCACCTGCTCGAGGTCGACGCCGCGGCCCACGCCCGCGCTCACGCGCGACTGCACCTGGTCGAACGACACCTTGTGCTGGATGTAGTTGTCCTCGGCCAGCGCCACCAGCTTGCGATAGCGCACGACGTCGTAGTAGACCTTGGCGGCCTCCATGCCGAACTGCTCGGTGGAGTCGAGGAAGTCGAAGTAGCGCACGAGCTTGGCGTGGCCCAGGCGTTCGACTTCGTGGTGCGTGGCCAGGCCGTCCCACAGCAACTGGCTCAGCTCCAGGCGCACGCCGCCTTCATAGAAGCGGGGATCGCGCGGCACCGCGGAGGTGTTGTCGTAGGTGCGCTTGCCGCCGTTGGCGCTGGCGTCCAGGTGCGGGCGCCAGTTGCCGGCAGCGACATCGATTTCGTCGTTCGACGCACGAAATGCGTTGAACTTGGCTGCAACTTCGGGGTTGCCTTCGATCGCCTTTTGCACGGATTGAGCCACCGGTGAGGTGGTTTGCGCCATCGCGGCGCCGCTGGCCAGCGTCAGCAGGCTCAGACAGATGAACGACTTTTTCATGTGCAAAAGGGGTATCCCGTTTTGAAATGTTTTCAATTGTTTCGATGATAGCGTCCGAGCTCGGCGCGCTTGCATGCCCACGAGGGTATGCACCCATTCATTCGAGCCAACCCTCGATTGTGTCGCGCATTTGTGGTGTGTCGACGACGCCCCGGAAGGGCAATCCCTACAGTACGGGGCGGGTCGGCCGATAGATTCGAGTGGACCTCGAAGCCTGTTGCCCAGCCCTGCCGAGCGTGAAAACGTCACGCCTGCCCGACCCGCCCGACCGGCCACGTCGGTACTGGCGCGCCGGCCGCGCCGTGGCCTGGCTGCGCGCGGCGTGGCTGTGCGCGCTGGCCGCGCTGGTACTGGTGGTGGTCTCGGCGCAGGCCGTCGACCCCGACCGCCTGCTGAAGTCGGCCGAGAAGTACGGCCCGACCGCCGTCGCGAACACGAAGGCCTTGCAGCAGCTCATGGCGGGCCTGGCCGGCAAGGACGAGCCGGCCAAGCTGAAGGCCGTCAACGACTTCTACAACCAGCGCCTGGCCTACATGGAGGACATCGACAACTGGGGCGTGCAAGACTACTGGGCCAGCCCGCTGGAGGCGCTCGGCAAGGGCGCCGGCGACTGCGAGGACTACGCGATCGGCAAATACTTCACGCTCACGTCGCTGGGCCTGTCGCACGCCAAGCTGCGCATGGTCTACGTGCGTGCCAGCATCGCGGGCGCGCCCAACGGCTACGTGGCGCACATGGTGCTGGCCTACTATCCGACGCCCGACGCCGAGCCGCTGGTGCTGGACAACCTGCAGCCGGGCATCCACCCCGCCGGCGAGCGGCCCGACCTGACGCCCGTGTTCAGCTTCAATGCGGAAGGCCTGTGGCAGGGTGTTGGTAGCATCCGGGCCAATGGGGACCCGCTGACCCGGTTGTCGAAATGGCGCGAATCGCTCACGCGAGCCCGCCAGGATGGTTTCCAATGAAAGCCCGTCTCGCCACGGGCGGCACCCGATCCGCACGGATCGGCCAAGAGGAGTTCGCATGTCGCTGATTCGCCAGGTGTGGTTGATGTTGTCGGTGACGTTGCTGCTGGCGTTCGCCGGCGCCATCGGCGTGTCGGTGCACTCGGCACGCCACTACCTGCAGACGCAGCTCAACCTCAAGAACAACGACACCGCGCAGTCGCTCGCGCTCACGCTGTCGCAGCAGAAGGGCGATCCGGTGGCGCTGGAGCTGGCCATCTCCAGCCAGTTCGACACCGGCTTCTACGAGCGCATCCGCCTCGTGGCCTCCGGCGGCAAGACGCTGGTGGAGAAGCAGGGCGACGCGCATCCGCAGAACGCGCCGGGCTGGTTCGTCGGCCTGCTGGGCCTGGCCCCCGCCGATGGCGTGGCCCAGGTCAGCGACGGCTGGCGCCAGATCGGGCGCCTCGAGGTGCGCAGCCAGTCGGCCTTCGCCGACGACGAGCTGTGGCAGAGCACGCTCGACACCGTGGGCGTGCTGTTCGTGCTGGTCATCGCCGCGGGCATCTTCTCCACCGTGGGCGTCAACCGCATCCGCGTGCCGCTGCTGCGCACCGTCGACCAGGCCCGCGCCATCACCGAGCGCCGCTTCGTCACGGTCGACGAGCCCGACATGCCCGAGCTGCGCAACGTCACCCGTGCCATGAACGCGATGGTGGCCCGCGTGAAGGGCATGTTCGACGAACAGGCCGGCCAGGTGGAGCTGCTGCGGCGGCAGGCGCATTGCGATCCGCTCACCGGGCTGTCCAACCGCGCGCACTTCCTGGGGCGCATGAAGGTGATGCTCGATAGCGAGGACGGGGCGGCCAGCGGCGCGCTGGTGATGGTGCGCCTGGTGGAGCTGCAGTCGCTCAATCGCACGCTGGGCCGCTCGGCCACCGACCGCCTGCTGCAGGACGCCGCGTCGGCCATGATCGAGTCGTCGCGCCGGCTGTCCGCCGCCGAGGTGGGCCGCCTGAATGGCAGCGACTTCGCGCTGGCGCTGCCCGACGTCGACTCGGTGCGCGAAGCGGCCGTCGACGTCGCCGCCCGCCTGCGCAGCCTGCTGCGCGTGCACGACGGCGGCGCGCACGCCGTGGTGGGCGCAGTGCGCTGGACCCACGGCGCGCCCATGTCGACGCTGCTGGCCGCCGCCGACCAGGCGATGGCGCGCGCGGAGAGCCGCGGTCCGTGGACGGTGGAGCTGGACGACAGCGCCGACAACACGGCGCTTGGCGAGGACGCCTGGCGCCATCGCATCCAGACCGCGCTGGCCGAGCGCAGCGCGCAGCTGGTCGACTTCCCGCTGGTGGGCCGCAACGGCGAGCTGGTGCACCACGAGTCGCCGCTGCGCCTGCGCCTGGGCGCCGACGGCCAGCTGGTGTCGGCCGCGCAATGGCTGCCGATGGCCCGCCGCGCGCAGCTCACCGCCGACGTCGACCTGCTGGCCATCGAACTCGCGCTGCTGGCCATCGCCGCCGACTCGCTGCCGCGCTCCATCAACGTGAGCCCGTCGTCGCTGGCCGACTCGGCGTTCTCCACCCGCGTGCACGCGCTGGTGGTGGCGCATCCGGCGGCCGCGAAGGGTTTGTCGCTGGAGCTGGCCGAGGCCGGCGCCATCAAGCAGCTGCACCTCGTTCGCGAGCTGGCCGAGCAGCTGCACGGCTCGGGCACCAAGATCGGCCTGGAACACGCCGGCGAGCGCCTGGGAGAGACGCGCGGCCTGCTGGAAGCGGGCCTCGACTTCGTCAAGCTCGACGCCAGCATGTTGCAAGGCCTGGCCGGCGACGAGGCGCGCGCGCAGCACGTGGCCGGCACCGTGCGCATGCTGCACGGCATCGGCCTGCGCGTGTACGCCGAGGGCGTCACCGAGGTGGACGACGCGGCCGCGCTCTGGGCCGCGGGGGTCGACGGCCTCACCGGCCCGGTGGTGCAGGGGCCGCGCTCGGCGTGATCCTGTGAGCGAGTCGACCGGCTGGCGCATCGCGAGCAACCCCGAGGATCTGGAGGAAGGCCTGTTCGGCCAGGTACTCCTATGGGTATTCGAGCTGTTGCCCTGGCTGGATTCGCGCGGCATCCTCCCCGACTGGGCCATCCACTCCGTGCTGTACGGCGAGACCCCCGGCGCGCCCGTGCTGCCCGGCGTGTTCGATCTCGCGTACGCGAAGCCCACGCG